>CAZKYG010000070.1:0-4057 GCA_964556915.1 uncultured Gemmatimonas sp.
CCGAGAAATACGCTTCCTGCGCCGTGATCAGGTTGCGCAGGTCCGACTTCATCGAGGCGATGTACGCCTTCTCCTTCGTGTTCGCGAACTTCGGAATCGCGATCGCAGCCAGGATGCCGATGATCACGACCACGATCAGCAGCTCGATCAGGGTGAAGCCCTTCTTGTTCGACATGGACATGTCCTCGAGGGGGGACCGGGTTTTGGGGCCGGCAGGATTGCAGGACTCCCAGATGGTGCACCACTGCAGTTGTAGCAAACTCCTTGCCACAGCCTTAACGACGATCTTAGTCGTTGCCGTGCAACGAGATGTGACGATCGTTACGACGCGACCGCGGCTCGCCGGAACCGGGTGTTGCGACGGAAATCGCATTTTGCGATCCATTGGTTCGGGGCGGCTTCGGGGCCGACGGTTTCGGGCGGACCGTGACCTTGGAACGCCCCGCCCACCGGTTGGCACCGTCGAGCGTGTCGTTCGCGACGAGTGCACTGTCGGCCCGGCCGATGACGAACTCGAAGGCCTTCCGGTAGTCGCCCCACGCGATGGCGATGCGAGCCGTGGACCGGGCCTCTCGATAGTGCGCGATTTCGAGATAGCACGCGGCGAGGCCGAGGCGGGCGAATGGCAGGGCCGGTTCGATTGCGAGGGACTTGATGTACAACGGAATCGCGGCCGGACACACGTGCGCCTCGCGGTACTTGTGCGCCAGGTCCTGGTAGACGGCGAAGTACTCCGGATAGAGGGCGATCGCGTAGCGCCACTCACGCTCCGCTTCGCCCGGGCGCTTCGCCTCCCACAGGGTGCCGCCGTTGGCGTAGTGCGCCTTGAAGCTGAACGGGGCATCGGCGATGAGGGTGCTGAACACGGTGCGGGTGTCGTGCCAGGTGCGCTGGCGGTCCGCACTGCGCGCCGCGCCGAGCATGAGGACGATCGCGAGGCCGCCGGCGGCGGCGAGCCGCGCGGCGCGCGGCCGGCCGGCGAGGCGCGCCTCGAACCAGGGCACGAGCGCAGCGACCGCGATGACGACCGACACGCTCGGCACGAGGAGCGTGCGCTCGGCGAGCAGGATGCCCGTCGGCAGCAGGATGTTCGCCACGGGTGAGATGGCGATCGCGATCCAGGCGAGCGCGAAGGTGACGAGCGGAAAGCGACGCGCCGCGACGATGGCGAGTGCCGTCAGGCAGAGGATCAGGAGCGCGCCGTTGAGGTGATAGAGCGACGGCGAGGGCACGGCCTGGACGAGCTGTGGCGAGTAGTCGGCGTAGAGGCGTGCCGGCCAGAGCAGGAGCCGCGCGAACTCCGGGGCGAGGCCGAGCATCACCCAGGCGCGCTGCACGGCGCCAAGGTTGCGCAGGGCCGGATGCTCGACGTCGCCCCCAAGTTCGCCCGTGATCGCCACGCGCACCCAGAGGTAGATCATGGCGAGCGCCGTCATCCACACCAGCAGCGAGACCAACGCGTCCGCGCGCGGCTTCCATCCGCGGGTATCGCGCACGACGAACGCTTCGGCTGCAACGAGGAGGGCCGGGAGGACGATCGCGTTCTCCTTGAACATCATGCCGACGAAGTAGATCCCGCAGATCACGAACCGCGTCTCGCGATCGAGGGGGCGGCCGTCCCGCCGGGCAGCGAGATAGACGGCGACGCCGCCGATAAGCGCCGCGGCAGCCCACAGTTCGGCCTGGCCGACCACATTGCCCACCGCCTCGACGTGCACGGGATGCACCGCGAAGAGCGCCGCGGCGACCCAGGCCGCGCGGCGCGGCAGGATCTGCAGCGCCAGGGCGTACACGAGCACGGCGACCGCCGCGTACAGGATGACGTTGAGCGTGTGGAAGATGAGCGGCGTGCCGCCGCCCGCGGCCCACTGGAACACGAACGCCAGGATGGTCAGCGGCCGGTAGAGCGCCGCGTTGCGAATCATGGGCCAGTAGGTGTCGCCGAAGACGCCCCACCAGTGCCCGACGTTGTGCACGGTGTCGTTCTCGACGATGATCCACCGGTCGTCGTAGGCGAACCCGTTCGTCAGGCTCGTGACGCTCGCGAGGAGCGCGAGGCCGATGACGCCGAGCGCCGGCCACCGGTAGGAGCGCGCGTCCTGGCCTTCGGGTACGAACGACCTCATGCGGGCGTCACGCGCCGATGTTGAACTTGACGATGTGCCAGATGGCGGCGACGCCGTCCTTCCAGCCGATCTTCTTGCCTTCGGCGTAGGTGCGGCCCGAGTAGGAGATGGGCACCTCGAAGATGCGCGCGCGGGCCCGGGCGAGGCGCGCGGTCACCTCGGGTTCAAAGCCAAACCGGTCGGAGGTGAGGCGCAGCGACCGGGCGATCTCGCCGCGGATCGCCTTGTAGCACGTCTCCATGTCCGTGAGGTTCAGGTTGGTGAGCATGTTGCTGAACATCGTGAGGAGGCCGTTCCCGATGGAGTGCCAGAAGTAGAGCACGCGGTGCGGCCCGCCGAGGAACCGCGAGCCGAAGACGGCGTCGGCACGGCCGTCGACGATTGGCTCGAGCAGGGCCGGCCAGTCGGCGGGGTCGTACTCGAGGTCGGCATCCTGGACGATGACGACGTTGCCGGTGCTCGCCGCGAGCGCCGTCCGGATGGCGGCGCCCTTGCCGCGGTTGACGTCGTGGAAGATGAGCTGCTGGATCCGGCCATCCGCCTTCATAGCGCGCAGGACGTCGGCGGTGCCGTCGCGCGAGCAGTCGTCCACGCAGATGATCTCCTTCGGCACGGGCACCGCGCGCACCTGGGCGATGATCGTCTCGATGGTCGCGCGCTCGTTGTAGACGGGAATGAGCACGGACAGCTTGAGCTCGCCCGGCTCGAGCGGCGTGCGACCGCGCATGCGCGGTGGCGCGTCGATGCCGGCGGGCGGCGTTCGCATGGCGGCGCGGGGCTCGGGCCCGCCGGGACGATGCGGTGTGGTCATGGCAGTCGGGACCGTGGACGGAGAGGCGTGGATTCCGGGGGTGCGCCCGGGGAACGATCGACGCGGAAGGCCATGCCGCCTCCCGGGAGTGTATCGATCGGCACGAGACGGGGGGAGCCGCCGGGCTCGCCGAGGAGCCCGGCGGCCTGGATCTCGGCGGTGCCGGCGGACAACACTGCAAAGTTCGCGCCGCCCGCCGCGATCAGCGCGCGCAGGTCGTCGGCGGCGGTGCCGAGCGCGGTGCCGGCGAGGTATTCGTCGGCGGAGAGCGAGTGGACGGGCACCACGCGGCGCCCGGTGTGGAGGTGCACGAATGGCTCGCCGTCGCAGGCGATCACGTCATCGGGGCCCGTGTGCGCGTTGACCCAGTCCACCACCGGGCGGAGCCGTTCGGCGTTGCGACGCTGGGCGACGTCGACCCACCCGCGCGAAACGCCACGCGCGGAGTAGAATGCGAGCCCGGCGCCCGCCGTGGCCGCAAGGACGATCATGGCACCGCCGGCGATGCGCACCGTTGCCGGCACGCCGCGCGCGCGCGAAGCGCCACGCTTCCGCGGCGCCCGAGGCCACGAGCAGGCCGCCGAGTGGCCAGACGGCCCACGCGAAACGATCCGGCGCGTACGGCCAGCAGGCGATGATCGCGGTGTACATCGCGGCGAAGAGGCAGAACGGGCGCGCGCGCTGCCATGCGGCGTGCGCACCGAGCAACACGAGCACCAGGAGCAGGACGACGAGGAGCGGCCGCACGTCGCGCAGGCCCACGGGGAAGAAGACCACCGCGAGCGACCGTTCCATGGACGAGATGTTCTGCCAGGCGATGGCGCGGACGAAGCCGGCGCCGCGTTCGCGCACCGCGGCAGCGAGCCACGGGAAGTACGGGCCGTAGTTCCCGCGCAGCGGCGGGGCGAGCTCGGCGGCGTGGGAGGCAACCCACCATTGCCATGGCAGCAGGCAGGCGACCGCCGCGACCGCCGCGACGATCGCCTCGCGTGTGCGCCGCCCGAGGAGGAGCGCGAGCACGACGGCCGGCACGAGCGCGAGCCCGGCACTGCGGACCAGCGTCGCGCCGGCGGCCGCGATGCCGGCCATCGCGGCGCGACGCGAGCCGCCGCCGGCCGCC
>CAZKYG010000071.1:0-4007 GCA_964556915.1 uncultured Gemmatimonas sp.
CGCACCGGCCACGCCATCATCGTCGGCTATGGACGCGTGGGCAGCACCATCGGCGAGGTGCTGAAGGGCGAAGGGCTGCCCTTCGTCGCGATCGACCGCGACCGCGTGCGGGTCGAACAGATGCGCGAGCAGGGCGTCAACGCGATCTTCGGCGACGCCGCGGCGCGCGGCGGTGTGCTCCGGTACGCCGGCATCGCGGGCGCGCGCATCCTCATCGTGACGGCGCCCGAGCCGATCCGCGCGCACCTCGTGGTGGACGAGGCCCGCCGGTTGCGCGCCGACATCCCGATCGTCGTCCGCGTGCATTCGGAGGCCGAGTTCGCGACATTCCAGCGGTTGGGCGTGGAACGCGTGGTGCTCGGCGAGCGGGAACTGGCGTTCGGCATGGCACGATACGCGCTGCAGGCGCTGCGCCGCTGACGGCGGGCGTCCCGGGAGACGAGAGCATGGAACTGGGTGTCGTCGGACTCAACTTCGCGTACGCCGTGCTGGGCGTGATCCTGATGTGGTTCAGTTACCGCGTCTTCGACCGGCTGACGCCCCGCGTGGATTTCGCCGAGGAACTCAAGAAGGGGAATGTCGCGGTCGCGATCTTCATCGCCGCCCTCTTCATCTCCATCGCGATCATCGTCGGCCACGCGCTCAACTGACGGCGCGATGACGCGGCTGCTCGCGCTGTCGCTGGCGGTGGCGGGCGGGACCCCCCACGATCGGCTCGACGCGCAGGCGCCGTCCCGGCCGGCCGCACCGGCCGCCGGCGTCGTGGCCAGGGCCGCCGCGGCGCGCGCGCGTGCCCGGAACACGGCACGTTTCGATCCCGTGTTCAAGCGATACGCAAAGCGGTTCTTCGGTGTCGCCTTCGACTGGCGACGGTTCAAGGCCCAGGCCATCGCCGAGAGCAACCTCGACACGGCCGCCGTGAGCTGGGTCGGCGCCCGCGGCGTGATGCAGCTCATGCCGTCGACGTTCGCGGCCATCCGGTCGGCGCGCCCGGAGTTCCGCAGCATCGACGACCCGGAGTGGAACATCGCGGCCGGTATCATGCACGACCGTGGAATGTGGAATCTCTGGCCCGCGGACGTTGCCGACGCCGAGCGCGTGCAATTCATGTTCGGCGCGTACAACGCCGGCGAAGGCCCGATCCGCCGGGCCAACGCGGCGGCGGCGGCGCAGCACCTCGCGCCCAACACGTGGGCCAGCATCGAGGCGGTCGCGCCGACCGTGGCGCGCTGGCGCTACCAGGAAACGCTCGGCTACGTGCGGCGCATCACCGATACGTTCGAGCGCCTGAAGGCGCCCTGATGCGCCAACGGGGCCTTGCGCTCACGACTCGGCCGCACAAGGGTTCTCCTGTCGTCTATCGTCTATCGTCTATCGTCCATCGTCTATCTTCTATCTTCTATCGTCTCCCACCATGTACGTCACGACAACGCTCGGGTTCGAAGGCTACCGCATCACCGAGTACAAGGGCATCGTCCGCGGCATCGTCGTGCGCGCGCCGACGATCTCGCAGGGCATCATGGGCGGCCTCAAGTCCATCGTCGGCGGCAACATCGGCGCGTACACGGAGATGTGCGAGCAGGCGCGCGAGGAGGCGTTCGACCTGCTGGTCCAGCACGCGCATGAACGCGGCGCCAATGCCATCATCGGCATGCACTACGACGCATCGGACATCGGCGGGCACCAGCGCCACGCCAGCGAAGTGCTCTGCTACGGCACGGCGGTGGTGATCGAGCCGGTCCGCTGACGCGTCGTCCGCCGCGATGACCTCGCCGGTGGCCCTGCCGGGCGTGCGCACGCCCGCGCTCGTCGTGGACCTCGATGCGGTGCACGCCAATATCCGCGCCGTCGTGGCACGGTTCGGCGGCGACCCGCGCCGCTGGCGGCCGCACGTCAAGACGGCGAAGCTGGGCGCGGTGATGCGCGCGATGCTCGACGACGGACTCACGCGCTTCAAGTGCGCGACCACGCTTGAGCTGAAGGCGCTCCTCGACGTCGGCGCGCGCGACGTGCTCGTCGCGTTCCCGCACGTCGCGGCGAACGCCGTGCGCATACGGGAACTGGCGGCGGCGCGTCCGGACGCCCGGGTTGCCGCACTGGTCGAGACCGACGCGCACCTGGCCGCATGGCGCGGCAGCGGCCTGCCGCTCTTTCTCGACGTGAATCCGGGCATGGACCGCACGGGGGGGACGCCCGACGCCGTGCGCCTCATCGCCCTGGCGCGCGCGGTGGCGGACGCCGGTTGCGCGTTCGCGGGCCTCCATTGGTACGACGGCCACATGCACGGGTTCGACGACGCCGCCGAGCGCGAGCGGGCCGCGCACGCCGGATACGACCGCCTCGGCGTGCTCGTGCGCGCGTTCGCGGCGGCCGCGATCCCGGCCGCCGAAGTGATCGTTGCGGGCACGCCGGCCTCCGTACCGGCGGCGACCTACGCCGGATTCGCCACGTGGCCGACCGACGTGCAGGTCTCGCCAGGCACGGTCGTGTACAACGACACCACGAGCCTCGTGCAGGTGCCGGCGGACTGGGGGCTCGTGCCGGCCGTCCACGTCCTCACGACCGTGGTGAGCCATCCGCGCACGACGCGATTCACCTGCGATGCCGGCCACAAGTCGGTGGCGGCCGACGCGGGCGTGCCGACCTGCGGCATCGAGGACCACCCGGACTGGTCGCCCCAGCGGCCGAGCGAGGAGCACCTGCCCGTGGACGTGCCGCCGGGGCAGCCGCTGCCCGCGATCGGCGCGCAGCTCCGCCTCGTGCCGCGGCACGTGTGCCCCACGGTGAACAACTTCGACGATGCGATCCTGGTGCGCGGCGGCCGGGTGGCGTCGGTGGAGCGGGTGACCGCGCGGGGCCGCGAGGCGCCGCTCGCCTTCGCGTAGCAGGGGGCGGCCGCCCGACCCTGGCCGCCAGGCATTTCACGGGATATGGCGGCTCCGTCCGGGGCGTGGTAATCTATACGGAATTGTGAATTCCACCCCTGCCGAATCACGCCGATCCGCCGGACGCCGGACGAGCGATACGCTCCTCCGCCGCGTCGTCGCGCTCGCCCACCTGGGCGGCTGGCAGTTCGAGCTCGAGAATGCCGGCACGCTCGACGAGGGGACGCTGCAGTGGTCTGACGAAGTGTATCGCATCTTCGGGTACGAGCCGAAGGCGTTCGCGGCGAGCAACCAGGCGTTCTTTGCGCACGTGCATCCCGACGACGCGGACGCGATCCGCGAGGCCGTCGCGCGTTCGCTCGAAACGGGCGCGGACTACCACATCGAGCACCGCATCATCCGTCCGGGCGGCGAGGTGCGCATCGTCGAGGAGCGCGCGACGATCGAGCACGACGAGCAGGGCGCGGCGGTCCGCATGATCGGCACCATCCTCGACGTCACCGACCGTCGCCGCATCGAGGAAGCCCTCCGCGGGGCCCACGACGCGGGCGCGCGCCTGCTGTCGCAGATCGTCGAGAACTCGCACGACGCGATCATCTCCACGGCGCTCGATGGCGTGATCACGACGTGGAACCCGGCGGCCGAACGCGTCTACGGCTGGAAGGCGGCGGAAGCGATCGGCCGCCCCGCGACGATCCTGGCGCCGCCGGACCGCGAGGCCGAGGTGATGGCCAACCTGGCGCGGGCGGTGTCGGGCGAGGCGTTCGGCGTATTCGAGACGGCGCGGCTGCGGCGCGACGGCTCGCTCGTGGACGTGGAGATCAGCACGTCGCCGATCTATGACGCGTCGGGGATGGTGATCGGCGTGTCGTGCATCACGCGCGACATCACCGAGCAGCGCCGGATCGCCGCGCAACTGCACCACGCGCAGCGCCTCGAGAGCATCGGCCGCCTGGCGGGCGGCGTGGCGCACGACTTCAACAACCTGCTGATGGCGATCTCGGGCTACACCGAGCTCGTCCGCATGGACCTCCCGCCGGACGCGCCGGCGCAGGAAGACCTCCAGGCGATCCTCGCGTCGGCCGAGCGCGGCGCGAGGCTCACACGCCAGCTGCTCGCGTT
>CAZKYG010000072.1:0-25520 GCA_964556915.1 uncultured Gemmatimonas sp.
CCTCCCCCTCACCCCTCTCCCCTCACGCGCTCCTCACCCCTCACCCACGCCCCTCACCCGTTGTTCAAGAAGATCCTCATCGCCAATCGCGGCGAAATCGCGCTGCGCATCGTGCGCGCGGCGCGGGAACTCGGCATCGAGACCGTGGCGGTGTACTCGGAGGCCGACCGCGAGTCGCTGCACGTGCGCTTTGCCGACGACGACGTGTGCGTGGGGCCGCCCCCCTCGCGCGAGAGCTACCTGAAGGTGTCGCGCATCATCGCGGCCGCCGAAATCACGGGTGCGGACGCGATCCACCCGGGCTACGGGTTCCTCGCGGAAAACGCCGAGTTCGCCGAGATCTGCGCCAAGTCGAAGCTGACGTTCATCGGCCCGACGCCGACGCAGATCCGCCTCATGGGCGACAAGGCCACGGCGCGGCGCACGATGGCCGAGACGGGTGTGCCGGTGGTGCCGGGCACGCCGGGCCCGGTGGACGACGTGGACGAGGCGCTCGAGTTCGCGCGCGAGGCGGGCTTCCCGGTCATCATCAAGGCCGCGGCCGGCGGTGGCGGCAAGGGCATGCGCGTCGCGCGGGACGCCGAGGAGTTCGCCAAGAGCTTCTCCACGGCCCGGGCGGAGGCGATGGCCGCGTTCGGGAACGACGAGGTGTACGTCGAGAAGTACCTCGAGCGGCCGCGCCACATTGAGTTCCAGGTGCTCGGGGACTCGAAGGGCAACGTGATCCACCTTGGCGAACGCGACTGCTCCATTCAGCGACGTCACCAGAAGCTCATCGAGGAGGCGCCCAGCCCGGCCATGACGCCCGCGCTCCGCGAGCGCATGGGCGAGGCCGCCGTGCGCGGCGCCAAGTCGATCGGCTACCTCGGCGCCGGCACCGTCGAGATGCTCCTCGACTCGGACGGATCAATCTTCTTCATGGAGATGAACACGCGCATCCAGGTCGAGCATCCGGTCACCGAAATGCTCACCGGCGTGGACCTCGTGAAGGAGCAGATCCGCATCGCCGCCGGCGAGGCCATGGGCCAGCTGGAAACGCCGCCGCTCAACGGTCACGTCATCGAGTGCCGCATCAACGCCGAGGATCCGGCGAAGAACTTTCAGCCGTCGCCCGGGCGCATCGAGGTCTTCCATCCGCCGGGCGGCAACGGCGTCCGCATCGACACGCATGCGTACGCGGGCTACACGGTGCCACCGTACTACGACTCGATGATCGCCAAGCTCATCGTGCACGGACGCGATCGCACCGAGGCGCTCGCCAAGATGCGGCTGGCCCTCGACACGTTCATCGTGCAGGGCGTGCAGACGACCATCCCGTTCCTGCGGCGGGTGATGGACAACGACAACTTCGTGCGCGGCGACTTCCACACGAAGTTCCTGGAGCGTGAAGGGGCAGGGTTGCTCAAAGGGTAAAGGGGACTGGGTGCTCGGGAGGACGGGCAGGGGCGGGGTGCCGGAGCTGGGGACGGTGCGGGGGCGGGGCGGGGAACGGTGCGGGGAACGGTGCGGGGAACGGGACGGGGAGCGCGTCACCGCCTGAAGAGCGAAACCCCGCGCTGCTCTTTCGCCGAGCGCAACATCCCGAAGGTCAACCGCCGCACGCGGCCGAGGACGGCGGCGCGAACGAGGGCGGATTCGGTTCCGATGACGTCCTCGAGGGCGACGTACCACGAGATCGCCTCGCGGGTGGATCCGAGGGCGTACGAGTAGAATCGTGCCTGTTCGGACAGCGACGGGCGGCTGTAGCCTTCGCCGAGGTTTGCGCCGATGGATGCGACCGCCCGGATGAGCTGGTCGCCCAGCTCGCGCCGGGTCGGCGCCAGCCCGCGCACGTCTGCCGTTGCCAGGTGCAGGGCGTATCGCGCCGTCCGGTACGAGAGCAGCCCCCACAACGGGTCGGCCCGCTCGACCGGACTGATGCTCGCCATCCAACGACCGATGGTCGCGTCCATCTCGGTGTCGTTCATGCGCCGAGGATAGCGCGGCGCCCGGGCGCCAGCGCAATCGTTTTCACGCGCCGAGTACCATCCCGTTTCCCGTACCCACCACCGGCACCGCGCACCGCTGTCCTTCGGAGCACCCAGTCCCCATTCCCGCCCCGAACCGTTCTCAGTCCGTGACCCGCGCACCCTGACGCCCGTCCTCTATAGAAGACAATGCCCAAGTCCCAGTCCCGCCGCGCCCGCCCCGCATCCCCGCCGCCGCCGGCCCCGCTCGCCGAGCCGAGCCCCGAGGACATCGCGCGGACCGAGCGCCGCACCCGCATTCGGCACGAGGTGCTCGGCATCGCGTGGCTCCTCGGCGCGTTCTTCATCGCCGGGGCGCTGCTCGCCGGCGGCGCGCTCGAGGGGCAGCCGTGCACGACGACGGCCAGCATCTTCGGCCCCGTCGGCTCCTGCCTTCGCGGCGGCCTGCTGTTCACGTTCGGGTCGCTCGCCTCCGCTATCGTACCGCTGGTTCCCGCGGTTCACGCCCTCAAGCTGCTCGGGCGGCTGCGCGCGGCCGAAGACCGTCGCTGGCTGGTGTTCTTCGCCGGCCTGACGGCCATTGTCCCGGTTGCGGCGGCGCTGGCCCGCGGCGCCACTCCTGCCGTGGCCGTGCTCGACCCCTACGCCGGCTTCGCCGGCACCTTCGTCGCGTACTACGTGTCGCGCGCGATCGGGCTTGGCGGGGCGTGGGTCGTCGTGGTGGTGGCGCTCAGCGTCCTCACGGCGGTCACGCTGGCGTGGAACCCGATTCGCCTGCTCCTCGGCAATCGCACGGCGCTCGTGCATGGCAAGCCGCCAGAGCCGAAGGATGCGGAGTCGCTCGGCGCGATTGCCGGTGCCCTCGGGCTGCTCACCCCGCACGACAAGCGTATCACGAAGGCCGAGTCGCTCGAGCCGAACTCGGCGGAGATGCCGGCGCTCGACATGTCGCTGCTGGGGGAGGCGAAACCCGCCGCGGCCGCCGCCGACGAGGTCGCGTCCACCGACGTCGCCGCCGACGAAGCGGCGCCGGGCCGCGAGCACGCCGGCAAGCCGTCCAGGGGCCGGAAGCAATCGAAGGCCGACAAGGCCGCGGCGCACGATGCCGCGGTGGCCGCCGCGATCGAGCGGGCCGGCGATCCCGCCGAGGCGATGGGCGAGGAGCTGCCGCCACTCGAACTGCTGTCGGCGGGGGACGGGCGCGCCACCGAAGGCAAGAGCCAATCCCTCGACGTGATGGGCGCCAAGCTCATGGACGCCCTCCGCACGTTCAAGGTGGACGGGCAGCTCACGGGGCGCACGACGGGTCCGACGGTTACGCAGTTCGAGATCGAGCCCGCGCCGGGAGTGAAGGTGCGCCAGTTCGCCAACCTCGCGAACGACCTCGCGCTCGCCATGCGCGCGCCGAGCATCCGCATCGTCGCGCCGATCCCGGGCAAGGGCGCCGTGGGTGTCGAAGTCCCGAACCCGACGCCCGAGATCGTCATGTTCCGCGACATGCTGGAGTCGCGCGACTACCAGTCCACGCCGCGCGCGCTGCCGATCGCGCTCGGACGCGACCTCGAGGGCAAGCCGGTGATCGCCGACCTCGCCAAGATGCCGCACCTGCTGATCGCGGGCGCCACGGGCTCGGGCAAGTCGGTCTGCGTGAACACCATCGTGACGAGCCTCATCTACCGGCACACGCCCAAGACGCTGCGGTTCCTGATGGTGGACCCGAAGATGGTGGAACTCAGCGTGTACAACGTGCTGCCGCACCAGCGGCACAAGGTGGTCACCGACAACCGCGACGCCGCGGCGCTGCTCAAGTGGGCGGTGCTCGAAATGCACGACCGGTACCAGCTGCTCGCGGCGAACGGGTCGCGCAACATCCAGGACTTCAACCAGAAAGTCCGCGACGGCGCGTCGCTGCGGAAGCCCAAGGACCCCACGATGGGCGTCACCGACCTGGCGTACACGGGTGGCGTGCTGCCGTACGTCGTGGTGGTGATCGACGAGCTCGCGGACCTGATGATGACGTGCGCCGCCGAAGTGGAGACGCCGCTCGCGATGCTCGCGCAGAAGGCGCGCGCGATCGGCATCCACCTGATCCTGGCCACGCAGCGCCCGAGCGTGAACGTGATCACGGGCCTCATCAAGGCCAACTTCCCGAGCCGGATCGCGTTCCGGGTGGCGTCGCAGATCGATTCCCGCACGATCCTCGACGGCATCGGCGCCGAGGCGCTGCTGGGCAACGGCGACATGCTGTTCATCCCGCCCGGCAAGAGCGAGCCGGCGCGGCTGCAGGGCGCGTTCCTGCCCAACGAGGACACCGAGCGGCTGACGAAGTGGTACAGTGAGCGGCGCGCGGCGCAGAAGGCGGCGCTCGAGGCGCAGGGGTTGATGGCGGTGGAGGGGGCGGCGTCGGAGCCGGACATCATCGAGCGAGTGCGCGCGCAGGAGGCCCTCGAAGCGGGCGCGGCCGATGGCGAACCGGCGGACGATTCGGATCGCGACAAGCTCTTCCGCGAAGCGGCAGAGGTCTGCATCCAGAATCAGGGCGGTTCGACGTCGCTCCTCCAGCGCCGCCTCAAGGTCGGCTACGGGCGCGCGGCCCGCATCATCGATCAGCTGCACCTCGCCGGCGTGCTGGGCCCGCCCGACGGGTCGAAGCCGCGCGACGTGCTCGTCGGCCTGGACGACCTCGACCGCATCTGCGCGGTGAAGGAGTCGGTCGCCGCCTAGCGCGCACGCCGCCGGTGGCGGGGCGCTACCATTCTCCGCGTGCTGACCCGCATCGCGGCAGGTCTCCGGCGCCGGTGGCGCCGTCTGCGCGTCGCCGGCTGGGGCGACGGGCTCGCCTGGCGGCGGATCCACACCGGCGCGTGGATGCGGCTCGACCGCCGCGATTTCGCCGACCGCGCGTTCTACTTCGGCGAGGTCGATCATGCGTTCGTGCGCGACGTCGCGCGTCTCGCCCTGCCCGGAGAGACCGTCATCGACCTCGGCGCGCAGAAGGGGTACCACGCGATGCTCCTGGCGCGGGCCGTCGGCCGCTCGGGCACCGTGGTGGCGGTCGAGCCCGACCCACGCGCCGCCGCCCTGCTCGCCGAGCACTGTGCGCGGAACGGACTCACGCAGGTGCGCATCGTGCCGGCCGCGGCGGGCGACGCCGAAGGCAGCGCCGCGTTCTCGCTCAACACCCAGATCGGCTGGAGCAGCCGCTTTCCGAATCCCACGCAGCGGCGGGGCATCGCGGAGTCGATCACGGTTCCGGTGCGGACCGTGGATGGCATCGCCCGCGAGCTCGGGCCGGTCCCGATCTCCTTCGTGAAGATGGATATCGAGGGGTCCGAACCGCGCGCCCTGCGTGGCATGGGTGGCGTGCTCGCGGCGCACGCGCCCATCATGTGGATGGAGGTCAACGCGACGGCGCTCGCCGCCGCCGGCGAGGCACCCGCGGCCGTGGACGCGATCATCCTCCCGCTCGGGTATCGCATCTTTCGCGTGGACTGGACGTCGCCCGTCATCCGGCGCCGCCGGATCCTCTACCGCGAGGCCGCATCCGTCGAGAGCCTGGTGGCGGACGCCGCGGACGGCGAGTTCGACGTGGTGCTCGTGAGCCCGCGGTACGCCGATCGGTTCGCGACGGTCGGTCCCGTCGCGAAATGATGCTGCGCGCAATACGGCGGTGACGGTCCGGGGCGCGGGCGGACCTATCGTCCCCGCGTGACCACGGCAACGAACGACTTCGGCGAACTGGGCGAGCGCATCGCAGCCCGATGGTTCGCGCGCGCGGGCTGGCGGGTGCTGGCGCGCCGGTTCCGCGCGGGACGCCGCGACATCGACCTCGTGATCGAGCGCGACGGCCTGGTGGCGTTCGTCGAGGTGAAGGCGCGCACCGGGGATGCCTTCGGCGACCCGGTGGAGGCCGTCCACCGCCGCAAACAGCGCTCACTGTGCAAGTCGGCCCAGGCCTGGATCAGCCGCCATGGCCGGCTGGGTGAGGAGTACCGGTTCGACGTGGTGGGCATCCTGCTTCGCGACCGACGCGTGTTCGTACGGCACGTGCCCAAGGCCTTCGAAGCCGGTCACGGTTCAAGCTGATATGCACCAACCAGTTAGCATCGAATGTGGATAACTCGCCAAGTCGTTGTGTGTGATGCGTTTCATGCGCCATGGCGTGCGCACGTCCCGCTTGCACCGGGCTGGGCAGTTTCGTAGTTTCTTCGGGCGCCGTCGGGCGCTCGCTGCATGGTTTCACGGTGCGTCGGCACCCCCTTTTCGCGAAGGGTAGATTTCCCTCCACGGACGCTGCGAGGCGTCACCACAGGCAGGATCTTTTCGAGGCAGCAATGGGCGTTTCCGCCGCGCAGGACGAAAAGAAGAAGGCCCTGAACCTCGCGATCGCGCAGATCGAGAAGTCGTACGGCCGGGGCGCGATCATGAAGATGGGACCCGACGCGCCGAAGGTGCGCGTCGAGTGCATCCCGACGGGCGCGATCAACCTCGACGCCGCCATCGGCGTGGGCGGCATCCCCCGCGGGCGCATCACCGAGATCTACGGACCCGAGTCGTCGGGCAAGACGACCTTGTGCCTCCATGTGGTCGCCAACGCGCAGCGCGCGGGCGGCACGGCGGCCTTCATCGACGCCGAGCACGCGCTCGACACGGAATACGCCGCCAAGCTCGGCGTGGACGTGGAGAAGCTGCTGGTCTCGCAACCGGACACGGGCGAGCAGGCGCTCGAGATCTGCGAGATCCTGGTGCGCTCGGGCGCCGTGGACGTGATCGTGGTGGACTCGGTGGCGGCGCTCGTGCCGAAGGCCGAGATCGAAGGCGAGATGGGCGACTCGCACGTCGGCCTGCAGGCGCGGCTCATGAGCCAGGCGCTGCGCAAGCTCACGGGCGCCATCGCCCGCTCCAAGACGTCGGTGATCTTCATCAACCAGCTGCGCGAGAAGATCGGCGTGATGTTCGGCAACCCCGAGACGACGACGGGCGGCAAGGCGCTCAAGTTCTACGCGTCGCTGCGCCTCGACATCCGGCGCATCGGCCCGGTGAAGGAAAAGGAGGACGTGATCGGCTCGCACGTCCGCGTGAAGGTCGTGAAGAACAAGGTCGCCCCGCCGTTCAAGCAGGCGGAGTTCGACATCATGTACGCCGAGGGCATTTCGCACACCTCGCTGCTGGTGGACATCGGTTCCGAGAACGGCATCATCGAGAAATCGGGCGCCTGGTACAGCTACGGCAATCAGCGGATCGGGCAGGGACGCGAGAACGCCAAGCTGTTCCTCAAGGACAACCCGGTGGTGATGGCGGAGGTCGAGGAGAAGGTGAAGGCGCTGCTGGGCATCAAGGCACAGGCCGTCGCGGAAGGCGAGGTGGCGGAGGAGTAGCGGGACGACTGAGGCGTGAGCGTGCGTGCCGCCAATCCGGAGTTGATGACGCCGGTTGTTCTGTCGCGAGGTGAGTTGGGGCCCGGAATCCCCGACGATCCTCAGGCAGGATGGCCGGCGTCGTCACGTACGGGAATGTGGACTGGAGGCTCCGGAGGACCGGCAGGCGCCGGGGACCAGTCCCGGGCGAGGTTGCGCTGATGCCCCCGAACCGTGCCCCCATTCCCTGCTACACCCGCGCGCTCGACGCCCTCGCCCGCCGCGCGCGGTCGTCCGCCGACCTGGCGCGGTGGCTCGGTGACCGGGGCTACGAGCGGGACGAGATCGCCGAGACGGTATCACGCCTCACCGCGACTGGCTTGCTCGATGACGCGCGCTTCGCGCACGCCTTTGCGCGGTCGCGGTTCGTGGATGGCAAGCAGAGCCGGCGTCGTGTGCAGGCCGAACTGGCCCGCCACGGCGTCGCACGTGAGGTGGCCGACGCCGCGATCGCGACCGTCGTCCAAGACGAGGTGGTGGACGAAGAGGCGATGGTCCGCGCGGTGGCCGAACGCAAGTATCGTACGCTCGCGCGCCTCGACCCGATCGTCGCGCGGCGCCGACTCATGGCGTTCCTCGCGCGACGCGGCTACGACGGCGACCTTGTGCGCCGTGTGGCCGCCGCCATCACAGGCTAGCTCGCGCCGCGCAGCTCCCGTGCCTGGCCCGCACCATTTCGCGGGCCCCGCTAGCGCGAGGGGAGGGTCTCCTTGCCGCCGTACATCGTGACGCCGAGGAACACCCGGAACGCGGTCGCGTTGAGGGCGAGATCGGGGCGCCCGACGGAGCCCGGCTTGAGCGCCATGAGGCGCGCCCAGGTCCACCGCGTGCCCGCATCGAGCGCCCAGTTCGGCCGCAAGTAGAACAGCAGTCCGCCGCCGACGGCGTTGCCGTTGCCCGAGATGTCCGGCCGTCGTTCGTAGGTTCCGGCCTCGGGATCGCGATTTGTCGCGGCGGTGTCGCGGCGGACGATCGTCCACGTGAACGCGTATTCCGCGTACGGCACGAGCCGCGCGTCCTCGCGCGCGAAGTGGGCCCGGAGGCCGAGGTCGAGTTCGCCGACCTCATAGCGACTGGCCTGTCCCTGGCGAAAGTGTGCGCCACCGCCCGACATCAGCGCGGCGATCTGCGGGATGGGCGCGAATCCAATTCCGACGGCGAAGTACGGGGCCGACTCCGTCTGGCCGCGCGTGAGGCTGTCGCCGCGGAACGTGTCCCACGTCGCGCCGCCGGTCACGAAGAAGCCGTCGGTCACCGGCATCGGCTCTCCGCCGGCGGGGTGGGCCGCCTGCGCGCCCGCGGGTACCGCCGCGGCGGCTGCCAGCAGGATAGCCAGCGCGTTTGCGCCGCGGATGCACCACCTGGCTCTCACGATGTCCTCGCCGTCACGGCGCCTCTCCGATGTGAGCGGATGGAAACCCGTCTCCGGGCCGCAGGTCATACCCGCAACGCGTGAAAAGTTGCGGTATGGAGTGGTCGGACGGCTGGCGCCGGCGCGGCGGCCGCCGTAGAGTGCAACAACCGACAATTGGGAGCGCCGGATGCCAATCTCGTTCACGCTCAACGGCAAGCCCGTCACGCTCGATGCGCCGGACGACCGGACGCTCCTGTGGGTGCTGCGCGACGACTTCGGGCTCACCGGCAGCAAGTTCGGGTGCGGCATCGGGTCGTGCGGCGCCTGCACGGTGATCATCGACGGCAAGGCCACGCGCTCCTGCATCACGCGGCTCGCCGCCGCGGCGGGCAAGTCGGTGACGACGATCGAGGGGCTTGCCGACGGCGACCGGCTGCAGCCGGTGCAGGAGGCGTTCCTCGAGCACTACGGATTCCAGTGCGGCTACTGCACGAGCGGCATGATCATGACGGGCCACGCGCTGCTGCAGCAGAACCCGCATCCCACACGGGACGAGATCGTGAAGGGCATGGACCGCAATCTCTGCCGTTGCGGCGCGCACGTGCGGATCGTGGACGCGATCGAGGCGGCGTCGAAGGCGCCGCTCGCGGGGGCGGGCCAGTGACCGCCCCGCGTCGCTCCCTGGCGGAGGCGGCGGCGGAGGCGCGTGTCGTCGCGGCGGCCGAGCCGCCGGTGGTTGCTGAGGGATGGGGATTCGTCGATACCATCGATCGCCGCGACTTCATGCGGCTGACCGCGACCGGCCTCCTCATCACGTTCTCCGTGAAGCCCCTCAAGGGCATGCCGCGGCCGGTATGGAACCCGGCCAACCTCCAGCGCCCGAGCCCGGACTTCAACGCGTTCGTGCACATCGGCGCGGACAACCGCGTCACCGTGCTCGTCGGCAAGATCGAGATGGGGCAGGGCGTGATGACGTCGTTGCCGCAGATGGCGGCGGAGGAGCTCAACGTTGACATCCGGCAGGTGGACGTCGTGATGGGCGACACGGATCTCTGCCCGTTCGACATGGGCACGTACGGCTCGCTCAGCACGCGTACGCTGGGTCCGGTGCTGCGCGCCGCGGCTGCCGAGGGCCGGGCCGTGCTCGTGCAGATGGCGTCCGAGCGGCTCGGCGTGCCGGTCGAGCGGCTCGAGGTGGTGGACGGCGTGGTGCGGTCGAAGGCCGACCACTCGAAGCGCGTGAGTTACGGAGAGCTCACGGCCGGCCGGCGCATCGAGCGGAAGTACGACGGCACGCCGGCGCTCGAGAAGGTCGGCGACTTCACCATCATGGGCATCTCGGCGCCGCGCCGCGACGCGCCGGAGAAGGTCACGGGCAAGGCGCACTACGCCGGCGACGTGATCCCGAAGGGTGCGCTGCACGCGCGGCTGCTCCGGCCGCCGGCACACGGGGCCATCATGAAGTCGGCCGACACGAGCGCGGCGGAGAAGTATCCGGGCGCGCGAGTTGTGCGCGTGGAGGGCGGCCCGCTCGGCCAGGTGTGGGACGCGATCGCCGTGCTGCATGCGCACCACGACGAGGCCGACAAGGCGCTCAAGCTCGTGAAGGCGGAGTGGCGGCCGTCGGAGTCCACGCTCGACGATAAGAACATCTTCGCGCACCTCGAGAAGGCCGCGCCGCCGGGCCGGCCGTCGCAATCCGGCGGCGACGTCGCCACCGGCGAGAAGAACGCGGCCTCGACCATCGCCGCGAAGTACCTCAAGGGCTACGTCGCGCACGCGCCCATGGAAACGCACTCGGCCGTCGCCGAGGTGGCGCCGGACGGCAAGGTGACGGTGTGGGCGGGGACGCAGACGCCGTTCCCGCTGCAGACCCAGGTGGCGCGCGCGCTCAAGCTGCCGCCGGAGAAGGTGCGGGTCATCACGCCGTACGTGGGCGGCGGCTTTGGCGGCAAGAGCGCGAGCCAGCAGGCGATCGAGGCGGCGGTGCTCGCGCAGGCGGCGGGCGTGCCGGTGCGCGTGGTGTGGGACCGCACCGAGGAGATCTTCTACGACACGTTCGACCCGGCCACGGTGATCAACATCCGGTCCGGGCTCACCGCGCAGAACAAGATCGCGTTCTGGGACTATGAAGTCATCGCGGCCGGCGGCCGTGGCGCGGAGCAGTTCTACGACATTCCGCACCACCGGACGGTCGTGCGCGGCAGCTGGGGCGGTGGAAATGGCGACCTCCATCCGTTCGCCGTGGGGCCCTGGCGCGCGCCGGGCGCGAATGCGAACTGCTTCGCGCGTGAATCGCACGTGGACCAGCTCGCCGCCAAGGCGGGCATGGACCCGGTGGCGTTCCGCATGGCGAACTTCGCGTCGGACGACACCGGCGCCCGCATCAAGCGCACGCTGGAGGCGGCCGCGAAGCAGTTCGGCTGGACGGGCCGGGCCAAGGGGAAGGCGAGCGCGGCGGGCGAGGTGGTGGGATATGGCGTCGCGTGCGGCATTGATGCCGGGACGGCCGTATCGGGCATCGCCGAGGTGCACGTGAACCGCGCGACGGGCGCGGTGAAGGTCGTGCGCGTGGCCGTGGCGCAGGACATGGGCATCGTCGTGAACCCGACGGGGGCGATGCAGCAGCTCGAAGGGTGCATCACGCAGGGGCTGGGGTACGTGCTGAGCGAGGAAATCCGGTTCAGGAACGGCGAGATCCTCGACAAGAACTTCACCAGCTACACCCTGCCGCACTTCTCCTGGGTGCCGAAGATCGAGGGCGTGCTGGTGGAGAACAACGCCCTTGCGCCGCAGGGCGGGGGCGAGCCGGCGATCATCCTGATGGGGGCCATGATCGCGAACGGCATCTTCGACGCCACGGGCAGGCGCATGGTGCAGCTGCCGTTCACGCCGGCGCGGGTGAAGGCGGCGCTTGCCTGACGGCGGAGGTGGCCGCGCGCGATGGTTGCGCGCGCGGCGCCCTCCACGGGCTACGTGACGCTGCGCGGCGAGGCCTCGATTTCGAGGAGCCGCTCCGACAGCTCCTGCGCGGTCTGCACGCGGCCCTCGGGCTGCAGCTCGAGGAGCCGGCCGATGATGGCGGCCAGCGGCGGGGGAACGTCGGGGACGAGCGTGTCGAGCGCCGGATAGCCGCCGTCAATCATCTGGGCGACGAGGGCCACGGGCGAGTCCGCGACGAACGGCGGCCGCCCCGTGAGGCACTCGTAGAGGACGATGCCCGCCGCGAACAGGTCGCTCCGGCCGTCGAGCGCACCGCCCATCAGCTGTTCGGGTGCCATGTACTGCGGGGTTCCGACGGCGACGCCGCCCTGCGTCTGGCCGTGCTCCTGGCGGATCGCCTTCGCAAGGCCGAAGTCCATCACCTTGAGCGCGCCCTGCTCGTCCATCAGCATGTTCGCGGGCTTGATGTCCCGGTGGATGATGCCGGCGGCATGTGCCGCACCGAGCGCGTCGGCGAGTTGCGTGCCCACGGCCAGCACCGCTTCCACCGAAATACGTCCCGTCTGGTCGAGCATGTCGAGCAGGCTCACGCCCCGCACGTACTCCATCGAGATGAAGTACATCCCGCCGTGCTCGCCGATGTCGTGCGCCCGCAGGATGTTCGGGTGCGAGAGTTTCCGCGAGAGGCGGATCTCGGACTTGAGGCGGCCCACGAGCGCGGGGTCGTCGGCGATCACGTCGGGGCGCACGACCTTGATCGCCACGTCCTCGTGCAGCTCGAGGTCGCTGGCGTGGTACACGACGCCCATGCCGCCCCGCCCGACCTGGTGGATGATCTCGTACCGTCCCGCGAGCACCTGACCGGCCTCGAACGGGCTTTCCGCGTTCTGTCGCGCGGCCTTCACGCCCGCCGAGGTGACGTCGCCCATCTCGGCGCGGAGCTGGCGCAGCCGGCGGTGCAGCCGGTCCTCGCGGGTCTTCAGGTGCGTCACCAAGCGGTCGAACACGCGGGCCAGATGGGCCAGCTGGTCGTTGCCCCGGGCGATGCCGGCCAGCGAGCCGGCCACGTAGGCATCGCGGTCCGCCGCCTCGGCTGCCGCGGCAATCATGGACGCGCGGCGCACGTGGTCGAGTTCGGCATCGCGCATGCGTTTGCGCTGCAGCGACGAGCGCACGCGGGCCTCGAGCACACGGGCCTGGAACGGCTTGCCGAGGTGGTCGTCGGCGCCGAGGTCGAGGGATTCGGCCACGCGCGCCGTCGCCGCGTCGCTCGAGATCACGATGACCGGCAGGTGCGCAAGCGCCGCATCGGCCTTGATGGCCTTCAGGAGCTCGATGCCGTCCATTTCCGGCATGTCGATGTCCGTCAGGACGAGGTCCGGCGGCGTCGCCCTCGCGAGGTCCAGCGCCTGGCGGCCGTGCTCCGCGGTCAGCACCTCATAGCCGAGTCGGGAGAGGATGCGTGACATCATCTTGCGGATCTCGGGCGAGTCGTCGGCGCAGATCACCCGTGGCGGGAGGCCAGCGAGCGCGTCCGGCGCCGCGATCCCGGCCGCGGGGTTGGGCGTGATCGCCCCGGCGGCCAGCTCGGCGGCGCCAGAGGGACGGGCGCCGCTGGCCCCGCGCGAGGAAATGGACAGGGCGGTCATGGCCAGCCCGCGTACCGACCGCGCGTCGGCGGCCAGCAGGTCGTCGTCCAGCGAGACCGGCACGTGATGCAGGATCGTTCCCATCGCCTCGACGATGCGCTGCAGGCCCTCGCGCGTGGCCTGTTCGAGCTCGTCCAGGCGCCGCTCGGCCTGTTGCTCGTCGGCGGGAACGCTCACCTGGCAGCGCGACGCCACCAGGCGGGCGCTCAACAGGGCCTGTCCGATGGCGTCGCGCCAGGCGCTGCGGTCGGGCTGGTGCGCGAGGCGGAGCATCCGGTCGCAGTCGGCGGCGGCGCGGGTCGCCAGCATCTCCACCTCGTGCCGGAACACCTGCAGCCGTCGCGAGTGGGTGGCGGCGGTGAGCAGCGTCTGGCCGTCGTTCGACGGCCGTGGGGTGGCGCCCGGCGATTCGCGATGCACGGCGTCAGGCCGGCGTCGCGAGGGCGAGGAGGCAACGGGGCATTCGCCTGACGATACGGTCCGTTGTAGCGGGTCCGCCAGCGGCGATAGCTTTCGGGGCCATGCAAGCCGCCGAAATCCGGAAACGCTTCCTCGACTACTTCGCGCGCCACGGCCACGCCGTGCGCCCGTCCTCTTCGCTGGTTCCCGCCGACGACCCCACGCTGCTGTTCACCAACGCCGGCATGGTGCAGTTCAAGCGCGTGTTCCTCGGCATGGAGCCGCCGCCCGACGGCAACCGCCGGGCCACCACGAGCCAGAAGTGCGTGCGCGCCGGCGGCAAGCACAACGACCTCGAGCAGGTGGGGCACACGGCCCGGCACCACACGTTCTTCGAGATGCTGGGCAACTTCTCGTTCGGCGACTACTTCAAGCGCGACGCCATCCGCTTCGCCTGGGAGTTCGTCACCGGCGATCCGGCCAAGGGCAACCTCGGCATCCCCAAGGAGCACGTGCGCGTGTCCGTCTTCCACGAGGACGACGAGGCGCGCCAGCTCTGGAAGGACGAGGCGCACCTCCCCGACTCGCGCATCTACGGCCTTTCGGCGAAGGACAACTTCTGGCAGATGGCCGACACGGGCCCCTGCGGCCCGTGCACCGAGCTGTACGTGGACCTCGCCTACCTCGCGAAGGACTGGGCATTCCCCCGGGAAGCCTCGGGCGAGTGGACGCGCACGGACATCACGGAGTTCTCGCTCGACGCGTTCGTCGAGGGGGCGGAGGCGGGCCGGTTCCTCGAGATCTGGAACCTGGTGTTCATGCAGTTCGACCGGCAGGCCGACGGCACGATGGTGCCGCTGCCGCGACCGAGCGTGGACACGGGCGCCGGGCTGGAGCGCATCGCGGCGGTGCTGCAGGGCGTGGCGAACAACTTTCACAGCGACGTGTTCGCACCGCTGATCGAGGAAGTCGAGCGCGTCGTGGACATCGTGTACGCGCCCGGGTACGCCCTGGGCGCGCGTGCCACGCCGACGCCGAGGGCCACGCCGGCGCTCCGCACGTCGGAAGTGCTGCGTGCGGTGGACCCGTCGAGTTTCCGCGTGATCGCCGACCATGCGCGCGCGGTGGCGTTCCTGCTCGCCGACGGCGTGTTTCCGTCGAACGAGGGCCGCGGCTATGTGCTGCGCCGCATCCTGCGCCGCGCCGTGCGCCACGCCTGGCTCCTCGGCCGCCGCGAGCCGACGCTCGTGCACGTGGTGGAGAAGGTCATCGCCACGATGCGCGACGTGTACCCGGAGCTCGATGCGCGCCGCACGCACATCGTCGAGACCACGCGGGCCGAGGAGGAGCGGTTCCTCGCCACGATCGACGGCGGCATGGCGAAGTTCGACGAGCTCGCGCCGGCGCAGGCGAGCACGCAGGGATCCACGCGCGTGCACGGCACGATCGCGGGCGAGGACGCGTTCCGCCTCTACGACACGTTCGGCTTCCCGATCGACCTGACGGAGCTGATGGCCGAGGAGCGCGGCTACCGCGTGGACATCGCGGGATTCGAGGCGGCGCTCGCGGGGCAGCGGGAGCAGTCGCGCGAGGAGCGCAAGTCGCGCAAGCTCAGCGTCGCGGCGGGCGACCTCGAGGACACCGCGGCGTGGGAACGCGCGCCCGACGAGCTCAAGCAGCAGCGGTTCGTGGGATACGAGACGACCGAGGTGGAGACGCGCGTGCTCGCGGCGCGCGGCATGGACCACGGGCGCGTGGCCGTGATCCTGCACCACACGCCGTTCTACGCCGAGTCGGGCGGGCAGGTGTCCGACACGGGGGAGATCGTCGGCGTTGGCTGGCGCGTGGACGTGGACGACGTGAAGAAGGTGGACGGCCAGATCGCGGCGATCGGCACGCTGACGGGCAAGGTGGCGTTCGAGCGCGTGGTGGCGCGCGTGGCCGCGCCGCGCCGCCGCGACATCATGCGCAACCACACGGCGACGCACCTGCTGCACGCCGCGCTGCGCAAGGTGCTGGGCGACCACGTGCACCAGGCGGGCAGCGTCGTGGAGCCGGACCGGCTGCGGTTCGACTTCACGCACCACGGCCCGGTTACGCCGGCCGAGCTCGAGGCCATCGAGCACTGGGTGAACGCGGGCATCTGGCAGAATGAGAAGGTGTGGACCACCGAGCGCGCGCACGCGGACGCGGTGGCGGCGGGCGCGATGGCGCTGTTCGGCGAGAAGTACGGCGAGACGGTGCGCGTGGTGGAGATCCCGACGCGCTCGATGGAACTTTGCGGCGGCACGCACGTGTCGAGCACCGGGCAGATCCTCGTCTTTCGCGTCGTGAGCGAGACGGGCGTGTCGGCGGGCGTGCGGCGGATCGTGGCGATCACGGGCCCCAAGGCGTTCGCGACGCTGCGCGAGAACGAGCGTGCGCTCGCCGCCATCGGTGACGCGCTCAAGGTGAACGTGCACGCGGCGGGCACGGACGCCGTGGCGCGCAAGGTGGAGCAGCTCATCGCGGACCGGAAGGCGCTGGAGAAGAAGCTCGACGAGGCGCTGCGCGGCGGCGGCAACTCGGCGGCGCAGCGCATCCTGGCATCCGGCGCGGCCGTGGGCCCCTGGCGTGTGGTGGGCGGCAAGGCGGATGTGGCCGCGCTGGCCGAGCTGCAGGCGCTGGGCGACAGCGTGCGGGAGCAACTCGCCGGCGGCGTCGGCGTGCTTGGCGGGGTGTTCGAGGAGGGCAAGGCGGCGCTCGTGTTCGTCGTGGGCGACGCGCTCCGCGCGAAGGGCGTGTCCGCGGGCGACTTGGTGAAGGGCTTCGCCGCGCAGACCGGCGGGCGCGGCGGCGGCAAGCCGCACCTGGCGCAGATGGGCGCGGATCCGGCGACGATCGACCGGTCCATCGCCGACGCGCAGGCCTTCGTGGCGGCGCAGCTCGCGGGCGTGACGT
This sequence comes from uncultured Gemmatimonas sp., assembly GCA_964556915.1. Taxonomy (GTDB): domain Bacteria; phylum Gemmatimonadota; class Gemmatimonadetes; order Gemmatimonadales; family Gemmatimonadaceae; genus Fen-1231. The sequence goes on from CAZKYG010000072.1 coordinate 16,670, forward strand.
GAGCGCCCGCACGCTCGCTGCGTGGGTGGCGGCACGGACGCCCGAGGCGCCTGGCGAGCTTCGGGCACACATGGCGCGCGATCTCGGGGCGCCGGCCGACCTGCCGTCCGATGCGGTCGCCGAGGCGCTGCTGCAGGCGTGCGAGGAGGCGCTCGACCGTGTGCTGCGGTCGGCGGACGGCGAGCGGGAAACGGCGCTGGACCTCCTCTCGGCGGACGCCTACGTGACCTACGCGTTCGAGGCCGCGGCGGACGATCCGTCGCGCCTGCCCGCCCTCGCGGAGCGGGCGATGCGGCGCATCGCGGACCGCGCCGCGCCCCACCTCACGGCGATCGAGCGCCCATGACCGATACGTTCACCAGGCACCTCCGGGAGCTCTCGGCCACGGCCGCGGCGGCCGCGGACGCCCTCGGGCCCGCCATCGGGAAGGCGGCGGCGATGGTGGCAGGCACCGTGAAGGACGGCGGCACGCTGTTCTTCTGCGGCAATGGCGGGAGCGCGGCCGACGCGCAGCACATCGCGACGGAGTACGTGGTGCGCTACAAGGCCGAGCGGCGGGCGGTCGCTGCCGTGGCGCTCACGACCGACACGTCGCTCCTCACGGCCGCGGCGAACGACTACTCGTTCGACCTCGTGTTCGCGCGGCAGGTGGAGGCCCTCTGCCGGCCGGGGGACCTGCTGGTCATGCATACGACGAGCGGCAACTCGCCCAACCTGCTGCGCGCCGCCGAGGCGGCGCGCGCGAAGGGCGTGGCCACGCTTGCGCTTTCGGCGAAAGGTGGCGGGCCACTGGCGAAGCTCGTGGATCACTGCATCGTGATCCCGACGGATCGCACGGACCGCGCGCAGGAGATCCAGATGGCGATCCAGCACGCGATCTGCGAATACATGGACGGGGTGCTGACGCAGGGCCAGGGGGAATGGCCAGCGTCCCCGCCGAGGTGATCCCGGAGGTCGTCGCGCGACTGCGCGACGCGCAATCGCGCGAGCCGCATCCGTCGGTCGCCACGCGCGTCGCGTGGCTTCGTGCGATCGACGAGGCGCTGGGCCGGCAGGCGAACGCGCTGTGCGCCGCCGAGCGCACGGACCTCAACAAGCCCGAGGTCGAGACGCAGCTCACGGAGATCAGCCTCTGCCGCGCGGAGGCGCGGTTCCTGGGCCGCCGCCTGGCGGGCTGGGCGCGGCCACGTCGCGTGCGGAGCGCGTTGCTCATGTTCCCATCGCGTTCGCGGGTGATGCCGGAGCCGCGCGGCGTGGTCGCGGTGTTCGGCACGTGGAACTACCCGATCCTGCTCTGTCTCCGCCCGGTGCTCGCGGCGCTCGCCGCAGGCAATCGTGTGGTGCTCAAGCCGAGCGAGCGTGCGCCCGCCACGAGCCGCGCGTTGCGCGAGTTGCTGCAGGCCGCCGTCGGCGACGACGTGGTGGCCGTGGTCGAGGGCGCCCTGCCCGAATCGCAGGAGTTGCTGCGCCAGCGGTTCGACCTGCTCTTCTACACGGGCGGGGCCGGCGGCGGACGCGCCGTCATGCGCGCCGCGGCCGAGCAGCTCACGCCGGTGGTGCTCGAGATGGGCGGCAAGTCGCCCGCCATCGTGGTGCCCGGCGCGGACCTGCGCGTGACAGCCGAGCGCATCGCGTGGGGCAAGTTCCTCAACGCGGGGCAGACGTGCGTGGCGCCGGACTTCGTGTGCGTGCCCGACGGCCTGCACGACGCGTTCGTGGTGGAACTGCTCAGCGCGCTCCGGCGCTTCTATCCCGACGCGGCCACGCTCGCGCGGGACTACTCGAAGGTCGCCGGCCGCGACCTGTTCGACCGCCTGTCGGCCCTCGCGGCCGCGCCCGGCGCGGTGCAGGTCGGTGAGCCCGATCCCGCGCGTCTCACGCTCCCGCCCACGGTGATTCCGCGGTCGGGCTGGGACGATCCCGCGATGCGCGACGAGATCTTCGGGCCGGTGCTGCCCGTCGTCGCCTACGCGGACCTCGGCGAGCTGCTCGCGACGTTGCGCGCGCGCCCCAGTCCGCTGGCGGTGTACCTCTTTGGCGGTGACGCGGCCACCATCGAGCGCGTGCGCACGGGAACCCGCTCGGGCGCGATCATGGTCAACGACACCGTGCGGCACCTGTCCAACCCGCGGCTGCCGTTCGGCGGCGTGGGCGCGAGCGGCTTCGGCCGATACCATGGCTGGTACGGGTTCGAGACGTTCAGCCACTTCCGGCCGGTCGTGGAGCGGCCGCTGTGGTTCCGGCTGTTCGATCTCTTCCCGCCGTACGGCGCGTACGCCGAGCGCGTCCGTCGCTGGTTGTCGTGAGATGGTCACCGGTCAGCGCACATCCCGCGCGATGCGGTCGGCGGCGATGCGGCCGCAGCGGTGCAGCGGTCTGGGTTCCCGGAAGGACGCGCCGGTGCGCGGTGCCAGTGCTGGGCGCGGGACGCCGCACCTTGCGCCGCACCGGCACGCGGCACCCGCCCGTCCTCCGGAGCACCCAGCCCCCTTCACCCGGCGGTAAATTTCCGCCATGAACGCCTTCAGCCTCTCCGGCAAGCGCGCCCTCGTCTCCGGCGGCACGCGCGGGATCGGCGCCGCCACGGCCCGCCTGCTGGCGGAGTGCGGGGCCGCCGTGTGCGTCGGTTATCGCTCGCGCCACGCCGAGGCCGCCGCGATGCGCGACGCGCTGGCCGCGATCGGCGTGCCGAATGCTTCCTGCGCGGCCGACATCGGCACGGCCGCCGGCGCCAATGCCCTCGTGGACCACACCGTCAAGACGCTCGGCGGACTCGACATCCTCGTCCACTCGGCCGGCATCTGGCCGGCCGACGACGTGCCCGTCACCCAGATGACCGACGAGCGCTGGGTGCGCACCATGCGCGAGAACGTGGACGCGACGTTCTTCGTCACGCGCGCCGCCGCCGCGGCGATGACGCGCGCCGGTGCGTCGCGGCACGGCGGCGGACGCATCGTGCTCGTGGATTCCACGGCCGGCCAGCGCGGCGAGGCGTTCCACGCGGACTATGGCGCGAGCAAGGGGGCGATGATCTCCTTCGTGAAGTCCGTCGCCGTGGAGCTGGCGCCGCACGACATCACCGTCAACGCCGTGGCGCCGGGCTGGGTGGACACCGAGATGTGCGCGCTGCCGTTCGCTGACGGCGGCAAGGAGCGCATCGCGCGCGGCATTCCGGTCGGGCGCGTGGCCACGCCCGGCGACGTCGCGTTCCCGATCGTGTCCCTCTGCTTCGACGGCGCGCGGCATGTGACCGGTGAGATCGTGAACGTCAACGGCGGCTCGGTCCTGTGCGGCTGAGCGGCGTGGGCGCTCGTGGCGCCTGACGTCCGCCTGGCGCCGCCCCGCGGCGTGCTCGGCCTGGCGGCGCGGCTGCGCGCGGCCGGCTTCGAGGCGTGGTGCGTCGGCGGCGCCGTCCGCGACGCATTGCTGGGCCACGCGCACCTCGACTGGGACATCGCGACGAGCGCGCGGCCCGAGCAGGTCCAGAAGGTGTTCCGCCGCACCGTGCCCGTGGGCGTCGAGTTCGGCACCGTCGGGGTGTTCGACGACGCCGGCGTGATGCACGAGGTCACCACGTTCCGGAAGGACGTGCAGACCGACGGCCGCCACGCCGTCGTGGCGTTCGGCGTCTCGCTCGACGACGACCTCGCGCGCCGCGATTTCACCATCAACGCGATGGCGTACGACCCGGAGTCGGGCGAGCTGCGCGACCCGTTCGACGGACGCACGGACCTCCGGCGCGGGATCGTGCGCGCGGTGGGCGACGCCCGCGCGCGCATGCGGGAGGACCGGCTGCGCGCGCTGCGCGCCATGCGGTTTGCCGCGCGCTTCCAGTTCCACATCGAGCCGGCCACGTGGGCTGCGATCCGCGAATCCGCGGCCCACCTCACGCGCTTGTCGGCCGAGCGCGTGAAGCAGGAGATCGAGAAGACCATGGAGCAGGTGGACCGGCCGAGCGTGGCGTTCGGCTGGTGGCGGGAGTCCGGCGCACTCGAGGCGCTCGTGCCCGCCCTCGCCGATGCGCCGGACGAACGCTTCCGCGCCCTCGACTTCCTCCCGCGCGCCGACGCCGCCGCCCCCGCGGCCGCTGAGGATGGGGGGACGCCCGCCGACCCGAAGCGCGCGACCCTCGACCGGCTGGCGATGCTCTTCTTCGGCGCGGAACCCGCGACGGCCGGGCGCGCGCTCAAGGCGCTCAGGTTCTCCAACGCCGATGCGGCGTGGATCGCGGCGCTGGTGCGTGCGCGCGCGGAGATCGGCGGCGCCGTGGACGCCGCGCTCGCCGGCCTGCCGGCGAGCGTGCCGCCCGCGACGCTGCGACGGTGGATCGCGACGATCGGCCGCACGCGCACGGACGCGTTCTGCGCGCTGACGGCCGCGCTGCAGATGGCCCGCGCGTCGCGCCCCGATGGCCAGACGGGCCGCTGGACCGCGCCGCCGGGACTCGCCGAGCAGCTCGCGGCCTTTCGCGCGGAGGCGGTGCGCGTGGCCTACCGCGACCCCGTCGAGCTCGCCGACCTCGCGGTGGACGGTGAAGACCTCCGGGCCGCCGGCGTGCCGGCCGGGCCGGCCATGGGCCGCACGCTGCGCGCCCTGCTCGACCGCGTGCTCGACGACCCCGCGCTCAACACGCGCGATGCGCTGCTGGGCCTCGTCGGCGGCATGCCGCGCGGCTGAGGGGCTGGACAGCCGGGCTAGGTTGCCATCGTGACCCCCATCCTCTACGCCAGCGTCGCCGCGGCCGGCAACCTCCTCGGCGCGCTCGTGCTCACCACGCGGAGCACCTGGAGCCGGCGCACGCTCGAGTTCGTGCTCGCGTTCTCCGCGGGCTTCCTGGTCGCGGTGTCGCTCGCCGAGCTCGTGCCCGAGGCCGTGGCGCGCGGCGGCGTCGGCACGGGAGGCTGGATCCTCGGGGGATTCGTGCTCGTGCACCTCACGCAGCACGCGCTGGTGGGCCATTTCCATTTCGGGGAGGAGACGCACGAGGTCTCGCGCGGAGTCGGCGTGAGCGCGCTCGTCGGGCTGATGCTGCACACGTTCGTGGACGGCGTGGCGATCGCCACGTCGTTCGCCGTTGACGCGCGGCTCGGCGCGATCGTGCTCGCGGCCATCGTGCTGCACAAGCTGCCCGAGGGACTGGCGATCGGGTCGCTGTTCGTGGCGAGCGGACGGTCGGTGGGGGCGGCGGTCGGTGCGGCGGCGGCGCTTGGTGTCGCCACGATCGTCGGCGCGGCGCTCGCGGGCAGCGTCGAGTTGCTCACGGTGCACGGCCTCGCGCTGTCTGGTGGCGTTACGCTGTACGTGGGCGCGTCGAACCTGATCCCGGAGTTCCAGGCGAAGAAGGGATGGAGCCACAACATGTGGTTCTTCGCCGGCGTGGCAGTGTACGCGGTCACGGAATTGCTCGTCCGGTGAGGCGGACTGGGGCGGGAATGGGGGCTGGGGGCTCGGGAGGACGGACCGGGGCCGGGTGCCGGTTCCCCGAAAGGTACGGAGACGCCCCCGCCACCTCGCCGAGTACCGGCACCAGGCCCCTGCGGGTCCTTCCGGGCACCGCGCCCGCTTCACCGTGCTAGCCGTCGTCGTGGACTGGATCACCGACTCGGGGGGCGGCGAGACCGTCCTCTCCGAGACGCTGAAGGCGTTTCCCGGTGCCACGGTCTTCAGCGTCGTGGACACCATGGGCGACGCGGAGCACGCGCGCCTCGGCATCCCGCGGGCGCGCACCACATGGCTGCAGCGCTTGCCCGCGGCGCGGCGCAACTACCGGCCGTTCCTCCCGCTCATGCCCATGGCGCTGCGCGGCCTCGACGTCTCCGGATTCGACACGGTCCTTGCCATCTCGCACGCGGTGGCCAAGGCGCCGCCGGTCCGCCCCGGGCAGCGCCTGCTGTGCCTCACGCTCTCGCCGATGCGCTACGCGTGGGACCTGCGCGAGCAGTACCTCGCCGAGTCGGGGCTCGACCACGGCGTGCGCGGCGCCGTCGTCGGCGCCATGCTCGACCGGCTGCGTGCGTGGGACCTGCGCACCAGCGCGCGCGTGGACGCGTACGCGAGCATCTCGCAGCACATCGCCGGCCGCGTGCGGCGGAACTACGGGCGCGAAAGCGTCGTGATCTTCCCGCCGGTGGACACGGACTTCTTCACGCCTGGTGCGGGCCCGGATGCCGCGCGCGCGGCGGGCGTGCCGGACGCGCCGTACGTGACGGCCTCGCGGTTCGTGCCGTACAAGCGCATGGACCTCATTGTCCGCGCGTTCGCCGGCCGGCCGGACCGGAAGCTCGTGGTGATCGGCGACGGTCCCGACCGTGACAAGGTGCGGGCCGCCGCGGCGGGCGTCTCGAACGTGACGTTCATCGGTCACGCGCCGCGCGAGGAGATGCGGCGCCAGCTGCGGGGCGCGCGGGCGTTCGTGTTCGCCGCGGAGGAGGACTTCGGCATCGCGCCGGTGGAAGCGCAGGCGTGCGGCGTGCCGGTGATCGCGTTCGGCCGCGGCGGCGCGCTGGAAACAATTGTGGACGGCGCAACGGGCCTCTTCTTCGACGCGCAGACGGAGGAGGCCATCCGCGGGGCGGTCGCGCGATTCGAGGCCATCGAGCCCACGCTCACGGCCGCCGCCTGCCGCGCGAACGCGGAGCGGTTCGCGGCGCCGCGCTTCCGGCGTGAACTCGCGGCCTGGGTCGGGTCGGCGGTTGCGGCACCGGTCGCCGGGGCGCGTGCCGGCGCGGGGGGCGTGGCGTGATGGCGCGACCGCGGTCGGGAAAGGCGGATACGGCGCAGGGCTCGGTGTTCGCAGCGCCGGCGGGTGCCGCGCCGCTCGCGGCGCGGATGCGGCCGCGCTCGCTCGATGAGGTCGTGGGGCAGCGCCACCTGCTCGCGCCCGGCAAGGCCCTCCGCGTGGCGATCGACGCCGGCGAAATCGGATCGATCCTCTTCTGGGGTCCGCCGGGTTCGGGCAAGACGACCATCGCCCGCGTGATCGCCGGACACGTGCAGGGCGAGTTCGTGCCGTTTTCCGCCGTCACCGAGGGCGTGCCGCGCATCCGCGAGGTGGTGGCCGAAGCGGCGCAGCGGCTGGAGATGGGGCGGCGCACGGTCGTGTTCATTGACGAGATCCACCGGTTCAACCGCGCGCAACAGGACGCGCTGCTGCCGCACGTCGAGAGCGGGACGATCACGCTCATCGGCGCCACGACCGAGAATCCGAGCTTCGAGGTGAATGGCGCGCTGCTCTCGCGGATGCGGGTGTTCGTGCTCGAGCCGCTCGCCGCGGCCGACGTGGAGGCGCTGCTGCACCGCGCCCTGGCCGATCCGGACCGCGGGCTGGGCGGCACGGGCGTCACCGCCGACGCGGAGGCAATCGCGGCCATCGCCGTCGAGGCCGACGGCGACGCGCGGCGGGCGCTGACGATCCTCGAGGCCGCGGCCACCCTCGTGCAGGGCACGGGGCGGCGCATCGGCACGGACGTGGTGCGCGAAGCCGCGCAACTCCGTTTCGCGCGCTACGACAAGAGCGGCGAGGAGCACTACAACCTCATCAGCGCCTACCACAAGGCGTTGCGGGGCAGCGACCCCGACGGCGCACTCTACTGGCTGGCGCGGATGCTGCAGGGCGGGGAAGACCCGCTGTACGTCGTGCGCCGCATGGTGCGGTTCGCCACCGAGGACATCGGGCTCGCCGATCCCGAGGCGCTGCGCATCACCATCGCCGCGCGCGACGCCTATCACTTCCTCGGCTCGCCCGAGGGCGAGCTCGCGATCGCCGAGGCGTGCGTGTACCTCGCCACGGCGCCCAAGAGCAACAAGGTGTACGAGGCGTGGGGCGTGGCCAACGACGCGGCGCGCGAGACTCCGGCCGCCCCGGTGCCCCTGCACATCCGGAACGCGCCGACGAAGCTCATGAAGGACCTGGGCTACGGAAAGGGCTACGAGTACGCCCACCGCGTGCCCGAGGCGTACGTGCCGCAGGAGTACCTGCCTGACGAGGTACGGGGCAGGGCGCCATTCTACACGCCGGGACAGTTCGGGTTCGAGAAGGAAGTCGCGAAGCGACTCGAATGGTGGAAGGCGCTCAAAGACCGGGCTTCGGGGTACAATACGGAACCGTGATGCCACACCGTGCGACGATTCGTTCCATGCGCGCCGCCGCGCGGCCTGTCGCGCTGGCCGTCGCCGTGGCGGCGCTGGCCGGTTGCGCGACGCTCGCGCGCCAGGCGTTCCGCACGCCCACGGTGGACCTGCGCGACGTGCGCGTGCGCGCCTTGGGGCTCGAGGGTGGTTCGGTGGACGTCCTGCTCGACGTGTTCAACCCGAACGACTACCGGATCGACGCGACGAAGCTCACTTACACGCTCATCGCGGACACGTCGCTCGTCGCCGAGGGCGCGGTGACCAAACGCGTGACGCTCAGGAATCGCGACCACAACGACGTAGTGCTGCCGGTGAGCTTCACGTTCCGCGAGCTGCTGGCCGCGGCCGAGGTGATGACGCGCAAGGGGAGCGTCAATTACACGGTCAAGGGCGAGGTGACGGTGGACAGTCCGTTCGGCAGCGTGACGCGGCCGTACGAGGCCAAGGCGCGGCTCGACAACGCGGCGTTGCTGCCGCCATAGGAGCGGGAAGGGGGACTGGGTGCTCCGCAGGACATGCAGGTTCTGCGTGCCGGTTCCGCGCGCGGGGAGGCGCCCCGCGCCCAGCACCGGCACCGTGCACCTGCGCGTCCTCCCGAGCACCCAGACCCGAGTACCGCGAGTAACGGTCAAGGGGACTCGGTGCTCCGCAGGACGGGCAGGTTCTGCGTGCCGGTTCCGCGCGCGGTAAGGCGCCCCGCGCCCAGCACCGGCACCGTGCA
>CAZKYG010000073.1:0-15293 GCA_964556915.1 uncultured Gemmatimonas sp.
TCGACATCCCGGACGAGGACGCCGAGAAGCTGCGCACGGTGGGCGACGCCATCGGCTATCTGAACCAGAAGATCGGGGCGTAATGAAGCGGCGCGTCGTCGTCACGGGCCTCGGCTGCGTGACGCCCGTCGGCAACGACGTGGCGACGACGTGGCGGGCGCTGCTCGACGGAAAGTCGGGCGGTGCGCCCATTACGCGGTTCGACCCCGGCGCGCACCGTGTGAAGTTTGCGTGCGAGACGAAGGGGTTCGACGTTTCGCTCTACATGGACCGCAAGGAGGCGAAGCGGTCCGACCTGTACACCCAGTTCGCCGTGGCGGCCGCCGTGCAGGCCATGCGTGATGCCGGCCTCGAGGCCGGCGGGTTCGACGCCTTCCGGGCCGGCGTCATCGTCGGCAGCGGCATCGGCGGCATCACGACGTTCGAGGAGCAGCACAACGTGCTGCGCGACAGTGGCGCCAGGCGCGTGTCCGCCTTCTTCGTGCCGATGTTCATCGGCGACATCGCCGCCGGCGTCGTGTCCATGCGCTTCGGCGCCAAGGGCCCGAACTTCGCCACGCAGTCGGCCTGTGCAACGAGCGCCCACGCCATCGGCGAGGCGTTCCGCCACATCCAGTACGGCGACGCCGACGTGATGATCACCGGTGGCTCGGAGGCGGCCGTGAGCCCGATGGCCATGGCCGGGTTCGCCAACATGCAGGCGTTGTCCGAACGCAACGATTCGCCGGCCACGGCGAGCCGCCCGTTCGACGCCACCCGGGACGGCTTCGTGCTGGGCGAGGGCGCCGGCATCATCGTGATCGAGGAGCTGGAGCACGCCCGCCGGCGCGGCGCCCGCATCTACGGCGAGATCGCCGGGTACGGGCTCACCGGCGACGCCTACCACCTCACCGGCCAGCCGGACAACCACGAGGGCCTGCAGCGCGCCATGCGGGGGGCGCTCGCGGATGCCGGCCTGTCGCCCGCCGATGTGCAGTACGTGAATGCGCACGGCACCAGCACGCCCATGAACGACGCCAACGAGATCCGCGCCATTCGTGCCGTGTTCGGGGAACATGCCGACGGCATCAACGTCAGTTCCACCAAGTCCTCCACCGGCCACATGCTGGGTGCGGCGGGGGCGGTGGAGGCCATCTTCTCGACGCTTGCCATCGTCAACGGGATCATCCCGCCGACGGTCAACCTCACGCAGCAGGATCCGGAGTGTGACCTGAACTGCACGCCGCTCACGCCACAGCGACGCGAGGTATCGGCCGTGCTGTCGAACTCCAGCGGGTTCGGCGGCCACAACGCCACGCTCGCGCTTCGCCGCTTCAGGGACTGATGTCCGCGGTGCGCGCCGCCGAATCTCCGGGAACGGCCGCGGCCGGTCCTGCGCCGGCGATCGTCCACGCGCGCGTGCGCGACCCCGCGCTCCGGCGGATCGCCGAACGTGTGGAGCGCGGGGATCGCCTCTCGGGGACCGACGCCGTCGCGCTCTTCAAGACGGCCGACCTCACCGGCCTCGGCCACCTGGCCGATGCCGTGAACCACGCCCGCAACGGAGACGTGGTCACGTTCGCCGCCAACCAGCACATCAACCCCACCAACGTCTGCGTCCTGCGGACGACGTGCACGTTCTGCGGCTACGCCCGCCTCCCCAAGGAGGCGGGCGCCTACCGCTACACGCTCGACCAGGTGCTGGCCGAAGCGGCGCACGCCGCCGACGGCCTCACGCGCGAGTTTCACATCGTGGGCGGCCTCGACATGAAGGCGGGCCTCGCCTACTACCAGGAGATGTTCCGCGGCCTGAAGGCGAACTTCCCGCACGTGCACATCAAGGCGCTCACGGCCGTGGAGATCGCGCACATCGCGCGCATCGAGAAGATGTCGTGGCGCGACGTGCTCATCGCGTTGCGCGAGGCGGGGCTCGACACCATGCCGGGGGGCGGTGCGGAGACGTTCAGCGCCGCCGTGCGCGAGCAAATCGCGAGCAAGAAGCTCGCGGGCGCCGACTACATCGGCGTGCACCGCACGGCGCACGAGCTGGGCATCCGGACGAACTGCACGCTGCTGTACGGGCATGTCGAGACGATGGAGGACCGCGTCGCCCACCTCACCATGCTGCGCGACCTCCAGGACGAGACCCGCGGTTTCCTGGCGTTCATCCCCCTCGCCTACCACCCCGACGACAACGTGCTCGGTGAGGAGCTCGGTCGCCGGGGCATCGCAAGCCAGGGCGTGGACGACCTCAAGATGCTGGCCGTGAGCCGCCTCTTCCTCGACAACTTCCGGCACATCAAGTCCCACTGGATCATGGTGTCGACGCCGCTCTCCCAGATCGCGCTGCACTACGGCGTGAACGACCTCGAGGGGACGGTGGTGCGCGAGAAGATATACCATGCCGTCGGCGCCACCACGCCGCAGGGGATGACGCTCGACGGCCTCCTCGCGCTCATCCGCGGGGCGGGGAAGGTTCCCGCCGAGCGCGACTCGTTCTACAACGTCCTTCGCCGGTTCGACGAGGTGCCGGTGCCGCACACGCCGGCATGAACGCGCGCCTGCGGCTCGGACGGATTCCGTACGTCAACTGCTACCCGGTGTACGGGGCGGTGGACCGGGGTGTAGTCCGGCTCGACGCGGATCTGGTGGACGGCGTGCCGACCGCCCTCAACGCGCGCATGGCGGCCGGTACGCTCGACGTGAGCGTCGTCTCCGCCGTCGAATATGCGCGGGACTGGGAGCGGTACCTCCTGCTCCCCGATCTCGCGATCAGCTGCGATGGGCCCGTGCGGAGCGTCCTGCTGTTCTCCGATCGGCCGGCGTCCGAACTCACGGGTTGCCGCGTGGTGGTGAGCAGCAGCTCGATGACGAGCGTATATCTCACCGAGTTGCTGTTCGAGCACGTGTGGCACGCCAGGCCTGTGTTCGTGAAGGGCGATGCCGAAGCCGCCGACCTGGGGTCGCGCGATTCGGACGCGCAGCTTCGCGAGGCCACCGGCGAGCGTGTCGCGGCCCGGCTCGTGATCGGCGATGCGGCGCTGATGTTGTCGTCGGGCGCCATCCCGAACGCCTTCACGCATGTGTACGACCTTGGCGCCGTGTGGAAGGAATGGACGGGGTTGCCATTCGTCTTCGCCGTGTGGGTGGCCCGGCGCGATGTGGCACCGGCGGATGTCCTCGCGCTGCATGCGTCCCTGATCGAGAGCCGCAACTGGGGCCTCGCACACCTGGACGACCTGGCCGCCGAGGCCGTGCGGCGCACCGGCGTCGTCCTGCCGACTTGCCGGGAATACCTCGCGGGACTCGACTACGGCCTCAGCTATCCGCACCTCGGCGGACTCACGGAGTTCTACCGTCGCCTCACGGTGGCGGGCCGCGTGCCGCCGGGGCGCCTGTCCTTTATTTCCGCCGCCTGACGCTGCCATCTGCCATCTGACTTCTTGAAAGACCTCCTCGACTTCTATCAGCGTGCGCCCCTCCTCGAATTGGGCGCCGAGGCCGACCGGGTGCGTCGCGAGCTGCACCCCGAGGGCATTGTCACGTACATCGTGGACCGCAACATCAACTACACGAACGTGTGCGTGGCGGACTGCGGGTTCTGCGCCTTCTATCGCCGACCGCAGCACAACGAGGGGTGGACACTCTCCTACGAACAGATCGGCGCCAAGATCGACGAGGTGAAGGCGCTCGGCGGCGTGCAGATCCTGATCCAGGGCGGGCACAATCCGTACATCCCGTTCCAGTGGTACCTCGACCTCCTCCGGTACATCAAGACGCACCACCCGATCCACGTCCACGGGTTCAGCCCGAGCGAGGTGGATTTCTGGAGCACGCTGTACCGCATGGACGCGCGCGACGTGATCCGCGAGCTCGTTAAGGCCGGGCTCGACTCGATCCCCGGTGGTGGCGGCGAGATTCTCGTGCAGCGCGTGCGTGACCAGGTGGCGAGGAAGAAGGCCGGCGCCGACCGCTGGCTCGAAGTGATGGAGATCGCGCACCAGGAGGGCCTCAAGACGAGCTGCACGATGATGTACGGCATCGGTGAGACGCTCGCCGAGCGGCTCGAGCACCTTGGGCGCCTGCGCGACCTGCAGGCGCGGACCGGCGGCTTCACGGCATTCATCTGCTGGCCGTTGCAGCCGGAGAACACGCCGACGATGAGTGCCATGCCGAAGACGGACGCCGTGGAGTACCTGCGGACCACGGCGTTCGCGCGTGTGGTGCTCGACAATATTCCGAACATCCAGGCCAGCTGGGTGACCATGGGGATGAAGGTGGGGCAGGTCGCGCTGCACTATGGCTGCAACGACTTCGGGTCGCTCATGCTCGAAGAGAACGTGGTGTCGGCGGCGAATACGACGCACCGGACCACCGTCGCGGAAATCGAGTCCCTGATCCGCGGTGCCGGGTTCGAACCGCGGCGCCGGCGCCAGAACTACCAGCTGATCGAAGAGCCGGCCGCTGCGTAGCCGCGCGGAGGCGGGCCAGGAACCCGGGGGGAGGACAGGGTGACCCGAGTTGGGATCGGATACGACTCGCACCGGTTCGTCGCCGGCGACGGCGTGCTGCTCGGCGGCGTGCGGATCCCGTCGTCGCTGTCGCTCGTCGGGCATTCCGATGCCGACGCCGTCGCCCATGCCCTCATCGACGCCATGCTCGGCGCTGCGGCCCTGGGGGACGTGGGCTCGCTGTTTCCCGACACCGACCCCGCAAACAAGGGCCGCAACTCGATCGAAATGCTGGGCATTGCCGCGCTGCGCGTGCGCGAGGCCGGCTGGCGCGTCTCAAACGTCGACATCACGGTCGTGTGCGAGACGCCGCACATTGCGCGGGCACGCGATGGCATTCGCCGCACCCTGTCGATCGCCATCGACGCGCCGGTCGAGTCCATCTGGATCAAGGGAAAGACCAACGAGAAGATGGGCTGGATCGGCCGGGGCGAAGGACTCGCCGTCATCGCGGTCGCGGCGCTCGACCGCATCTAGGCGCCGTGGATCGCCTCGTCGAGTTCCTCGGAGGCCTGTCGCCCGGCGCCCTGTACACCCTGCTCGGCCTGGCCACCTTCATCGAGGGCGTGTTCCCTCCCGCACCGTCCGACGTCATCGTGGCTGTGGGGGCGTTCCTGGCCGCGCGGCAGGGCATGAACCTGTATGCCACCATCGCCGTCATCGTCGGCGGCATGACGTTGGGCGCGTCGGCCGTGTACTGGCTGGCCCGGCGCTACGGGTCGGTGTGGATGCATGCCCAGCTCAAGCGGTTCGGCGTGGACTCGGCCGAGCGCCAGCTGGAAGCGATGTATGGGAGGTACGGCCTGGGGGCGCTGTTCCTCGGCCGCTTCGTGCCTGGGCTGCGGATGTTCGTGGCTCCGGTGGCGGGCATGCTGCGCGTGCCGTTCGTCACGTCGATCATGCTGATCGCGCTCGCCTCGCTCATCTGGTACGGCATCATCGCGGCGCTCGCCTATCGCGTCGGCAGCGACTGGGAGCTGTTCCGGTTCGCGACGCAGCGGCTGCTCCGCCGGGTCGGGCTGACGGCGGCCGCCTTTCTCGTCCTCGCTGTGCTGATTGGCTGGGCGCTCTGGCGCCTCCGGAGGTTTCGGCGCGAAGCCGGGCCTTCGACCGGTGGCGACGCGCCGCCGAGCTGAGCGTCGTGGCCTCCGCCGGTGATCGCGCGGCGCGCGCGTTCCTCCTGGAGCGGCTCGCTGACTTCCTGACGCTCGAGCACGGGGCGAGTGCTCGCACCGTTGAGGCGTATGGGCGTGACCTCCGGCGCCTTGCCGAGTGGGCGAGCGGGAGGGGCATCGTGGGGCCGTCCGGTCTCACGCCGACCGAGCTCCGGGCCTTCGTGTATCACCTGAAGGACATCGGCCTGGCGCCGGCCAGTATCCGGCGCTCCGTGAGCGCGATGCGGACCTACTTCGCCTTCCTCGTCGGGGAGGGGACGCTCACCGCGGACCCGTCGCTCAAGCTCGAAACCCCGAAGCGATGGCGCACGCTGCCGAAGGTGCTGTCGGCGTCCGAGGTGCAGCGCCTGATCGAGGCCGTGTCGATCGACGAACCACTGGCGTTTCGCGATCGTGCCATGCTCGAGCTCGGATACGGTGCCGGCCTGCGCGTGAGCGAGTGGATCGGCGTCGGCGTCCAGGACCTGTTGACGGAGGACGGCGTCGTCCGCGTGTTCGGCAAGGGATCCAAGGAGCGGCTCGTGCCGATCGGTCGCGCCGCCATGGGCGCCGTGGGCATGTACCTTCGCGAGTTGCGGCCGCGCCTCGAGCGTGGCGAGGGGAAGGGTCGCCTGTTTCTCAACGCCCGTGGACGCCCGCTGAGCCGCATGGGTGCGTGGGAGATCCTCCGCAAGTATGTGAAGCGCGCGGGCCTCACGACGCGTGTCACGCCGCATACCCTGCGGCATTCGTTCGCGACGCACCTGCTTGAGGGCGGCGCCGACCTCCGCGCGGTGCAGGAGATGCTCGGGCACGTCGACATTGCGACGACGCAGATCTACACGCACGTCGATCGCGAGTACCTGCGGTCGGTCCACCGGCAGTTCCACCCGAGGGGCTGACCCTGCGTGACCGGGCCGCCCGCCCGGCCGGCGCATTGCGATACCCGACGGCATGGTCCGAATCCCGCCAAGTGGGGAGCGGTGTATTAGGATAGCAATACACCATGATTAGCAGTTGATTAAGGCCGATGCGCGGGGCGGGAAGGTGCACGATCATGGGGCGCGAGCCGGACGAGAGAACGGATTGGGTGCTTCTGGTGTCTCATTGGACGAGCGGGCCCGACGCATCCTCACCCTTCGGCACTCCCCCCATGCTCAAGCGACTCATCAAGACGAAGTGGTTCCTGGCCTCGGCGTTTCTTCTGGTCGTCGGCGTGCCGGCCTACCTGGTGCTGGGGGCCTCCACCGGCTCGGGCGCGGATGCACTCACGGCGCCCGTGAAGCGCGGCGACTTCAAGATCGTGGTGACCGCCTCGGGCGAGTTGCGCGCGCCGAAGTCCGTGACGATCACCGGCCCGCAGAACATGACGCAGGCCGAGATCTACAACGGCGTGAAGATTCTCTCGATGGTGACCGAGGGCACGACCGTGAAGGCGGGCGACGTGGTCGCCGAGCTCGACCGCTCGCCGGCCGCGTCGAAGCTCGCCGACGTGAACCTCGCGCTCCAGAAGGCGCAGGCGCAGTATGAGCAGGCATCGCTCGACTCCGCGCTGAACCTTTCCAAGGCTCGGGAGGACATGCGTACGCAGGTGCTGACGCTCGAGGAAAAGCGCCTGGCCAAGGAGCAGTCCAAATACGAGGCGCCGAGCGTGCAGCGGCAGACCGAGATCGACTACGAGCGCGCCATGCGCGCCCTCAAGCAGGATTCGTCGGATCTCGTCACGAAGACCGAGCAGGCGAAGGCGAAAATGCGTGAGGTGGGGACCGACTTCGAGCGCCAGAAGAACAAGCTGAAGATCGTCCAGGACATCATGGGGGCGTTCACCATCAAGGCGCCGTCCGACGGGATGGTCATCTACATCAAGGACTGGAACGGGAAGAAGCGCGCAGTCGGTTCGCAGGTGAGTCCGTGGGACCCCGGGGTGGCGACACTCCCCGACATGTCCACGATGGAGTCGGTGACGTACGTGAACGAGATCGATGTCCGCAAGCTGAGCGTCGGGCAGCCGGTCGAGATTTCGCTCGACGCCGACCCGTCGAAGAAGCTGGCGGGGAAGGTGACGGCCGTCGCCAACGTGGGCGAGCAGCGGCCGAACTCCGACGCCAAGGTGTTCGAGGTGAAGGTCGAGGTGGTGAAGCCCGACACGACCCTGCGCCCGGGCATGACCACCGGCAACGCGATCGTCACATTCACGCAGCCCGACGTGCTGCACATCCCGCTCGAGGCGCTGGGCAACGAGAACGGCGTCCCATTCGTGTACCGGCGCCAGGGCAGCCGGGTCACGAAGCAGGAAGTCGAGACCGGCGCGATCAATGACGACGAAGCCGTGATCACGCGTGGGCTCGACGAGGGCGACCGGGTCATGCTGACGCCCCCGGCCGACCGCGCCACGATGACGCTGGAACGCCTGCCGAACTCGCGCGCCGGGATCAAGGCACCTGGCGGCGATTCGGCAGGCCGGCAGACCGTGCCCGTGACACCGCCCGGCGCGGCGAAGGACGGCAAAGGCGCGCCGAAACCGGGCGGATCCAGCGCGCCGAAGGCGCCGGCCAGGCCGGACGCCGCCGCGCCGACGACGCAGGGCTGAGCGTGCCCGCCCGGACGTCACGGCTCGCGGAGCTCCGCGGGCTGATCCACGCGCACGGGGCCTTTGCTCTCCGCACGGCCCTCGAGGCCGTCGGCCACAACAAGTTGCGCGCGGGCCTGACGTCCCTCGGAATCCTGTTTGGCGTGGCGTCGGTGATCGCCATGCTCGCCATCGGCCGCGGCGCGGAACAGGAGATCCTCGAGCAGATGGCGCTGCTCGGGACGAACAACGTCATCGTCACGCCGATCATCGAGCAGAAGGAAGAGCAGGTCAAGGATGCCAAGCAGGAGCCGAAGAAGTTCACCCCGGGCCTGAGCTACGCCGACGTGGAGGCCATCCGCACCACGGTTCCCGAGGTGGACGCCGCGAGCGGCGAGGTGATCCTCAATACCCTGATCACGCGCAACGGGCGGCACCGGTCGGGGAAGCTCGTGGGCGTGGACTCGGCCTACTTCCGCATGATGAACCTGCGCCTCGCTCGCGGTGCGCGCTTTTCGCACGACCAGGTGGCCAACGGGCTCCAGGTCGCCGTGATCGGCAGCGGCGTCAAGGCCCGGTTCTTCGCCGATGAGGATCCCATCGGGAAGGCCGTGAAGGTCGGCAGCAACTGGCTGACCGTCATCGGCGTCCTCGAGGACCGCGGGCTTGCCGGGCCGAACGCCCAAAAGCTGGGCATCCGTGACGAGAGCATGGACGTGTACGTGCCGGTGCGGACCATGCTCGTGCGGTACCGCAATCGCGCGCTCGTCACGCAGCAGGAGATCGAGGCGGCCTCGAAGATCACCGTGCAGTCGGCGAGCGACACGCCGGAAGAGGACGACGACACGCGGGCCGAACGACGCAACATGAACCAGCTTGACCGGATCATCGTGCGCGTGGACGAGGCCCGGTTCGTTGCGCCGGTCGCCGATGTCCTCAAGCGGAAACTCGAACGCCGGCACAACGGCGTGATCGATTTCGAGGTCACCGTGCCGGAGCTCCTGCTCGCGCAGGAGCAACGCACGAAGACGATCTTCAACGTCGTGCTGGGCGCCATCGCGTCGATTTCGCTGATCGTGGGCGGCATCGGCATCATGAACATCATGCTCGCGTCGATCCTCGAGCGCATCCGCGAGATCGGTGTGCGGCGGGCGATGGGTGCGACGCAGAAGGACATCCTCTTCCAGTTCCTCGCCGAGGCGGTGCTGATCTCAGTCGCTGGCGGCCTGGCCGGCATCCTCGTGGGTGGCGGGCTGTCGTTCGGCATCGAGAAGGTCGCCGGCATCAAGACCATCGTCTCCGGCATTTCAGTGTTCGTCGCGTTCGGCGTGTCCTTCACCGTGGGCATCGTCTTCGGTATCGTGCCCGCGCACCGCGCCGCTCAGCAGGACCCGGTGGTTTGTCTTCGCTACGAGTAGACATGATGAGACTCCGCGTCACCTTCGCGACCCTGGCGCTCGTCGGGGCTGGCCACGCGGCGGGCGCCCAGGGCGCGCGCCATCTCACCCTCGGGGACGCGGTTGCCCTGGCGCAGTCGCGCGGGCTGCAGGCCCGTTCGGCGCTGGACACGCGCGACGCCGCCCGCGCCCGCGACCGCGTGTTCGTGTCCGCCTACCTGCCGTCGCTCAGCATCGGCGGATCCGCCCCGAGCTATACGCGGTCGATCACGCCGGTCGTCCAGCCGGACGGATCCACCCTCTATCGGCCCGTGGAGCAGGTGCAGGGCGCGCTCACGGCGAGCATCGTACAGCGGGTGCCGTGGACGAACACGACGTTCACGTTCAGTTCGGCCTTGAGCCAGGTCCAGCTCACCGGCACGGACTTCCGCAAGACGTGGTCGGCGACGCCGGTGTCGATCGGGATCAACCAGCCACTCTTTCGCGCCAACAGCCAGCATTGGGACCTCTGGCAGCAGGAACTGCGCTACACCTCGTCGGAGCGGAAGTACCTCGAATCGCGCGAGGATGCGGCGGCGGCGGCGGCGAGTGCGTTCTTTGACCTGCACTCGGCGGAGTTGACGCTGCGGAATGCGACGACCAATGCCGCGACCAACGACACCCTCTACACACTCAACACGGGACGCTTCGAGGTCGGCAAGATCGGCGAGAATGACCTCCTGCAGAGCGAGCTCGCCCTGTTGCGGGCCCGCGCCTCGCTGGATGACGCGAAGCTCGCCTATGACCGGGCAAAGGCGCAGCTGTGCATCGTGCTGAACCTGCCGGCCGGCACCGACCTGACGCTCGAGGTCACGCCCGACGTGCCCGCCTTCGAGGCCGACACGCTGGTTGCCGTGGCGCAGGCGAAACTCAACACGTCGGGAATGTCCGACGCCGAGTTGGCGGAGGTGTCGGCCGATCGCGCCGTCAGCGAGGCCCGGTGGAACTCCGGAGCGGGCGGAACGCTCAGCGCTTCATATGGCTACAACGCATCGGCCAACAACGTCCCCGACGCCTACAAGAACCTGCTGGACGCCCGCCAGCTCAACGTCGGCGTGTCCATCCCGGTATGGCAGTGGGGGTCCCATTCGGCGCAGGTGCAGGCGGCGAGGTCGGACCGCGACGCCGCCAGGAACACCGCCACGCTGGCGCGCGAGAACGTGGAGAACAACGCGAAGTTCGCCGCACTCTCGCTGTCGCAGGCCCGACGGAGCCTCACGATCGCCGCCAAGGCCGACACCGTTGCCCAGAAGCGCTTCGAGGTCGCGTACAACCGCTATGTGATCGGCCGGATCAACGTGGACAACCTGTACATCGCGCAGGGCGAGAAGGACCAGGCGCTCGCGTCGTACATTCAGGCGCTGCGCGGGTTCTGGTTCGCCTATTACCAGCTCCGGAAGCTCACCCTGTACGACTTTGAGGCGGGCCGGCCCATTCGCTAGCTTGCGGCGATGATCCTGGTCGTCGACAACTACGATTCGTTCACGTACAACCTCGTCCAGTACCTGGGCGAGTTGGGCGAGACGTTGCGCGTCGAACGCAACGATGCCGTCACCGTCGCGGAGGTCGAGGCCATGCATCCGGACGCCATCGTGCTGTCGCCGGGCCCGTGTACTCCGGCCGAGGCGGGCATCTGCGTGCCGCTGGTTCGCGAGCTTGGCCCGGGGGTGCCCATCCTCGGGGTGTGTCTCGGGCACCAGGCGATCGGTGCGGCATATGGAGGCGCCGTGATCCGCGCGGCGTGATGCATGGGAAGACGTCTCGCGTCCGTCACTGCGGCGAGGGCCTGTTTCTTGGGCTTCCGAATCCGCTCGAGGTGATGCGCTACCACTCCCTCGTGGTGGAGCGGGCGTCGCTGCCCGGCGACCTGGTCGTCGACGCGACCGCCACGGACGACGAGACCGAGATCCATGCGATGCACCACCGTGAGCATCCGGTGTGGGGCGTCCAGTTCCACCCCGAGTCGATCCTGACGCAGCGGGGAAGGGACATGCTCGCCAACTTCCTGCGGATGGCCCGGCAGCGGGCGACGCTCAGCGCCCTGGCCTGATCCGCCGACGGGCGCCGATCCGGCGTCGCGGAACGGACGGCGGTAAGGCACGTTGCGGCAAGCTGTTGCGGGCCATGGCTTTCATTTCTGCGTGTGCCACGCCTATATTGCGTGGCGTGGATTTTGCATCCGCGACCTCGATCGAGTCGGTGCTGAAATGAGCACCCTGATCGTCATCCCGGCTCGACTGGGCTCGACCCGGCTCCCCAACAAGCCCCTGCGTACGCTCGGCGGTCTGCCCTTGGTGGTCCGCGTGATCGAGCGCATCAGGAGTCTCGCCCTCGACGCCGAGGCGGTCGTGGCAACGGACGCTCCCGAGGTGGCCGACGCGGTACGCGCCGCCGGTGGAACGAGCGTGATGACCAGCGACAGGCACCTGAGCGGCACGGACCGCGTCGCGGAAGTCGCGCGCCGCCCCGAGTTTGCCGGTCACGAGATCATCGTGAACGTGCAGGGCGACGAGCCCTTCATCACCGCCGACGCCTTCCGTGCGGCCGTGGATACCGTGGCACGGGGACTCACGCCGCTCGGCACCGCCGCGGTGGCCGATCACCCGGATATCCTCGCCATGCCATCCGTGGTGAAGGTCGTGCGCGATACGTCCGGCCGGGCGCTGTACTTCTCGCGCGCCCCCATCCCATTCCTTCGCGACGACAGCGCGCGGCGAACGCGGGACGCTCTGGTGCTCCGGCACCTCGGGATCTACGCGTACCGTCCGGAGGCGTTGCAGCAGTGGGTGTCCCTGCCACCGGCGCCCCTCGAGGTGGTGGAACAGCTGGAACAGCTCCGGCCCGTGTCCGCGGGGATTCCCATCGGCGTCGGGATATGCGCGTCCGCGCCCGGCGCCGGTATCGACACCGAAGACGACCTTCGCCGCGCGAACGCCGCGTGGCCCTCGAGCCCGATGATCGCGCCCTCACCCTCGCCTGCAGGCATCCACTGATGGCCAACACGCCCACCACCGCCAAGACGGCCAAGTTCATCTTCGTGACCGGCGGCGTCGTATCGTCGCTGGGCAAGGGCATCGCCGCCGCGTCCATCGGCCGGTTGCTCGTCGAACGCGGCCTTCGCGTGACCATGCTCAAGTTCGACCCGTACATCAACGTCGACCCGGGCACGATGTCGCCGTTCCAGCACGGCGAGGTGTTCGTCACCGACGACGGCGCGGAGACCGATCTCGACCTCGGGCACTACGAACGGTTCATCGACCGCCCGCTGTCCCAGCAGAACAACGTCACCACGGGCCGGATCTACTCGAGCGTGATCACCAAGGAGCGACGGGGCGACTTCCTCGGGGCCACGGTGCAGGTGATCCCCCATATCACGGACGAGATCAAGGCGGCGATCCGGCGCCTCGCGCCCGAGAACGACGTGGTGATCGTCGAGGTCGGCGGGACGGTGGGTGACATCGAATCGCTGCCGTTCCTTGAGGCCATCCGGCAGTTCCGGCACGACGTGGGACGCGACAACGCGCTATTCATTCACCTGACGCTGGTGCCCTACATCGCGGCCGCACACGAGGTGAAGACCAAGCCGACCCAGCATTCCGTCCGGGAGCTGATGGAGATCGGCATCCAGCCCGACGTGCTCATCTGCCGCACCGACCGGCCGCTGTCGGAGGACGTGAAGCGCAAGATCGCGCTCTTCTGCAACGTCGAGTTCGGCGCCGTGATCGAGAGCCGCGACGTGAGTACGATCTACCAGATTCCCCTCTCCCTGCACGAACAGGGACTCGACGCGTTGCTCGTGCGCAAGCTGGGGCTGGGTGGGGACGAGCCCGATCTCGCCAACTGGCGCGCGCTCGTGACACGCGTGGTCGAGCCGGCCACCCGCGTGCGCATCGCCGTCATCGGCAAGTACACCGACTACGCCGACAGCTACAAGAGCGTGCAGGAGGCCCTCATCCACGGCGGCATCGCCAACGACGTGGGCGTCGAAATTGCGTGGACCTCCAGCGACCTCTTCACGGACGCGGCCTCGGCCCGCAAGCTCGTCGCGAAGTTCGACGGGGTGCTTGTTCCCGGCGGATTCGGCGTTCGCGGGGTTGAGGGCATGGTGGAGGCCGTGCGCGCCACGCGCGAGAGCGGCACGCCATTCTTCGGCATTTGCCTCGGCATGCAGGTCGCGATCATCGAGTTCGCGCGCAACGTGTGCGGCCTCGACGACTCCAATTCGAGCGAGTTCGTGCCGGAGTGCTCCAACCCGGTCATTTCGCTCATGGAATCGCAGCAGCACGTGACCGAGATGGGCGGTACGATGCGGCTCGGCGCATACCCGTGCCGCATCCGGGCCGGCTCCACGGCGGCGGAGATCTACGGCGCGCCGGAAATCAGCGAGCGACACCGCCATCGGTACGAGGTGAGCAACCAGTACCGGGAGCTGTTCCAGGAGAAGGGCATGCGCCTCGCCGGTCTTTCTCCCGACGGGTCGCTCGTGGAAATGATCGAACTCCCGGCGCATCCGTACTACGTGGCGTGCCAATTTCACCCGGAGCTCAAGAGCCGCCCGACGCGCCCGCACCCCCTCTTCGCCGCGTTCGTCGCCGCGTCCGCGTCGGCGCGTCGCCGCAAGGCGGAGGCCGCCGCGGCCTCGGCACTCGCGCAAGCCGGCTGACCCGTGCCCAGTCCTCTGTTCCCCCGGGACCGGCTCTTCCTGATCGCGGGGCCGTGCGTCGTCGAATCCGATCGCGTCAACTTCCGCGTTGCCGACACGCTCGCGCGCCTGGCCGAGCGGGTGCCGGGCGGGATTGTCTTCAAGGCGAGTTTCGACAAGGCGAACCGGTCGAACGCGGGAGCGCCACGCGGCCCGGGCATGGCGGAGGGGCTCGAGGCCCTCGCCCGCGTGCGCGCCCGCACGGGTCTTCGCGTCCTGACGGACGTCCACGACGCGAGCCAGTGCGGCGTCGTGGCCGAGGTCGCCGACGTGCTGCAGATACCGGCGTTCCTGTGCCGGCAAACGGACCTCCTCGTCGCGGCAGGCCGGACGGGCCGGGCGGTCAATATCAAGAAGGGACAGTGGTTGCACCCGGAAGGCATGGCGGGTGCGGTGAACAAGGTCCGTGGCGCGCAGGGCCGAAAAGCCGAGATCGCGGTCACCGAACGTGGCTCGTTCTTCGGCTACGGCGACCTCGTGGTGGACATGCGGGCCCTGCCGCGCATGGCGGCCGCCACGGGCTGCCCTGTGGTGTTCGACGGCACGCACTCGGTGCAGCAGCCGGGCAAGGGGGTCGGCGGGGCAAGCGGCGGCGTGCGCGAGATGATCCGGCCGCTCGCGCTCGCGGCGGTCGCAGCCGGCGCGCACGGCGTGTTCCTCGAGACGCATCCCGCCCCTGACGGTGCGCCGAGCGACGGCCCGAACATGCTGCCGCTCAAGGCGCTGCCCGACCTGGTCGATCGGCTGGTCGATGTCTGGGCTGCAGTCCGGGGCCGAACCGCGCGGACCGCGCGATGAGCGACGACGAGATCATCGCACGCGGCCGTCGCGTGCTGCGTCTCGAGCGCGACGCGCTCGGCGACGCCGAGGGGCGGCGCGGCCAGGCGTTTGCGCCGGGCGGGGGGGTTGTGGGCCGGGGCCCCGGGGGCGGGGGGGGGGGGG
>CAZKYG010000074.1:0-5331 GCA_964556915.1 uncultured Gemmatimonas sp.
GATGAACTGCGAGAACGCGAGTCCGCCCACCACCGCGATGCCCAGCGGCCGGCGGCTCTCGGCGCCCGCGCCCGTGCCGAGCGCGATCGGGAGCGTGCCCACCAGCGCGGCCATCGTGGTCATCATGATCGGCCGGAAGCGCACGAGGCACGCCTCGACGATCGCATCCACGGCCGTGAGGTGCTTCTCCCGCTGCGTCTCGATCGCGAAGTCGATCATCATGATCGCGTTCTTCTTGACGAGGCCGACGAGCATGATGACACCCACCCAGGCGTACACGGACAGCTCGGTCCTCGTCACGAGCAGCGCGAGCAGCGCGCCAAGCGCGGCGAACGGGATCCCCGAGAGGATGGTGATCGGGTGGATGAAGCTCTCGTACAGGATCCCCAGCACGACGTAGATCACGAAGATCGCGACGACGAACAGCGCCAGCAGGCCCTTCTGCGTGTCCTGGAAGGCCTGCGCGGCGCCGAAGAACCCGGTGGAGACGCCCTCGGGCACCGTTCGCCCCACCACGCGGTCGATCTCGTTCACCGCGTCACCGAGCGCATAGCCGGGCTTGGTGTTGAACGAGATCGTCACGGACGGCTGCTGCTGCGTGTGGTTCACCTGCGACGGGCCGACGCTGTGCGTGACGCGTGTGACGCTGGACAGGGGCACGAGCCGCCCCGTGCGCGAGCGCACGTAGAGCAGGTCGAGCGCCGACAGGTCGCGCTGGAACTCGGGCAGGAGCTCCATGATGACCCAGTACTCGTTGTTCGGCGTGTAGATGGTGGACACCTGGCGCGAGCCGTAGGCGTTGTACAGCGCCTGCTCGATCTGCTCGGGTGTCACGCCGTAGAGCGCGGCACGGTCGCGGTCGAGGTCCACCGACGCCTGCGGGTTGGAGACGAGGAGGTCGGTGCTGACGTCGCTGAGGCCCGGCATCGCCTTGATCTTCGCCTCGGCGTCGTGCGCGGCCGCGTACAGCTCGGTGAGGTCCGAGCCGGTGAGGGTGTACTGGTACTGCGCCTTGGACGACCGGGCGCCGATGTTGATGATGGGCGGGTTCTGGATGAACGCGTTCATCCCGGGAATCGCGCGCAGCTTGGGGCCGAGCTCCTCGATCACCTCGTCGGCGCTGAGCGCGCGGTCGGCGCGCGGCTTGAGCTTGATCGTGAGGCGCCCCTGATTGGGCGCGGCCACGCCGCCGCCGTACGCGGTGCCGATGTTCGAGAGCACGCCCTCGACGTTCGGGTCGGCGAGGGCGATGCGCACCGCCTCCTTCTGGTGGACGAGCATCTCGTCGAAACTCGTGCCCTGCGCCGTTTCCGTGTTGGACTGGAGACGGTCGGTGTCCTCGCTGGGGAAGAAGCCCTTCGGCACGATCTGGAAGCAGACGACCGTGGCGGCGAGCGAGATGGCCGAGACGACCATCGTGGTGCGGCGGTGGTGCACGGCCCACTGCAGCGAGCGTGCGTACCAGCGGTGCGCCGCCTGGTACACGCGCTCGAAGGCGTCGAGCACGAGGTTGTGCGTGCCGTGGATGCGCTTCTCGTTCAGGAAGCGCGCGCTGAGCATCGGCGTGAGCGAGAGCGACACGAACCCCGACACGAGGATCGCCACGGCGATCGTCACGGCGAACTCGCGGAACAGGCGCCCGACGATGCCGCCCATGAACAGCAGCGGAATGAACACCGCCGTCAGCGACAGCGTCATGGACAGGATGGTGAAGCCCACCTGCGCGGCGCCGTCGAGGGCGGCCTGCAGCGGCGGCTTCCCCATCTCCATGTGGCGCACGATGTTCTCGAGCATCACGATCGCGTCGTCCACGACGAACCCGACGGCGAGCGTGAGCGCCATCAGCGACAGGTTGTCGAGGCTGAACCCGAGCGCGTACATCGCCGCGAACGTGCCGACGATGGACATCGGCAGCGCCATGCTCGGGATCACCGTGGCGGGCACGTTGCGCAGGAACAGGAAGATCACCATGATCACGAGCGCGAGCGTGACGAGCAGCGTGAGCTTCACGTCGCGCACGGAGTCGCGGATGCCCTGCGAGCGGTCGAGGTACACGTCCACCGTGACCGCCGCGGGGATCTGCGCCTGCAGCTGCGGGAGCACGGCCTTCACGGCGTCGGCCACCTCCACCGTGTTCACGCCGGGCTGCTTGTTGACAATGAGCGAGATCGACCGCGTGTCGTTGTACCAGGCGGCGATCTTGTCGTTCTGCACGCCGTCCACCACGCGGCCGATGTCGCCGAGCCGCACGGGCGCGCCGTTGCGGTAGGTGACGATCAGGTTGCGGAACCCGGCGGCGTCGGAGAGCTGGCCGTTGGCGGCCAGCGTGTACGACCGGCTCTTGCCCCACAGCACGCCCGTCGGGAGGTTCACGTTGTTGGCCGACACGGCCGACGCCACCTCGTCGATGCCGATGCCGCGGCTGGCCAGCTGGCGCGGGTCGAGCTGGATGCGCGCCGCGTACTTCATCGAGCCGAACACGTTCACGCTCGAGACGCCGGCCACCGTTGACAGCCGCTGCGCGATGACCGTCTCCGCGTACTCGTCGAGCTGCGAGAGCGGCATGGTCTGCGAACGGATGTTGAAGATGACGACGGGGAAGTTCGACGGGTTGGACTTGTTGAGCGACGGCGGAACGATGCCGGGCGGCAGGTCGCGCAACGTGCGTGAGATGGCGGACTGGACGTCCTGGGCGGCGCCGTCGATGTCGCGGTCGAGCGTGAACTGCAGGGTGATGGACGTCGCGCCGAGCCCGTTGGTGGACGTCATGTTGTCGAGGCCGGCGATCGTCGTGAACTGTTTCTCGAGGGGCGTGGCCACGGCCGACGCCATCGTCTCGGGGCTGGCGCCCGGCAGGCTCGCCGACACCTGGATCGTCGGGAAGTCCACCGTTGGCAGGTCGCTCACCGGCAGCTGGCGGTACGCCAGCGCGCCGAAGACGAGGATCGCCGCCATGACGAGCGTCGTCATGACGGGGCGCTTGATGAACAGCCCCGTGATGTTCATGACCCACTCTTGGCCGGCTTCTCGCGCACCTCCACCAGGGCGCCCGGCGTGAGCCGCGACTGCCCGTCCGTCACCACGCGGGTGCCGACGTCGAGGCCGCCCTCGATCACCGTCATGTCCCCGACGGTGCGGCCCGCGCGCACCGGCGTGACCTGCGCCTTGCCCGCGCGGTCCACGGAGAACACGAACTGCCCGCTGTCCTGCCCCGGCTGCACGGCGGCGCTTGGCACCACGAGCGCGCTCGGGTCCACGTACAGCTCGAGCGCGATCTGCAGGAACTGGCCCGGCCAGAGGGCGTTGTCGGCGTTGTCGAAGCGCGCCTTGAGGGTCACCGTGCCCGTCGTGGTGTCCACGCCGTTGTCCACGAAGTTCAGCGTGCCCTCCACGCTGCGGCCGCCCTGCGCGCTGGTCGCCACCGCCTTGAGCGGGTGGCGGCGCGAGTATTCCTGCACGCGCGCCAGCTCGCGCTCCGGCACGGCGAACCGCGCGGCGATGGGGTGGATCTGGTTGATCACGACGAGCGGCGGCGCCGAACCGGGCCGCACGAGGTTGCCCTGCCGCACGAAGAGCGCGCCCGTCTTGCCGGAGATCGGCGCGCGGATGGTGGCGTTGTCGAGGTTGAACTGCGCGTTGGCCACGGCCGCGCTGTCGGCCCGCTCCACGGCGAGCTGCGCCGCCGCGTTCGCCGTGGCCTGGTCGGCCTGCGACCGCGTCACGTAGTCCTTCTGCACGAGCGCCGCGTACCGCTCGGCGTCGCGCCGCGCGTTCTCGGCCTGCGCCGCGTCACGCGCGAGCACCGCGCGCGCCTGGTCGAGCGCGGCCTGGAAGGGCCGCGGGTCAATCTCGAAGAGCACGTCCCCGGCCTTGACCTCGTCGCCCTCGCGGAAGTGCACCGCGGTGAGCACGCCCTGCACCTGCGATTGGACGGCCACGGTCTGCATCGGCTCGACGATGCCGTTGGCCGTGACCACGTACGGCGCCGGCATGCGCGTGGCCGCCGCGACCGCCACGGGTACGGGCGGCCGCTGGGGCGGCGCCGGCTTGCCGCACGCCGCGGCGCCAAGGGCCAGGAGCATCGCGCTCGTGAACTTGCGCGTCATGGATTTCCGCTGGTCGAAAGGTTGGGCTCGCCGCGCGGCCCCAGGGTGCCCGCGTCGTGCGCGAGCTGGGCCAGCGCCGCCTGCCAGGTCCACCGGGCCTGCACCCGCTGCGCGCGCGCGTCGGCGAGCGCGTTCTGCGCCGCCAGCAGGTCGAGGATCGATCCCACGCCCTCCGCGTAGCGCCCGCGCGCCACTTCCTCGGACTGCGCCGCGCTCGCCAGCAGGTCCGCCGACGTGACCACGCGTTGCGCGGCCGTCTGCAGCGCGTAGTACGACGCGAACACCTGCGCGATGGCCGTGATGCGCGCCTGCTCGGCGCGGGCCGCCGCGGCCGCCGCGTTCTCCTGCGCCGCCGCGATGTCCGACTCGCGCGAAAGCCCCGAGAAGAGCGGCACGCTGAGGCCGAACGTGACCGAGTAGGTCTGCCCCTCGAGCACGTCGCTGTTGGCGTACACCTGGCCACGGTTCGCGCCCAGCGTCAGGGCGGGCAGCGCGGCGCTCCGCGCGGCGCGTACCTGCTGCGCACTCTGCCGGGCCAGCGCGCGCGCGGCCGCCACGTCGGGACGGTTGCGCACCGCGCTCTCGATGATGGAGTCCACATTCGCCGTGAGGGCCGGCGTGACCACCGCGCCACTGTCCGGGGCGACGTCGAACGGTGCGTTGGCCGCGATGCCGCAGGCCACCGCGAGCGTCGCGCGCGCCGCCTGCACGCCGCCCTGCGCCGACTGCTCGCCCAGGCGCGCCTGCGCAAGCGCCGTGCGGGCCTGCAGGACGTCGGCGATCGTGGCGAGCCCGACGTCGTGCCGGCGCTCGGCGGCCGACAGGTTGGCCGTGGCCGTCGCCACCGTGGCGTCGGAGGCCTCGAGCAGCCCGCGCGCGGCCTGGTAGTTGAAGTACGCCACCTCGGCCTGCAGCGCCACGTTCTGCACCGTGGCGTTATGCGTGAAGTCCGCCGCGAAGAGCGCCTCGTGCGCCGCCGCCATCGCGCCCCCGCGCGCGCCGAAATCGAACAGGATGTAGTTGAGCTGCAGCGCGGCGGTCATCGTCGTGCGGTCGCTGGGCACGCGCGCGGGGTTCTGCGACACGCTGCGCACGGGGCCGCCGGTGACGCTGCCGTCGATCGTGGGGACGAACCTGCCACGCGCCGAGGCGTACGTGGCGGCAGCCGATCGCGCCTGCGACCACGACACGCGCGTTTGCGGGTTGTTGCCCAGCGCGAGATCCA
>CAZKYG010000075.1:0-22989 GCA_964556915.1 uncultured Gemmatimonas sp.
CGCCGTGGACCACCCCTGCCACCTCCTCCACGGCCAGCGCCTGTCGTCGCCGCCGGCGCGCGTACTGGCCGCCGTCGGCGGCCTCGCCGCCACGGAACTTCCCGACGCGGCGATGTGCTGCGGGAGCGCGGGGCTGTATTCGCTCGCGCAACCGGAGCTTTCGCAGGAGATCCTCGCGCCGAAGCTGGCGTCCATCGCGGCGCACGGGGCGCCTGTGGTTGTCACGGGCAACCCGGGCTGCCTGATGCACATCGGCGCCGGCCTCGTGCGCGCCGGCATCGCCGCGCAGACGCGACACCCGGTGGAGTTGCTCGACGCGGCGTACCGCGCCGCAGGGGACGCGTGACGGGCCCGGATTCCGCGACGGAACTCGCGGCCGGCCCCGGCTACCGCGCGGCCCGCGAGGGCGCGGCCGTGCTCGACCGCAGCGCGCGCGTCCGCCTCGAGTTCAGCGGGCCACAGGCCGCGGCCACACTCAACGGGCTCGTGACGAACGACGTTGCCGCGCTCGCACCGGGCGCGGGCCATCTCGCCGCCGCGCTCACGGCAAAGGGCAAGGTCATCGCCGACGTGCGCATCTTCGCCCGCGAAGGCTCGCTGCTGGTGGACGCGGACGCGGCCGCCGCGCCAGCGCTGCTCGCCATGCTGCGGAAGTTCGTCAATCCGCGGTTCGCGACGTTCCGCGACGTGAGCGGCGAGACGTGCGCGATCGGCCTGTTCGGGCCGCGGGCGGCCGCGATCACCGGCGCCATGGCGGGCGTTTCCCCGGACACGCTCGCCGCGCTCGCGCATTTCGCGCACGTGCGCGGCCGGATCGGCGACGCGGACGTGGATGTCGTGCGCGCACCGGACCTGGGCGTCCCGGGATTCGAACTCGTCGCGCCAGCGGCGGCCGCGCGGGTGATCGTGGACGCCGCGCACGCGGCAGGCGCGGCGGCGCTGGATGCGTCGAGCACCGAGGTGCTCCGCGTGGAGGCGGGCCGCCCGCGGTACGGCGTGGACTTCGACGAGAACCAGCTGGCGCAGGAGGCGGGCTTCGACCGGCTCGGCGCGATCTCGTTCAGCAAGGGATGCTACACGGGACAGGAGACGGTGGCGCGCGTGCACTTCCGCGGGCACGTGAACCGCACGCTGCGCGGCCTGCGCGCGCGTGCTCCGCTGGCGCGCGGCGCCGGGCTTCTCGGGGCCGGGCGCGCCGCGGTCGGCGACGTGCGATCGGCCGCGCACTCGCCCGTCGCGGGGCACATCGCGCTCGCCTACGTGCGGCGCGAAGTGGCCGATGGCGACACGGTGACCGTTGCCGCGACGTCGGGTGAGTGCGCGGCGACGGTCGTGGCGCTGCCCTTCGCGTTAGATTGACCGTCCACGGTTGTCCACGCGACGAGGGCCGATGATCGACGCGACGAACAGCTCCGACACCCGCATCGTCCGCGGGGCCTGCCCGCACGACTGCCCCGACTGCTGCGCCACGCTCGTCACGGTCGAGCACGGCCGCGCGACGAAGATCCAGGGCGACCCGGACCATCCGTTCACGCAGGGCTTCCTCTGCGCCAAGGTCAACCGGTACCTCGACCGGACGTACCACAAGGACCGCCTCACCACCCCGCTGCGCCGCGTCGGCCCGAAGGGCAGCGGCCGGTTCGTTCCCGCCACGTGGGATGAGGCGCTGGACGACATTGCCCGCCGCCTGAACGCGATTCGCGGATCGGCCGACGGCCCGCAGGCGATCCTGCCGTACTCGTACGCCGGCACGATGGGATACGTGCAGGGCGAGTCCATGGACCGCCGGCTCTTCAACTTCATCGGCGCGTCGGACCTGGACCGCACGATCTGCTCCACGTGCGGCGCCGAGGGCATGAAGATGACGGTTGGCGCGAGCATTTCGGCGGACGCCGAAGGCCTGCCGTGGAGCGACCTCGTCCTGTTGTGGGGCACGAACACGCTCACCGCCAATCCTCACCTGTGGCCGTATGTGTCCAAGGCGCGCGAGAACGGCGCGACCGTGATCGCGATCGATCCGATCCGCACCCGCACGGCCGAGCAGTGCGACGAGTGGATCGGCATCCGTCCCGGCACGGACGCGGCGCTCGCGCTCGCGATGCTGCACGTGATCTTCGCTGAAGGACTGGAGGACGGCGACTTCATCGAACGCCACTGCCTGGGCGGCGACGAGTTGCGCGCGCGGGCCGGGGAATGGCCACCGTCGCGCGTGGCGCCGATCTGCGGCGTGCCCGAGGAAACAATCGTCTCGCTCGCGCGCCGGTACGGGCGCGCGAAGGCGGCGTTCCTGCGCATCAACTATGGATTGCAGCGCCACGGGGGCGGCGGCATGGCCGTGCGTACGCTCGCGTGCCTGCCGGCCGTATGCGGGCACTGGCGGCGCCCGGGCGGCGGCATCCAGCTCTCGACCAGCAAGGCGTTCCAGTTCAACAAGGACGCCATCATGCGTCCGGACCTGCGTCCCGGTCCGGTGCGCACAATCAACATGATCCGCCTCGGCGACGCCCTGAACATGCCGGACGCGGGGGTGGGCGGCCCGCCGGTGAAGGCGCTCGTGGTGTACAACTCGAACCCCGCGGCCGTCGCGCCCGACCGGAACGCGGTGGTGCGCGGCCTCGCGCGCGAGGACCTGTTCACCGTCGTGCTCGAGCACTTCCAGACCGACACGGCCGACTGGGCCGACTGGGTGCTCCCGGCCACGACGCAGCTCGAGCACTGGGACGTCCATTTCGCCTACGGGCACCACTACGCGTCGCTGAACCGGCCGGCCATCGCGCCAATCGGCGAGGCGAAGCCGAACAGCGAGATCTTCCGCCTCCTCGCTGCCCGCATGGGCCTGGACCATCCAGCGTTTCGCGACGACGACCTCACCATCATCCGGAGCGCGCTGGACACGACGGCCGAGCGGATGAAAGGCGTGACGTTCGACGCGCTCATGGAACGCGGATGGGTGCGCCTCAACGTGCCACGCCCGTTCCTCCCCTTCGCCGATGGCGGTTTCCCGACGCCGAGCGGCAAGTGCGAGTTCCGCTCGACGCGCATGGAGGCGCTGGGGCTCGACCCGCTGCCGACGTTCACGCCGCCGCACGAGTTCCCGGAGACGACCCCGGACCTGGCCGCGAAGTATCCGCTCGCGCTCATCTCGTCGCCGCGGCACCAGTTCCTCAACTCGACGTTCGTGAACGTGGACTCCCTGCGGCGCGACGCCGAGCCCGAGGTGGTGCTGAACCGGAACGACGCCGCCGTCCGGGGCATCGCCGATGGCGCGCGCGTGGTGGTGGCCAACGACCGCGGGTTCTTCACGGGCGTCGCGCGGGTGGGCGAGTCGGTGCGCGAGGGCGTCGCCAATGCGCCGAGCATCTGGTGGACCAAGCTCGCGCCCGACCACCGGAACGCGAACGACACGACGTCCCAGCGGGTCACGGACCTTGGCAATGGGCCGGTGTTCTACGACAACCTCGTCGAGGTCCGCGTTGCCGACTGACGGAGGAGGGCTGGGCATGCAGGCATCGCCACGCGGCGGTATCGAGTTCCATCACCCCGCCGCCTTCTGGCTCGGCGTCGCGGGCGTCACGGTGGGGGTGCTGCTCCACCTCCCGATGTACGCCGAGTCGGCGTCCATGCACTACATGATGGCCGGCATGCCGATGGACGTCTCGATGAAGATCGGGATGGCGCTCATCATCGTCGGCCTTCTCGCCACGGCGTGGGGCCTCTATCCGCGGTGGGGAACCGTGCCCGCCGGCCGCCCGGTGCGCATCCGCGCGATGGACGATGCGCGGATGAACACGCAGCACCTCGCCCTGCTGCTGATCATGGCCGCGGCCGTGACGATCGACGTCATGAAACCCGTGACGCTGGGCTTCGTGGTGCCCGGCATGGCGCGCGAATACGGCCTCAAGCACCCGGTGCTGAACCCGACCGGCACCGTACCCGTCTCCCTGCTGCCGTTCTTCGGCATCACGGGCACGGTCATCGGGTCGTTCATCTGGGGATGGCTCGGCGACCGGATCGGGCGGCGCGCATCGATCCTGCTCGCGGCCGTGTCGTTCATCGGCACGTCCATCTGCGGGGCGATGCCGGACTATCGCTGGAACTTCGTCATGTGCTTCATCATGGGGCTCGGGGTGGGCGGCATGCTCCCGATCGTGTTCGCCCTGATGGCGGAGATCGTGCCGGCGCGGCACCGCGGCTGGGTGATGGTCCTCATCGGTGGCGACGTGGCCGGCGCGTACATCGCGACGAGCTGGCTGGCTTCGACCGTCGGCGCGCCCGATGCGTTCGGCTGGCGCATCCTCTGGCTGCTCGGCCTGCCGACCGGCATCGTGCTGGTGCTGCTCAACCGATGGATCCCCGAGTCGCCGCGCTACCTGATCCAGCGCGGCCGCGACGACGAGGCGCGCGCGGTGATGCGGCGCTACGGCGCGCAGATCGTGGACGACACCGAGTCCGAGCTCGCCACCGTCGAGCACGGTGTGGCCGGCACGTGGCGCCAGCTCCTCGACCGGCACTTCGGCGGCCTTACGGCCGTCATCCTCGTGTTCGGCCTCGGCGTCGGCCTCGTGACGTTCGGCTTCCAGCTCTGGATTCCCTCCAACCTGCGGCAGATGGGCTTCGACGAGGTCACCGCCGACCGCATCCTGCGCGACAGCGCCATCCTCGGATTCCCGGCCACCTTCCTGATCGCGTGGATGTACGGTTTCTGGAGCAGCAAGAAGACGCTCATCCTCCTCGGCCTGGTCACGGCGGCATCGCTGATGGGATTCGTCGTGGTGGGCAATGGCCTCGCCGCCGACCGCGCGCTCCTCTACGCGCTGCTCGTGGTTCCCATCACCGGGATCAGCTCGATCCAGGCCGTCATCGTCGCGTACGCGTCCGAGGTGTATCCCACGCGCGTGCGCTCGCGCGCGACGGGGTTGAGCGCGGGCGCGTCGAAGCTGGGCGGCGTGTTGATCATCACGCTCGTGGTGCTCGCGGTGGCCGCCCCCAGCATCCGCGTGACGGCGATGGTCGGCGCGGTGCCGATGGCCCTGGGCGCGCTCGCCGTGGCCGTGTTCGGCGTCGAGACCCGGCACCGGCGCCTCGAGGAGATCACGGCCGAGGAAATGGGCGTGCCGACCGCCGCGGCCTGACCGCGACGGGCTGCGGCGTCAGAACGGGTTGAACGTGTAACCCTGGCGCAGGAGCACGGCTTCCGCCCACGCGGCGGACGGTGCCACCTGGACGAACGGCAGCAGCTTCTCGCGCGGCATCTTCTTGTTGGCCGCCGTCTGCCCGCACAGGATGATCTTCACGCCCGCCTTCGACAGTTCCTCGAGCAGCGGGATGTTCGGG
Source organism: uncultured Gemmatimonas sp. (assembly GCA_964556915.1). Lineage (GTDB taxonomy): Bacteria > Gemmatimonadota > Gemmatimonadetes > Gemmatimonadales > Gemmatimonadaceae > Fen-1231. Next base: position 5,335 of record CAZKYG010000075.1, read on the forward strand.
TTGTCCACGCCCTTGCGCGCCCGGTACTCCTCATTGTTGAGCACGTCCTCGCCGGCGGTACCGTGCACGACGATCGCCACCTGCACGTTCTGGCGGGGCAGGCCGATCGCGGCGCCCTGGTTGAGGAACCGCGCCGGCACTTCGTACGCGGGGTTGGCGTCGCCAGGCTTGGCGGCACCCACATGGGTGTCCCACGCGACCTTGTACACGAGGTCGGCCGGGACCGCGAACGTGGGATTCGGCACGGGCGAGTGGCTTCCACCCTTCATGATGACGGGCCCGGTCTGCTGGGCGCCGGCGGACAGCGCGAGCGCAAATGAGGCAAGCACGACAATGGACTTCATGTGGCGATCCTCTCGAAGCGGCGTTCGGCGCGACCCGGCGTGCGGCGCGCGGTGATGGGGAAATGTGCACCGAACGCGGCCCCGCCAGCATCCCGCCGCGGCGGCCGGCCCGCGTGCGCACCGTGGTAGATTGGAGGCAAGGAGGCGGGGATGGCGCGACGTCCAAAGACGCTGGGTGAGCTCACGAAGCGCGGGGAGGCCGCGCGCACGCGGTCGGTGAAGGACGAGATGCGCGCCAACCTGCTGGCGCGCCTGAAGACGGGCGGCGCGATCTTCCCGGGCATCGTCGGTTACGACGACTCGGTGGTGCCGCAGATCGTCAACGCCCTGCTCTCGCGCCACAACTTCATCCTGCTGGGCCTCCGCGGGCAGGCCAAGTCGCGCATCCTGCGGTCGCTGACGACCCTGCTCGACGACGAGATCCCCGTGGTGGAGGGGAGCGAGGTGAACGACTCGCCGTTCGCGCCGATCTCGAAGTTCGCGCGCGAGCGGATCGCCGAGGCGGGCGACGACACGCCCATCGCCTGGGTGGGGCGCGACCAGCGGTACATCGAGAAGCTGGCGACGCCCGACGTGACGGTCGCGGACATCATCGGCGACCTGGACCCGATCCGGGCGGCCCGGGGCGGGCACGTGCTCTCGGACGAGCTCACGATCCACTACGGCATGCTCCCGCGCGCGAACCGCGGCATCTTCGCGCTCAACGAGCTGCCGGACCTGGCCGGCAAGGTGCAGGTCGCCCTCTTCAACATCATGCAGGAAGGCGACGTCCAGATCACAGGCTACCCCGTGCGGCTCGAGCTCGACGTGCTGCTCTGCTTCACGGCGAACCCCGAGGACTACACGGCCCGGGGCAAGATCATCACGCCACTCAAGGATCGGATCGGCAGCGAGATCCTCACGCACTACCCCGAGGACGTCGCGCTGGGCATGGAGATCACGCGCGCCGAAGCGTGGACGGCACGCGGCGGCGGGTCCGGGGGCCTCGTGGCGCGGGTGTCGCCGCTGCTGGAGGAAGTCGTGGAGCGCGTCGCCTTCGAGGCGCGCACGGACAAGCGGATCGACCGGCGGTCCGGCGTGTCGCAGCGCATGCCCATCACGGTGATGGAGAACGTCGTCTCCAACGCGGAGCGGCGCGCCATCGCGCTTGGCGAGTCCGCGGTCGCGCCGCGACTCGGCGACGTGTACGCGGCGCTGCCGGCGATCACGGGCAAGCTCGAGCTCGAGTACGAAGGCGAACTCGTGGGCGGCGCCGCCATCGCGCGGGAGCTGATCCGGCGCGCCGCCGACGCGACGCTGCGCGCCCATGCGCCGCACGCCGACACCGACGCGATCGTGATGTGGTTCGACGAAGGCGCCGCGCTGCAGATGACGGACGACGCCGGCGCCGCGGTCATGCGCAAGGCGTTCGAGACCGTGCCCGGCCTCGCCGGACTCGTGGTCGAGCACGACCTCGCCCCGCAGGGCGACGACGCGGAAGTCGCGTTCGCCTGCGAGCTGGTGCTCGAGGCGCTCGTGGCGCGCCGCAAGATCTCGCGCAACGACCTCGGGCGGTACACCCGCGCACAGCACGAGCAGGGCCGGCGGCGCCGCAGCGCGGACGATGGTCCCGACGACCTGACGGCCTAGCGTGGTCGCCGCGGTACTCCTCGCGCTGGGCGCGATCTTCTCACTCACGCCCGCCGCCACGCCGGCCCTCGCGCTCGGCGCCGGAATCGCGATCGCGCTCGCGTTCGGCAATCCCGTGCGGCACGTGACCAGCCGCGTGAGCGGACGCCTCCTGCAGGCCGCCGTCGTGGGCCTGGGGTTCGGGATCCCGCTCGATGCGCTGGTGCGCGCCGGCACGAGCGGCGTCGCCATCACGGCGGTGGCGATCAGCGTGGTGTTCGCCGCCGGCCTCGCACTCGCGCGCTGGCTGGCCGTGGAGCGGCAGCTCGCCGTGCTCATCACGGCCGGCACGAGCATCTGCGGGGGAAGCGCCATCGCGGCCCTCGGCCCCGCGATCGGGGCGGGATCCGAAGCGATGGGGGTATCGCTGGCGACGGTGTTCGTGCTCAACGCCGTCGCACTGTATGTCTTCCCCGTCGTGGGCCACCTCATGGGACTCACGCAGCACCAGTTCGGCGTGTGGGCCGCGCTCGCGATCCATGACACGAGCTCGGTCGTGGGCGCCGCCGCGAGCTACGGGCCCGTCGCCCTGCGCGACGCCACGATCCTCAAGCTGGCCCGTGCCCTGTGGATCCTCCCGCTCACGCTGCTTGCGCCGGCCCTGCTGCATCGCCGGTCCGGCGGCGCCGCACGGCGCACGCGCGCGCCGATCCCGTGGTTCATCGGGCTGTTCGTGCTCGCCGCCGTGGCGCGCTCACTCGCGCCGGGCGCGTCGCTCGCATGGTTCGACGACGCCAGCGCGCTCGCCCGGACGGCGCTCGTGCTCACGCTGTTCCTGATCGGGGCGAACCTCACCCGCGCGCAATTGCGCACCGTGGGCACGCGGCCGCTGGTGCATGGGCTGCTGCTCTGGGTCGGCGTGGCCACGGTGAGCCTGGCCGCCGTGGACTGGGGGGTGCGGGGCTAGCGGAACGGCAGGCACGCCGTTTGTGTACGATGACACCGATCCCCGCGCGATGTCCCGGGGCGCCCACCTTTCGACCAGCACGTGCCGATGCAACGCCAGACACCAGCGCGCGCCCTGCGGCTCGCCATTGCGTCCGTCATCGCCCTCGCCGGCTGTTCCACCGGAAACGACGTCACCGGAACGACCGAGACGCCGACCGCCCCGGTGTTCACGACACAGCCGTCGTCGCTGCTGGCGACCGTCGGAACCACCGGGCTGCTGATCGCGATCCCGAGCGGCACGACGCCGATCGGCCTGCAGTGGTACCACGACAGCGTCGCCGTCACGGGTGCGACGCGCGACACGCTGCCCGTCGGGCCGATCACCGCCGCCGACGCGGGCGTGTACTACGCGATCGCCACGAACCTGGCCGGCTCCGACACCACGACGGCCGCGACCATCACGATCGTGCCGGTCGTCTCGTCCACGGCGTGGCGCCAGAGCGGCGGCGCCGGCGCGAGCACGGGTCGCGAATATGGCTCCGCTGTCGCCGACGAGTCGGCGATCTACGTCTTCAACGGCGGCGTCTACACGTTCAACGCCCCGAACGTGACCAAGTCCGGCGCGACGTCCGACGCCGTCGCCAGCCGCGCCCGCGGCCAGAACGCGGCCGTGCGCGCCGGCAGCAACGGCCACATCTATATGGTTGAGCCGGTCATCGCCACCGACAGCGCCGGGGCGACGGCGTTCTTCGCGACGGGCGCGGGCTCGAAGGTGCAGGTCAGCGGCGGCATCATCGGCACGTCGGCCGCCACGGCGCCCGCCATCGGCGTGAGTGACGGCGGAACGGTGGTCGTCAATGGTGGCACCCTCACGGCGACGTCGGCGGACGGGATCGTGGCGTGGGCGCAGACGGCTGCGGACGCCCCCGCGGCCGTGACGCTGGGCGCCGGAACGACGCTCACCGCCGGCACCGGCGTCCTCGCGCGCGCGGCCGGCGGCGCCACGCTGACCCTGACGCTCGACAGCGTGACCGTCGCGGGAGCGGCCGTCGCGGACGCGACGAGCGCACTCGCGCTGGTGCTGCAGCATCAGGCGTCGTGGGGCGGCACCATGCAGGGCGGCGCCGTATCGCTCGACGCCACCGGCACCTGGAACGTGACGGGCGCATCGGCAGTCACGGCGCTCACCGGGGCGGCGATCTCCGGAACGGCGGTCACGAACATCATCGGCACGGCCACCGTGACCTACGACGCGACGCTCCCGGCAAACGCGGCCCTCGGCGGCAAGACCTACACCCTGGCGGGCGGGGGCCAGCTCAAGCCGAAGTAGCCGGGCGCCGCGGCGCGTCCCGCAACGTTTTCCCGGCGGCCGTTGTCTGACCTAAGAACCTTAGGTCAGGAGCTGCCGTGGCCGCCGATCTCGACCTCCTCCGGGGGACGCTCGACCTCTTCGTGCTCAAGACGCTCACCTGGGGCCCGATGCATGGCCTCGGGATCGTCCGCTGGATCGAGCGCGTCTCGAAGGATGGCCTGCAGGTGGAGGAGGGCGCGCTGTACCCCGCCCTGCACCGGATGGAGCAGCGGGGGTGGATCGAGGGAGAGTGGGGCGCCACCGAGCAGGGGCGTCGCGCCCGATTCTATCGGCTGACCGCCGCCGGACGCCGGGCCTATGCCGCCCAACTGGAGACGTGGAACCGCTACACGTCCGTCGCGCAGCGGATCCTGTCGGCGCGGGGTGCCGTCACGTGAGCCGCTTCCGCCCGCCCTTCTCCCGCCGCCGCGCGCGGGCGGATGCCGGCGACGAGGTGCGGTTTCACCTCGAGGGCCGCGTCGAGGAACTGATGGCGACCGGCCTCGCGCGCGCCGACGCCGAACGCGAGGCCCGGCGGCGCTTCGGAGATCCCGCAACGGTGCGGGACGCCATCGAGCGGATCGACGCGGCGGGCCACCGCCGGCGCGCGTTGCGCGAGCGCCTTGGGGATGCGCTGCGCGACCTCCGGCTTTCCGCCCGCGGCCTCGCGCGCCGCCCGGCATTCGCCCTCGGTGTGGTGGGTACCCTGGCCCTGGGCATTGGCGCCAACACGGCGATCTTCAGCGTGGCCGATGCGCTGCTCTTCCGGCCGCCGCCCTATCCGCACCCCGAGCAGCTCGTGAGCGTGTGGGGCGCGCGTGCGCATGCGGCCGGCGAGCTGTATGCACTGCGCGAACGGATGCGCTCGCTCGCCGCGATCGGCACGTACGCCGAGTGGCAGATGACGGTCGGCAACGATGCGGGTTCGTTCCGCGCCGACGGCGCCGACGTCTCGGCCAACATGTTCGACATCCTCGGGACCCGCGCCGCGCTGGGCACGACGTTCGGGCCGGGCGCGGACGTGCCCGGATCGCCACGGGTCGTGCTGCTCTCGCACCAGCTCTGGATGACGCGGTTCGGCGGCGACTCGGCGGTCGTGGGCACGTCACTGCTTTTCGAGGGCGCGCCCCGGACCGTGATCGGCGTGATGCCGGAGGACTTCCACTTCCCCGGCGCCGGCACCCAGCTGTGGATTCCATCCACGTTCGATCCCGCTCGCGCCGGCGACTTCTGGGGCTGGTGGAAGTACTCGCTCGCGGGCCGGCTCGCGCCGGGCGTCACGCCGGCGGAGGCGAGCCGCGAGATTGCCTCGCTCGCTCCGCAGTTGCGCCACGCGAACACGCTCTGGGACCCCGGCGAACAGTACGGCCGCGACGCCGCGGTCACGCCCCTCCAGGCGCAGCTCTCGGGCCCGGCGCGCACGACGATGTACGTGCTCCTGGGCGTGGTGTTCGCGCTGCTGCTTGTCGCCTGCGCCAACGTCGCCAACCTCGTCCTCGTGCGGTCGCTGTCGCGCGAACGCGAGTTCGCGGTGCGCGTGGCACTCGGGTCGTCGCGGCGCCGGCTGGTGACACAGATGCTCGGCGAGACGTTCGTGCTGGCCGCGACGGGCGGCGGGCTCGCCGTGGCGCTCGCGTGGGGTGGCGTAGCGGCGCTGTCCGCGCTGCTCCCGCCGCAGATCCCGCGGACGGGTCCCATCAGCGTGGACCTGCGCGTGCTCGCATTCACCGTCGGCATCGTGCTCTTCGCCTGGCTCGCCTTCGGGCTCGCGCCCGCGCTGCGGGCGTCGAACCTGTCGCCGAACCGTGCGCTGTCGGGCGCGCGCGGGGCGACGCGCGGCGCGCGACACCACCGGTTCGCCGGCGCGCTCACGGTGGTGCAGCTCGCGCTCGCGGTGGTGCTGGTGTGCGGGTCCGGCCTGCTCCTGCGGAGCCTGGACGCGCTGCGGCGCGTGGATCCCGGCTTTCACGCCGCCAACGTGGTCGCCGCGCGGGTGAACCTGCCGGCCGGTACGTACCGCGACTCCACGCGCCGCGCGCTGTTCTTCGCGCAACTCCTCGCGCGGCTGCGCGGAGCGCCCGGCGTCGTGTCGATCGCCACGGTGGACCGCCCGCCGCTGCGGGGCCCGGTGTACGGGATGGGGGCGCGCATCGAGGGTATCGCCGAGGACGTGACCCGGCTGCTACCGACGATCGACCACGCCGTGGCCGTCTCGCCGTCGTACTTCGCGACGATGGGCATTCGTCTCGTGCGCGGCCGCGACTTCACCGACGCCGATCGCGCCGACGCCCCGGGGGTAGCGGTGATCAGCGCGGCGATGGCCGAAACGTTCTGGCCTGGGGCGGACCCGATCGGGCGCCGCGTGGGGCTGCCCATCGCGACGAGTCCATGGATGACGATCGTCGGCGTCGTGGACGACGTGAAGCAGGACAGCCTGAACGCCCCGCGGCGGCTGACACTCTACCGCCCGTTCGCGCAGTCCACCTACACGGACAACACGGTGGTCGCACGGGTGACGGGCGACCCGGCCGCGTTCGCCTCGACGATTCGCGCGGCGGCGGGCGAGCTCGATCGTACGGTGCCGGTGAGTGACATCCGCACGGTGTCATCCATCGTCTCGGCCTCACTGGCGCGGGCCCGCTTCACGGCCACGCTCCTGACGGCATTCGCCCTGCTCGCGCTCACCCTCGGGGCGGTGGGGGTCTACGGCGTGGTGTCCTACCTGGTGGCCGAGCGCACGCGCGAGATGGGCGTGCGCATTGCGCTCGGCGCCACGCCGGCCCGCGTGCTCGCGCTGGTGATGGCGCGCGGCGCGTCGCTCGCCGCCACGGGTGCGGCCCTGGGCGTCGCGGGGTCACTTGTGGCGGCGCGAACGCTCGCGGGACTGCTCTACGGTGTCACCACCACCGACCTGGTCACGTTCACCTCGGCGCCCGCGTTGCTGGTCGCGGTTGCGCTCGTCGCCACCTGGCTCCCGGCCCGGCGCGCCGTCCGCGCCGACCCGCTGACCGCCCTTCGCGCGGAGTGATCCCATGACTCGCCGTTTTCGCCTCCCGTTCACGCGCCGCCGCGCCCGCACCGACGCAGGCGCCGAGGTGGCGTTCCACCTGCAAGGGCGCGTCGAGGAACTGATGGCGAGCGGCCTCGCGCGCGCCGACGCGGAGCGCGAGGCGCGCCGCCGTTTTGGCGACCCGGGCACCGTGGAGGCCGAGGTGGAGCGCATCGACGCGGCCGCCCATCGGCGGCGCGAGTTCCGCGAGGCGCTGGGCGCGCGGGCGCGCGACTTCCGGCTGGCCGTGCGCGCGCTCGCGCGCCGGCCGGGCTACGCGGTGACCGTGATCCTCACCCTCGGCCTGGGCATGGGGGCGAGCACCGCAATCTTCACGATGCTCCAGCGCATCGTCATCGCGCCGCTGCCGTATCCCGCCGCCGACCGCCTGGTGCGGCTGCGCAACCCGATTCCCGCGGTCGGCACGTCGGCCGAATGGGACATGGCGTTCGCCCAGTACTACGAATACCTGAAGGCGCCGGCCATCGAGGCGATCGGCCTGTTCCACAAGGACGAGGTGAACGTGGACCTCGGCGGCGGCGCGCCGGTGCGGGCGAAGCTTGCGACCGTGAATGTCAGCCTGCTGGACATCATCGGCGCGCGGGCGGTGCGCGGCCGCCTCCTCCGCCCCAGCGACGACGTGCCGGGCGCGGCGGACGTGGCCCTGATCTCGCATGGCACGTGGCAGTCGCGGTTCGGCGGCGCCGAGGACATCGTGGGCCGCACCATCCGGATGAACGACCAGCCCGTGGTGATCGTCGGCGTGCTCGCGTACGGCATCGAACTCCCGCCGGAGCGTGGCGAACCGTTCACGGTGCACTCGGAGATCTGGGTCGCGCAGAAGCTGAACCCCGCGGGTCCGTTCTACAACAACCACACACACCCGATGGTCGCGCGGCTGCGCCCCGGCGCGACGGTCGAGCAGTTGCAGGCGCAGCTCGACCAGCTGCTGCTCAACCTGCCGACGGACTTCCCGCAGGCCTACCGCGCGGGCGGTGTCGGCAGGGCGAAGTTCTGGACGCGGGCGTATCCGTTGCAGGCGTACGTCGTCGGCGACATCGCGCGCAACCTGTGGATCGCGTTCGGCGCCGTGCTGCTGGTGCTCGTGATCGCGTGCGCGAATGTCGGCAACCTGTTCCTCGTGCGCCTCGAGACCCGGCGGCGCGAGCTGGCGCTGCGGGCGACGCTCGGCGCGTCACGGTCGGACATCGCGTTCGAGGCCTTCGCCGAAGGGTTCGCGCTCGCGCTGGCCGGTGGGGCGCTCGCCATCGGCATCGGGCTCGGCGGCCTGCGCTGGCTCGTGCATCTCGCGCCGGCCGGCATCCCGCGCCTCGACGAAGTGGCGCTGGACTGGCACACGTACGGATTCGTCGGCGGCGTCGCGCTCGTGACGGCGGCGGTGTTCGCCGTGGTGCCGGTACTCCAGTTCCGCCATGCGGCGGCCTCCGCGGCGCTCGGCGACGGCGGCCGGTCGGCGACGGTCGGCGTGCAGCGGCAGCGCGTGCGCGGCGCGCTCGTGGTCACGCAGGTCGCGCTCGCGCTCATGCTCCTCGTGGGCGCCACGCTGCTGCTGCAGAGCTTCCGGACGTTGCGTCGCGTGGACCCCGGCATCGCGCCGGCCGGCGTGATGACCGTCGAGTGGTTCCTCCCGGCACAGCGCTACGACAGCCTCCCGAAAGTCTGGCGGTTCGACGACGCCGTGCTCGCCGGCGTCCGCGCGCTGCCGGGCGTGGCCGCCGCCGGCATCACCGATGCCCTGCCCTTCGAGGACGACTTCGGGTGCACGGTGCAGGGCTTCGAGGACCGCGCCGTGTACGACCGCCTGAACCAGGCGCATGTGTCCACGTGTGCCGGCCAGGGCGTCGCCACGCCGGGGTTCGTCGAGGCCCTTGGCATCCCGGTCGTCGCGGGTCGCTGGTTCACCCCGGACGACAACAACTCCCCCGAACGCGGTGCCGTCGTGGTGACGAAGGCCGCGGCCGAGCGGTTCTGGCCGGGCGAGGACCCCATCGGCAAGGGGATCGGTCCCAACGGCTACAACACGCCTCCGTTCTATCGCGTGGTCGGCGTCATCGGCGACCTGCACGACACGTCGCTCGACGGTCCGCCCGTGATCGGCGTCTACTATCCCGTCGTGGCGATTCCCAACGGGCACCGGTGGTATCCGGACGCGTCCCGGCTCGTGGTGCGCACGACACGTGACCGGCCCCTCGATGTCGTGGAGGACATCCGGCGCGTCGTCGCGAAGGTGGATCCAACCATCCCGATCGCGAACGCCACGCTGATGCAGGACCGCGTGGACCGCTCGATGGCGCGCCTGACGTTCACGATGAGCCTGCTGATGATCGCCGGCGGCGTGGCCATCGCGCTGGCGGCCGTCGGGCTGTACGGCGTCATCTCCTACCTCGTCGTGCGCCGCACGAGCGAAATCGGCGTGCGCATTGCCCTGGGTGCGCAGGCCTCGCAGGTCGAGGGCATGGTTGTTGGCGGCGCCGTGCGCCTCGGCGTGACGGGGCTGGTGATCGGGTTGGCCGGCTCCGTGGCGTCGGCCCGCGTGCTGCGCGGCTTGCTGTACGGCGTGCAGCCGTGGGATCCCGCCAGCTATCTCGCGGCAGCGCTGGCGCTGGTCGCGGTGGTGGTGGTGGCCGGCTGGATTCCGGCGCGGCGGGCGGCGCGCGTGAGCCCGATGGAGGCGCTGCGCGCGGACTGAGCGTCAGGGAGCCCCCGGCTGGCCGATCGCTTCGCACGTGCTAGCTTGGTGGCGCCATGCGGCCCGGTGGCGCCACCCCTTCATTCCCCTGTCGATGAGACATGTGCCTTCCATGCCGGGCCAGCCGGCGGCCACCCCCGAATCCCCGCTGGTGCCGCGCCGTGGTTACGCGCGCCCGGCGCTGTGCGTGATCGGTGCCCTGCGCGACATCACCCAGGCCGTGGGGTCGATGTCGAACCTGGATGGCGGCACGATGCTGGGGAGTCGCCGCTCGCAGTAGCCACCCCGGCCGGCATCGACCGGGGTGTTACGCGTTCCGCAGTTCCGGGTACCGGCGAAACGCCCACGCCGCGGCCAGGAACAGCAGGGATCCCATCGCGGCGACGGTGGCGGAGACGCCGTACTGCCGGGCGAACCACCCGGCGGCCGCCGATCCCACGGGATGCATGCCGATGTAGACGGTCACGTACAGCGCCATGACGCGCGCCCGCATGGCGTCCGGCATGCGCGACTGGATCAGGCCGTTGATCAGGGCATTGTTGCCCATCATCGCGAGGCCGCACACGAAGAGCATCACCGCGGAGACGCCCGGCCACGGCGACAGGCCGAAGCCGAGCATGGCGAGGCCAAGCGCGAGCGAGCTCACGGTGAGGAAGCGCCCGCGCGGCACGTGGCCGGCGCGGCCCGCGATGAACAACGCGCCCGTGAGCGCGCCGAACCCGAAGCTCATCATCAGCACGCCGTAGCCGCGCGCGTCGAGGTGCAGGTGGTCCCGCGCCACGACGGGCATCATCGAGAGCACCGGGATGCCGAGGAACGAGAACAGCGCGACCACGCGGAAGAGGATCCACGTGGTGCGATCGCCACGGACGTAGCCCAGGGCCTCACGAATTCCGTGCCAGGTGGAGTGCGGCGTGGGCCCGGGCTCGTCCACGCCGGGCGCCAGGCGGATCATCGAAAGGGCGATGATGACGGCAAGGTAGCTGAGGGCGTTGATCCCGAAGCACCACGCGATGCCAAGCTGCGCGATGACGACGCCGGCGAGGCTGGGGCCGAGGATGCGGGCGAGGTTGAACCCCCCGGAGTTGAGGGCGATCGCGCCCTGCAGGTCGTCGCGATTGACGAGCCGGATGATCAGCGACTGCCGCGCGGGAATCTCCATCGCCTCGAACAGCCCCGAGAGCAGCACGAGGCCGATGAGACCCCAGATGGCCATGTGGTTGGTCCACGTGAACCACCAGAGGATCGTGGCCTGCACGAGCGAGAGCGTCTGCAGCGCGCGGACCAGCGAGAGCTTGCGGCGCCGGTCGGCGAACACGCCGGCCGGCACCGAGATGAGCAGCATCGGGAGCGTGCCGGCCGCGGCGACGAGCCCGACGAGGAACGCGTCGTTCGTGAGCACGAGGGCGAGCCAGGCCGTGGACACCTGCTGCATCCACGTCCCGACGAGCGAGGTCGTCTGGCCGAACCAGAAGAGCCGGAAGTTCCTGTGGACGACGAGTGTGCGGAACGGGTTGAACGAGCGGGCGGCGGTCGTCACAGGGGACGGAAGTTAATGCCCGGCGGCGCCCCGGGCCCGCGCGCACGGCGTTCCACGAGCGGGGTAGATTGAGGGAGCATGCGACGCCACACCTACACGAAGTTCAGCCCCGAACTCGGCGACGCGGTGGACCTCCAGTCCCTGCTCGACAACCTCGCGGACTTCCTCCTGCAGTCCGGTTTCGCCGGCGGGCCGCAGTACCACCCGTACTGGGGTGAGACGGGCGAGGAGGCCGACAAGTCGCTCGACGCCCTGCGGCAGGCCATCCTCGACGCCCTGATGCAGTCGGGGCAGTTCACGCCGGAAATGCTCGAAGCCCTGCGAGGCGAGGGCGACGACGTGTCCGAGGACAAGCTCTCGGAGCTGCTCGACACCATCGTCCAGCGCCTGATCGCGGAAGGCTACCTCAAGCTCGACGCACCGCCGGAGCTGCCCGCCGGCCACCAGCCCGTGGCCGGCCCGGGCAGCCTCGGCCAGGCCGCGGCGCGCGACGTGCAGTTCTCGCTCACCGACAAGGGCATCGACTTCCTCGGCTACAAGGCCCTGCGCGGCATCCTGTCGTCGATCGGCAAGTCCAGCTTCGGGTCGCACGACACGCCGCACCTCGCCACGGGCATCGAGTCCGACGCGTGGAGCCGGCCGTACGAGTTCGGCGACGTGCTCAACCTCGACGTCAACGAGACGCTCAAGAACGCGATGGTCCGCACGGGGTCGCTCGACGTCCCCATCGCCCTCGACTATCCGGACCTCATGGTGCGGCAGTCGGAGTACCGGTCGAGCTGCGCGACGGTGCTGATGCTGGACTGCTCGCACTCGATGATCCTCTACGGCGAAGATCGCTTCTCGCCCGCCAAGAAGGTCGCGCTCGCGCTCACGCACCTCATCCGCACGCAGTTCGCCGGCGACTCCCTCAAGGTCGTGCTCTTCCACGACTCGGCCGAGGAGATCCCGCTCGCCGCGCTCGCGGGCGCGCAGGTCGGCCCGTACCACACGAACACCGCGCAGGGCCTCAAGCTCGCGCGCCGCCTGCTGCTCGCGCAGAAGAAGGACATGCGGCAGATCGTGATGATCACCGATGGCAAGCCGAGCGCGCTCACGATGCCGAACGGGCGCATCTACAAGAACGCGATGGGCCTCGATGCCTTCGTGCTCCAGGAGACGCTGCGCGAAGTCACCGAATGCCGGCGCGCGGGCATCGTGGTCAACACGTTCATGCTCGCGCGCGACCGCGCGCTGGTCGAGTTCGTGAAGATGGTCTCGTCCATCACCCGTGGACGGGCGTATTTCACCAACACCATGACGCTGGGCCAGTTCATCCTCATGGACTTCCTGCGCCGGAAGACGCGGAAGGTGTCGTAAGCGATGACCGCGGACGCACGCCGGAAGGTACGGGTTGGACGGGGGATGTCCGCGGGGGCCGCGGCAGCCGCCCTCCTCGCCGCGGCCTGCGCCGGGCTGGGCGGCGGACCGGCCGCGCGACCCGCCGACGGCCCCGCACCAGCCGCTTCCGCCGTCACGACCGGAGCCCCGGCCGGCACAGCGACGAGCTTCGACACCACGTGGTACGTCTCCGCACGGGCGCGCCGGGACGGTCGCATCGTGCGTGCCGTCGCCGACTCGCTCGAGTACGGGTATGTCGTCACGCGCTTCCTCGAGCGCGTCGGCCCCGGGACCGATGGCCGGTACCTCGAGGGGTTCGACGAGACACGGGTCGACTCGTCGCGACTGCCGGCGGCGGAGTTCCTGCGCCGGGTGCACGCGGCGGACTCGGCCGCCGCCGCGCGCGGCGAGGGCGCGGTCGTTTACGTGCACGGGTTCGCCGTCTCGTTCGGGCGCGCGCTCGGACAGGCCGCGGAGATCGCGCACCGCGGCAGTTTTCACGGCCCCATGATCGTCTTCGAGTGGCCGGCGCACACCGCGCTCGCGACGTGGCCGACGCCGTCGGCCCTCATTTCGCGCGCCTACCGCCAGGATTCCGCCAGCGCGAGCGCGAGCCGCGGCCCGTTCCTCCAGGCCGTCGCGGCGCTTCTGGGCGCCGTGCGGCCCGGCGCCCTGTCGGTGGTGGGGCACAGCCTGGGCGCCCAGCTCGTGGCCGAGGCGCTTGCCGAGCCGTCACCGGTGCACGACACCCTCGAGGCGCACCCGCTTGGCGCCGTCGCGCTGTTCGCGCCGGACATTCCGGTCGCCCGGTTCCGCGACTCGCTGGCCGCGCGGCTGGAGGCCGTGGCGGCACGGCGCGTCGTGTACGCCTCGTCGAGCGACTGGATGCTGGGCATTTCGCGACTGGTGAACCATGCGCCGCGCGCCGGACGCACCGGCGCCGCGCTCACGCTGGCCGCCCACGACGTCGAGGTCGTGGACGTGACGCGCGGCCGTCGCGTGGACGGCTCGTTCCGCAAGCTCGTGGAGCCGCGTCATGCGATGCGATGGGCCAGCTCGGCCCTGTACGATTTCTTCGGCGTCGTGCGCGGCCTGCCCGCCGCGTGCCGGGCCGCGGACGGCGTCGCGGCGCGGCAGCCCGACGGGACGTGGCAGCTCACGCCCGCGCCCATCCCCGCCGCGATCCCGCCGGCGGCCGAAGCCTGCGCCGAGCGATAGCACATGGTCAGCGCGTTTTCGGCGGCACTGCTCGGCTTCCTGCTTGGGCTCAAGCACGCGACGGATGCCGATCACGTCGTCGCCGTCACCACGATCGTCTCGCGCGAACGGACGTTCGGGCGCGCGGCGCGGATCGGCGCGCTCTGGGGACTCGGCCATTCGGTCACGGTGATCGCCATCGGCGGCGCGCTCATCGCGTTCCGTCTCGTGATGCCGCCGCGCGTGGGGCTCGGCCTCGAGTTCGGCGTGGCGCTGATGCTCATCGTACTCGGCTTCGCGAACCTGAAGGCCGATGGCGGTCACCAGCACGCCGACGGGAGGCGCACCGACTCGTGGCGGCCCCTGGCCATCGGCATCGTGCACGGCCTCGCGGGCTCCGCGGCTGCTGCACTGCTCGTGCTCGCGGCCATCCCGGAAACGTTCTGGGCGCTGGCCTACCTGCTGGTGTTCTGCGTCGGCACGGTCGCGGGCATGGTGGTGGTCACCTGGCTGCTCGCGGCCCCGGCCGTGTATGCGGCGCAGCACGTGCAGCGCTTCCAGTCGGCCATCCGCGTGGCCGCCGGCGTGCTGTCCCTCATCCTCGGGCTCGTGATTGCGCGCGAAGTGATCGTCGAGGGCGGCCTGTTCAGCGCGACGACGCACTGGACGCCGCGCTGACCCGCGGCGCCTACTCCTCGACGATCGTCTTCGTGGTGTTCGCGGCGATCGGCCCCGCCACGGTCTGCACCTTGCCGTCGGGCCACTTCACCTCGATCGACGTCACCCCGTCCGACGCGCCGAGCCCGAAGTAGAGCGGCATGTCGCTCTGCGAGAGGTAACCGGACTTGCCGTCCATCTGCTTCACCTGTCGCGAGCCGTCGGCCTTCACGACGGTCACCAGCGCGCCGATGCCCTCGCGGTTCGACGCCTTGCCCTGCAGCGTCACCTTGAGCCAGTGGATCGCGTGCTTCGCCGCGAGGTCGCTGACGAGCACCTGTGGCGGCCCGTTGAAGTCGTTCGTGACGATGTCGAGGTCGCCGTCGTTGTCGAGGTCGAAGATGGCGGCCGACCGGCTGCCGATCGCCGCCATCATCGTGAGGGAGCCGTCGGGATTGCGGTGGCATCCGGGAATGTCGGACGGCGGCTTCGCGCAGATCTCGCAGCCCCGCTCCTGGCTCTCGGCGTTGCCCGGCGTGCAGTCGGGCTTGTACCACTCCTGCTCCGTCTTCCCGCCCGCGCGCGGCTCCACGCCGAGCGTGAACTCGGCCGGGAGGAAGTGCTTGCCCGCCTCGTTGAGCAGCACGACGTTCGGCGCGTAACGGAACGGGAAGTTCATGCTGCCGATGACGACGATGTCGTCCCAGCCGTCGGC
Organism: uncultured Gemmatimonas sp.; assembly: GCA_964556915.1. Taxonomy (GTDB): domain Bacteria; phylum Gemmatimonadota; class Gemmatimonadetes; order Gemmatimonadales; family Gemmatimonadaceae; genus Fen-1231. The sequence goes on from CAZKYG010000075.1 coordinate 20,834, forward strand.
ATTGAGGTCGTCCACGCTCGGGCCCCACGGCCAGTACGTCTCGACGCCCATCTGGTCCGACACCTCGGCGTACGACGCCACCTTGCCGTCCTTGCCGGGGCGGGCCGAGAACAGCGCGTTGCCGTAAACGAACCGGCTGATGTCGTCGTGGATCATCGCCGCGGGAACCTGCGCGATGTTCGCCTTCTGCCGCTCGGCGAGCCAGTCGTCCGCCGGCAGGTCGTAGAACATGTCGGAGTGCATGTCGGTGACGTACAGGTCCATGTGGCCGTCACCGTCGACGTCGAACGCCTTCACGCCCATGGCACCCCAGGACGTCTTCGGGAACCACTGCGCCGTCGCGTCGCGGAAATGCCTGCCGCCCTCGTTCAGCCAGAGGTGGTCCGGGCCCTGCATGTCGAGCAGGTAGATGTCGGGCCGGCCGTCCTCGTTGGCGTCGAGGATTGTCGCGTCGCCGCTCCAGCTCTCGTCGTTGAACCCGACCTCCTTCGAGACGTCGCGAAACCTGCCGCCGCCCATGTTGCGGTAGAGGATGCTGCGCTCACCGCGGTCGGGGTGCATGTGGCCCTGGAACGCGTCGGTCAGCCCAACGTAGTAGCCGCCGTCGCCCTTCTCGTCCGTCGTGTACCTGCCGACGTTCACGACGAGCAGGTCGAGCAGGCCGTCGCCGTCGTAGTCGAAGAACATCGCGCCGGACGAATGGCCCGTGTAGCCGACGCCGGCGGTCGCCGTGACGTCTGCGAACCTGCCGCCGCCCTCATTGTGGAACAGGTGGTTCCCGTGGCGGACCGTGGTCACGTACAAGTCCGGCCGGCCGTCGTTGTCGTAGTCCGCGAACGAGCACGTCACGCCGATCACGTCGGGCAGGTTCAGCCCGGCCGACGCCGTGATATCGGTGAATTTTCCGCCGCCGACGTTCTTCCAGAGCTCGTTCGTGCCACGCTGCGTGGTCAGGTAGAGGTCCAGCAGCCCATCGCCGTCCACGTCCGCCACGCACGTGCCGTTCCCGTGATCGTAGTGCACGGCCTTGTAGTGGCGACCCGCGTCGTCCACGATCCGGTGCACGAACGTGATGCCGCTTGCCTCGCGCTGGTCGGTGTACCCGAAATCGCTCATCACGCCCGACTTCGCCGCCTGCTCGCGCTCGGCCTTCGCGCGCGTGGCCAGCCATGGCAGGGTCGTAGCGGTCCGGTCGGCGGCGGGTCCGCAGGCCGCAAGAAGGGACGTCGCGAGCAGCGCGGCGATGGCCGCGCGCGGGTTGGCGTGGTGCATGGGCGATGACCGTTCGGGTGGGGCGTGCCGTGGGTCGGGCGACGCCGGGGGTCGCTCTGCGAATAATACGTTTCGGCCGCGCGAATGTTCGGCCGCGCGAGTGTTCGGCGCCGGTCCGCCGCGCTCGCGGGTCAGCTGCCCGGCGGCTCGCGATCCGTCGGCAGCGCCACGGGGTGCGCGCCGGTCCGCAGCCAGTGCGGCCTCGGCAGCGTCGTGCCGAGCCAGACCGATATGAGGCGCAGCAGCACCGACACGCTCACGGCCGACGGGACGGCGATCGAGTTGCCGAGCGGCGCGAGGGCAACGAACACGACGGCGCCCGCGAACGCCGAGACCGTGTAGAGCGGCCCGTGCCGGAAGTATCCGGGGATCTCGTTCGTCAGGACATCGCCCATCACGCCACCGCCGGTGCTCGTGATGATCCCGAGCAGGATCGCGACCACGGCCGGTTGCCTGGCCTCGAGCGCCAGGGTGCATCCGACGACCGTGTAGAACCCCAGCCCGAGGGCGTCCACGAACTCGCCGCGGGCCACGAGCCGCTGCGCGAGGTGGTGCACCGACCGGCTGTACACGAACGGGATGCAGAGCGCGAAGATGACGACGAGGTACTCCCAGCGCTGCGCCCAGAAGAACGGCCGCCGCATGAGCAGCAGGTCGCGGATCGTGCCCCCGCCAAACGCGACGATCACCGCGAGCGCATAGGTGCCCACAAAGTCGAGGTTCTTCTTGGCGGCCGTGATCATCGCCGAGAGCGCGGCGAGCACGACGGCGACGACCTCGAAAGCGAGTACCGGCGACACGCGTGTAAGCTAGCCGCCCGCGCCCCTTGCGCCGGCCGGAGGGCCACGTGACGATTCATGTCGCCCCCCAGGCCACCTTTCGCC
>CAZKYG010000076.1:0-11220 GCA_964556915.1 uncultured Gemmatimonas sp.
TGGAGATGGGGAAGAACCACTTCAAGGCGTCGCACGACGGCACGAACGAGATCGGCCTCGCCGTGGCGGCGACGACGTTCTCGATCGTCGCGGTGTTCGTGCCGATCGCGTTCATGGGTGACGTGCCGGGGCAGTGGTTCAAGCCGTTCGCGCTGACGATCGCGTGCGCGGTGCTCGTGTCGCTCTTCGTGAGTTTCTCGCTGGACCCGATGCTCTCGGCGTACTGGGCGGATCCGCACAAGGCCGAGCACGAGAAGTCGTTCATCACGCGCGCGCTCGACCGGTTCAACCACTGGTTCAACCGGCAGGCCGACCGGTACACGGGGCTGATCGGCTGGGCGCTCGACCACCGCTGGTCCATGGTGGCGCTCGCGACGCTGTCGTTCGTGGTGGCGATCTACATCCAGGCCACGTACGTGGGCGGCGGGTTCGTGCCGAACTCCGACCGCAGCGAGGTGTTCATCGAGATCCAGACGCCCGCCGGGTCGAACCTCGACTACACGAAGATGAAGACGGAAGAGGTGGCGCGCATCGCGCGGGCGCACCGCGACCTCGTGGCGTACACGTTCTCGACGATCGGCGCGAGCACGATCGCGATTCCCGGCGCGAGCATCGCGGCGGCCGACCTCGGGTCACTGTACGTGCGCATGGTGCACAAGGCGGACCGTCACATGAGCCAGTACGAGTTCGGCGAGCTGCTGCGCGGCGAGATGGCGCAGGTGAGCGGCGCCGAGGTGGCGGTGTACACCAGCGGGTTCGGCGGCGCGCGCAAGCAGATCCAGCTCGAGCTGCGCGGCAAGGATGCGGTGGTGCTCAACCGCATCGCCGACTCCGTGGCCAAGCTCGTGAAGACGGTGCCGGGCGCCGTGGACGTGGGGCTGTCGAGCAAGGGGCAGAAGCCGGAGCTCGAGATCCAGCTCAACCGCGACCTCGCCGGTTCGCTCGGCGTGACCGTGGGGCAGGTGGCGCAGGCGCTGCGTCCCGCTTTCGCGGGCGTGGACGCCGGCGACTGGGTGGATCCCTCCGGGGAGAACCGCAAGGTGCGCGTGCGGCTCGCGCCCGAGGCGCGGCGCCGCGCCGCCGACATCCAGCAACTGCCGATCGTCGTGGGCGGCCAGGGCGGCACGCCCGAGCAGGTGATGCCGCTCGGGCAGATCGCGTCCATCCGGCCGTCGCTCGGGCCCGCGGTGATCAGCCACCTCGACCGCGAGAACGTCGTGGTGATCGAAGCCAACACGCAGGGCCAGTCGCTCGCGCAGGTCAACGCGGCGATCCAGGCGAAGATCGCCGGGATGACGCTCCCGACCGGCTACGGCTTCTCGTCGGGCGGCGAGGTCCGCGACCAGGAGAAGGTGTACACCAAGATGTTCTTCGCGATGGGCGTGGCCGTGTTGCTGATGTACCTCGTGCTCGTGGTGCAGTTCAGCTCGTTCCTCGAGCCGCTGGCGATCATGGCGTCGCTGCCGCTCTCGCTCATCGGCGTGGTGCTCGCGCTCTGGATCACGGGCGACAACCTCAACATCATGTCACTCATCGGCGTGCTGATGCTGATGGGCATCGTGGCGAAGAACGCGATCCTGCTGATCGACTTCGCGAAATGGGGCCAGGAGGAGGGCAAGGACCGGCGCACGGCGATCATCGAGGCGGGCCGCGTGCGGCTCCGGCCGATCATGATGACGACCATCGCGCTCATCGCGGGCATGATCCCGGTGGCGCTGGGGCGTGGCGAGGGCGCCGACTTCCGGGCGCCCCTCGGCCGCGCGATCATCGGCGGCGTGATCACGTCCACGCTGCTGACGTTGCTGGTGATCCCGACCGTGTACGAGATCCTGGACGACTGGCGGATCAAGCTCGCGGGGCTCTTCAAGTTTCCGCAGCGCCCGAAGACGGAGGAGTACGCGATCCCGCGCGAGGCGCGGGCGTCGGCGCGAACTTCGCTGGACAACGCAGGTATCTGATGACGTACTGTGCCGAATCCGGTCACCACGCACGAAGGGGGAAGCGGTGTACGCTTCCCCCTTCGTCTTCGGCTCGCCCTTCCCTCCCCCCTAAGGCGTTCGGGGCGGCCGGTCCGGCTTGTGGGCGGCAATCCACGCGCGCTGTGCGTCGGTCAACACCGCGGCGATCGCCGTGTGCAGCGCGTCGGCAGCTGCGCCGAGGCGGTCGGCGGCCGGCTTCGCGGCGTCGAGAATCGCACGCACGGAGTCGCGCGTCGCGCCCGACCGGATCGCGTCGCGCGCGGCGACGTGAGCGGCCTTGAGCGTCGCAATGTCGGCCGCGTTGGCGGTGACGAACGCGGCAATCAACGACTGGATCTGCGCCTTTTGCGCGTCGGTCAGCTTGAGGCTGTCGGGCAGCGGTGCGCCGGGGCCGCGGTCATCCATCGCGCCCATCGGTCCGCCACCGAACGGCATCCCACCCATGAACGGCGCGCCACCGCGCTCACCGAACGGTCCGCCCGGCAGTCCCTGCGTGGCGTCAAACGTGACGACCACGGGGTCGACGGCATCGAGCGACGCCTGCATGCTGTCCAGCGTCGTCGCGGGCGTGGTCGGACCGCGATCGCACGCGGCCAACGCAGCGACGGCGCCCGCAGCTGCAAACCACCTCAGAGTTCTCATCAGACCCGCTCCATCGAGGTTCGTGGTCCCAAGGTTCGCCCAAGGTGCTCCGCGGCCCGTGAGCCGCGCACCTGTGGGACGACGCCGTCCTGCGGACGTTAAGACGGCGACCCGCCGCCGACCGCCGGGGATCGCCGGACGAACACACGGGTAAATCCCGGGTGACGGCTCAGTGGGCCTCGGTGCGGGTCTCGGCGCTGGCCTCGGTGCTACGCGTCGGCGCTAGGTGTCGGCGCTAGGTGTCGGCGGCCGCGCGGCGAAGCAGTTCCCACGCGCGCGCCAGGTGCGACCGGTCGGTCCGCAAGTTGCCGATCGCCACACGGATCACATAGCGGCCCTTGAGCACGGTGTGCGAGAGGAATACCTCGCCGGACGCGTTCACGCGGTCGAGGATGCGGGCATTGTGCGCGTTGACTTCCGCGAGACGCGTACCGGACGCCGGAGCGTCGGTCTCAAAGGGCGCGCCGCCATGCCGGAAACAGACCACCGAGAACGGGTGCGGCGCTTCAACCGACCAGCCCGGCTCACGCTCCACCCAGCCCGCGAACTCCGCCGCCAGCGCGCAGTGGTGGCGGATGCGCGTGGCGATGCCGTGCGCGCCGAACGCGCGCAGCACCATCCACAGCTTGAGCGCGCGAAAGCGGTGCCCGAGCTGGAACCCGTAATCCATATAGTTGACGACGGAATCCGCCTCCGCCGTCTCGAGGTACGACGCGACGAGCGAGAACGCGCGCTTCAGCGCCTCCGGGCGCCGCACAAGGAGCACCGAGCAGTCCATCGGCGTGAACAGCCACTTGTGCGGATTCACGACGATCGAGTCCGCGCGGTCCGCACCGGCGAAGTGGTGGCGCATTTCGGGCACCGCACCGGCGACGCCGGCGTACGCGGCGTCCACGTGGAACCACAGTCCCTCGCGCTCGGCAATCGCGGCGATCGCGTCGAGCGGGTCCACCGACGTGGAACTCGTCGTGCCGAGCACACCGACCACCGCCATCGGCCGGCGACCCGCGGCGCGGTCGGCGGCGATGGCGCGCTCGAGCGCCGCGGGAATCATCCGGAACTCCGCATCCGACTCGACGTGCACCACGTTCTCGAGCCCGATGCCGAGCGTCATCGCCGCCTTGTGCACCGAGCTGTGCGCCTGGTCCGAGCAGTAGACGCGCAACGCCGGCAGGTCGCGGCCGGCGAGGCCCTTGCGGCGCACGTCGAGCGCGGGGTCGGCCTCGCGCGCGGCGGCGAGCGCGTAGAGCGTGGACGTGGACGCGAGGTCGGTGCACACGCCGAACCATCCGGCGCTCAGGCCGATGAGCTGCCGCAGCCAGTCGCACGTGCGCTGCTCGAGCTCGGCCGCGGCCGGCCCGGTGCGCCACAGCATCGCGTTCGTGTTGAGCGCGGTGGCAAGCATCTCGCCGAGCATGCCGGGCACGCTCGCGGTGTTGGCGAAGTAGGCGAGGAACCCGGGGTGGTTCCAGTGCGTGAGGCGCGGGATGATCTGCGTCTCGAAATCGTCGAGGATGCGCCGGAGCGGCTCGGCGTCGTCGGGCGGGCCCGGCGGCAGCGCGGCCAGCGTCGCACCGGGCTCGAGTGGCGGCAGCACCGGGTACCGCTCGGGATGCGCGAGGTAGTTCGCGATCCAGTCGACGAGTTCCGTGGCGCGCGCACGGTATTCGTCGAGCGGGAGGTCTCCGGTGTCGGCGGGGCGGTCGGCGTTCACGGCGGCGGTCACGGGCGATGGGTCCGGTCGGCGAGCGGGAACCCCGAAACCAGGCCCCGCACCGCAACGTATCATGGGGACACGACCGGCCACCACGTCACGTTCCCCCGGGCAGTCGCCGATGGCGCCATCGCTGGTGTTTCCCCTCCTCCTCGCCCTTCAGGGCGGCCAGGTCTCCGTCACGATCGGCGGCAAGCCGTCCGTCGACTCGGCGAAGATTCGCGCCGCGGAAGTCGAGTCCATCCTGGAGGAGATCCGCAACGACACGACCATTCGCCGCCGCCCCGCGCGGCACGCCGCGGTGACGCCGGAGCTGGTCGCGTCGGCGTTCCGCGATCCCGCCGCCCGCACGCTGCTCGAGCGCGCGCGCATCGCGCGCCTGCGGCAGGACTCGGCCTTGCTCAGCTACGACGCCAAGGCGTACGAGCGCATCTCGGTCGGCCTCGGCATCCACCTCCTCGGGCGTGACCGCCTGGCGTTTCGCCACGAGGACGCGGCGCGCGTGCGCTGGCAGCGCGACAAGGGCGCATGGGTGGAGATGACAGGATCGCGGTCGGTGGTGCCGATCGCGAAGGACGCCGATGGCGAGGCGAACAACAACAGCGGGCTTGCACCGATTCCCTACTATCCCGGTCGCGACAACCTCTGGGTGGGCAGCGGCATGGCGCGCGCCGAGGTGGACGACCGCGAGCTGGTGCATCCGCTCGCGATCGGCGCCGAGGCGTACTACACCTACCAGACGGGCGACTCGGTGACGATGACGCTCCCCGACGGGCAGGTGATCACGCTTCGCGAATTGCGCATCGCGGCCCGCGAGCCGAAGTGGAACGTGACCGTGGGATCGTTCTGGTTCGACATGCGCACCGCCCAGCTTGTGCGCGCCGTGTATCGGCTGAGCACGCCGATGGACATCTGGGCGACGGTCCAGGAGGAGGACGCGCGCGAGCGAGCCGCGGACACGACGCGTGCCGGCCGCCGCCGCAACGCCGACGGCCCGCCGGGCTGGGTGAAGGCGTTCATGTCGCCGATGAAGGCCGACATCTCCGGCATCACGGTCGAGTATGGCCTGTACAACCAGCGGTTCTGGTTGCCACGCACGCAGGGCGTGGAGGGGTACGCGCAGGTGAGCTTCATGCGCGTGCCGATCACGTTTGAGCAGCGCTTCACGTACGAGAGCGTCAACGGCGCCGACTCGGTGCCGGCGATCAAGCCGTCGGAGCGGATGATGGTGCGCGCGATGCGCGACAGCCTGCGCAAGGCCGGGGTGGACTCGCTCGTGCGTGACTCACTCGTGCGCGTGGCCCTGCGGGCGCGGGCCACCGAGATCGTCCACGAGCGCGAGCGGCAGTGCGCGTCCACCGGGTCGTACACCTCGTACCGCACGCAGAACGAGGGCACGCTGCGCGTCGGCGTCGTCGTGCCGTGCGACTCCGCGAAGCTCGCGAACTCGCCGGACCTTCCGCCGTCGATCTACGACGCGAACGAGCAGCTGTTCGGCACGGCCGAGCGCGACGAGTTGATGAAGTCGTTGTCGTTCGGGTTGCAGCCCGGGTGGGGGTCGCAGCGGCCCGTGCTCGACTACGGCCTCGCGCAGACGCGCTACAACCGCGTCGAAGGACTCTCGACCGCGGTCACCGCGACGAGCGCCCTGGGCCTCGGCTACTCGGCGTCGCTCACGGCGCGCGGGTCGTACGCCGACCGGCAGCTCAACGGGGAACTGGCCGCGTGGCGGTCGAACGGCCGGGTGACGTGGCGCGGCGCGGTGTACCGGCGGCTCGAGGCGTCGGACGACTGGGGCAACCCGCTCTCGTTCGGTGCGTCGCTGTCGTCGCTGCTCTACGCACGCGACGAGGGCGCGTACTTCCGCGCCTGGGGCGGCGAGCTGGTGCGCACGCCGCAGGATGCCGGCGGACTGGAAGTGCGGCTGTTCGGCGAGCAGCAATGGGGCGACAGCGTGCACTCGCGCTGGACGCTCTTCGGCGGGGGCAACGACCCGCGGTTCATCGCCAACCCGATGGCGACGCGCGTCACGCACGTCGGCGTTGCGGCACGCATGCGTCCGCAGTGGGGCCTCAATCCCGACGGGTTCCGCGTGATGACCGATTTCCGCGGCGAGGTCGCCGGTGGCGACTCGACCTACGCCCGCGGGCTGTTCGACGCGACGATGACCGTGCCGGTGGGCCGCGTGGCCACGGCGCTCACGCTGAGCGCGGGGGCGGCGGGCGGCGCGCTACCGCCGCAGCGACGCTTCTACCTCGGCGGCACGCAGACGATTCGCGGGCAATCGGCGCTCACGGCGGCCGGCGACGCGTTCTGGATGGCGCGCGCGGAACTCGGCACGCGCAACACCGGGGCGCGCACGATCGTGTTCGGCGATCTCGGCTGGGCCGGCGACCGCGGCGACTGGTCGAAGCCGGGCCGCCCGCTGTCCGGTGCCGGCATCGGGTGGTCGTTCCTCGATGGGTTGATTCGCGCCGACGTGGCGCGCGGCATCTGGCCCGCGCAACAGTGGCGGCTCGACCTGCATCTCGACGCGAGGTTCTAGCGGCGCCTGCAGCGAACGGTCGCCGAATCCCGGTAAATCGCGCGCCCATGTGATGGGCCGCACACTCTCGTGGTGAGGCGTGCGCTGTAGCGATTGACGACGGTGCAAAAGGGTCTTGCGGTTTTTTCGCCCGACGCAACCTTTCGTTGTCACACCTCCCACCACGTGCACAACCCAACGGCCCCCGGCGCGCAGCTTTCGATCGGCGAGATCCTGCTGTGGCAGGGGAAATTCCGCCGAAACTTCGCCGCGCTCATCGGGTTGGTCGCGCTGAGCTTCAAGTGGACCGGCGTGATCAGCGCGGAGTCGCTGCTCACGCGCGAAGTCGGGCTGACGGGGTCGTTGGTGATCGCGCTCGCGGCGCTCGCGGCGTACCTCGTGTTCATCGAGTTCACGCGCTGGCGTGTGCGCAGCGTGGGACACGCCGGGCGCACGCTGCTGTACGCGGTGCTGGTGAGCGACTACGTCGTGATCTTCGGGTTCCTCGTTGCCGTGACGCCGCCGGCGCAGTACGCGCGCGGCCTCATCATCACGACCTTCATGGTGCAGTTCGCGCGCATGTACTTCGGGCTGCGCGCGACCGTGGTGAGCGTGGTGGCGGCGGCGGTGGGGTACGCGGCGCTGATCGTCACGGCGACGCAGGCCGGCATGCTCACGGACCCGCAGGAGCAGTTCTGGAACCTCGCGATCTTCCTCATGGGCGCGCTGCTGCTCGGCGGGCTGCACGGCCAGGTGTCGGGACGCGTCGAGCGCGTGCTGTCCCTGTTCGACCGCGCGCAGGAGGGGGACTTCAGCACCGGGTACGACGAGTCGCTCGATCGCATGCCCGACCCGATCACGATGATCGGCCGGGCGTACAACCGGATGCGCATCCGGCTCGAGTCCATCGTGCTCACGGACGCGCTGTCGGGCTGCTTCAACCGCCGGGGCTTCGACCAGCTGTGCGCGCGCGAAGTGTCGCGCGCGGTGCGCGGCAAGCACCCCATGTCCATGCTGGCGATCGACGTCGACCACTTCAAGCGCGTCAACGACGAGTTCGGCCACCTGACGGGCGACGAGGTGCTGCGTGAGATGGGCGCGCGCCTGCGCGACACCGCGCGCGCGGGCGACGTGGTGGCGCGCATCGGTGGCGAGGAGTTCGAGATCCTGGCACCCGACACGAACGCGGCCGGCGCGCAGATCCTCGCGGACCGCATCCACGCCGCCTTCCGCGGCAAGCCGTTCGCGAGCCTCGGCGGCGTGCGCGAGGTGAGCATCAGCATCGGCATCGCGTCGGCGGTGGCCGAGAACGACCAGGTGGTGGCCGCGCTCATCGCGCGCGCGGACGAGGCGCTCTATGTGGCCAAGCGCAACGGCCGCAACCGGAGCCAGATGTGGGAGCCGGGCCTGCGCGCGTTCGACGGCGCGCTCCCGGGGCGACGCTCGATCGAGGTGCACGCGCTCAAGATCGATGACATCGCCGAAGCGCCGACCAAGCCGATCTAGACCCGCAGCTGGCCTTCCATGACATGCACCGCCTGCCCGCCGACGCGGATGGCGGTGACGGCGCCGTTGGCCTTGTCCGCGGCGATCTCCAACCGGCTCGGCCGGCCCATCTCGACGCCCTGCCGGACGGTCCACGCGAGCGTGCCGTCGCGTTCGTGCGCGCGCGCCGCGAGGTAGCCGGCGAACGCGGCGTTGGCCGAGCCGGTGGCGGGATCCTCGGGCACGGCAAAGCCCGGCACGAAGCAGCGGGCGCGATACTGCGCCGGCCCGCTTTCGGTGTCGGGCGCGAAGACGAAGAGGTCGCGCGCGGGTGCGGCGCGCAACGTCTCGTCCCAGCGGTCGAGGCGGATGCGGGCGGCGGCGAGCGCCTTGAGCGACTTCACGCCGACCATGATGAACGGCAGTCCCACGGACACCGCCTGCGGCGCGCTCGTGCCGCCGACGATGTCCTCGACGCCGATCGAGAGGATCTCGGCGAGCGTGTTCCGCGTCGGGACGGGCGTGCCGATCTCCGGGAGCCGCGCCGCGGTGAATTGCGCAAACGCCGGCGTTCCCGGGCGCACGTCGACGTGCACCGGACCCACGCCTTCCTCGAGCACGAGCGTCGCGTCGCGCGCGGCCTGCGGCCCGCGCGCGTGCAGCGCGATGGCCGTGCCGACGGTCGGGTGGCCGGCAAAGGGCACCTCGCCACCGGGCGTGAAGATCCGCACCCGCGCGGTGTGGCGCGGATCGACGGGCGGATAGCAGAACGTGGTTTCCGAGTAGTTGAACTCGCGCGTGATGTCGAGCAGCGCGCTCTCGGGAATCCCGCTCGCGTCGGGGAACACGGCGAGCTGGTTGCCGCCGAACGCACGGTCGGTGAAGACGTCGAGCGTGACGTAGTGGTACGAGGCCATCCGTTTACTCGGCTCCCATGAACGGGTAGCGGTAGTCCGTCGGCGGCACGAACGTCTCCTTCACGGTGCGCGCGCTCATCCAGCGCACCAGGTTGAGCTTCGAGCCCGCCTTGTCGTTCGTGCCCGAGGCGCGCGCGCCGCCGAACGGCTGCTGGCCCACCACGGCGCCGGTGGGCTTGTCGTTCACGTAGAAGTTGCCGGCGGCATTGCGCAGGATCGTGTGCGCGTAGGCGATGGCCGCGCCGTCGCGGGCGAACACGGCCCCGGTCAGCGCGTACGGCGACGTGGCGTCCACCGTGCGCAGCGTCTCCTTCCATTTCGCGTCGGGGTAGGCGTACGCCGTCACCACCGGCCCGAAGATCTCCTCGCACATCAGGCGGTAGCCGGGGTCCTTCGTCTCGACGAGCGTCGGTTCGATGAACCAGCCCGTCTTGCCGTTGGCGCCGCCGCCGCAGATGACCTTCGCCTTCCGCTTCGCGTCGGCGAGGTAGCCGCTGATGCGGTCGAACGCCTTCTGGTCGATCACCGCGCCCATGAAATTCCGGAAATCGGCGGGGTCGCCCATGCGGATGGTCTTCACCATCGCCACGACCCGGTCGCGCACGTCGTTCCACAGGGATTTCGGCACGTACACGCGGCTCGCGGCCGAGCACTTCTGGCCCTGGAACTCGAACCCGCCGCGCACGATCGCCACGGCGAGCGCCGCGGGGTCGGCCGACGGGTGCGCCACGATGAAGTCCTTGCCGCCCGTCTCGCCGACGATGCGCGGATACGAGCGGTAGCCGCCGATGTTGCGGCCGATCGTGCCCCACATCGCGTTGAACACGGCGGTGCTGCCCGTGAAGTGGATGCCGCCGAAGTCGCGGTGGGCCAGCAGCTGGTCCGTGATCGGCGCGGGGTCGCCCGGAACGAAGTTGATCACGCCGTCCGGAAGGCCGGCCTCGCGCAGGATCTGCATGGTGTGCCAGGCCGAGAGGATTGCCGTGTTCGACGGCTTCCAGATCACCGTGCATCCCATCAGCGCGGGGGCCGTCGGCAGGTTGCCGCCGATGGCCGTGAAGTTGAACGGCGTCACCGCGTACACGAACCCTTCGAGGCCGCGGTAGTCGAGCGCGTTCGACATGCCGGGCGACTGCAGCGGCTGCTCGGCGTAGATCTCGCCGGCGAACTGCACGTTGAAGCGCCAGAAGTCGATGAGTTCGCACGCGGAGTCGATCTCGGCCTGGAACGCCGTCTTCGACTGGCCGAGCATGGTGGCGGCATTGAGCGTGCTGCGGTATTTCGTGGCGAGCAGGTCGGCCGCCCGGAGCAGCACGGCCGCGCGGTCCTCCCAGCGCCACGACGCCCAGTCCCGCTGCGCCGATTGCGCGGCGCGGATCGCGGCCGCCACGTCCTTCGCGCGGGCCTTGTGCCACGTGGCGGTGACGTGGCGATGCTTGTGTGGCGACGTGGCGCGCGCCACGTCGCCCGTATGGATTTCCCTGCCGCCGATGACGAGCGGAATCTCCGGTCGTTCCTTCTCCATCGCGGCGAGGCGGGCCTTGAGTTCGGCGCGCTCGGCGGTGCCGGGGGCATACGAGCGGATGGGTTCGTTGACGGCGGGGCCGAGGCGGCGAACGGCGTTCGACGGTGCGGACATGACGGCGCTCGGGAAGGGGAGTGAAAGCTGGCGCGTCGCCCGGGGGCCGCGGCGCAGCACTGCAATCTACCGCGCGGGCGCGTCGGCACGCACGGCCCCGAGTGCAGGCCGGCACCCGCGCGTGCTAGACTGCGTCACCATGCGCCATCCCGTCCGCGTCCTTGCCAACGGACGCTTCGCGGCCGCGCTGGCGCTCGGTGCCGCGGTGGCCGCGTGCGGGCCGGCGGAGCCGCACGGCCTCGGGCCCGAGCAGCGCACGGCGGGCGTGATCCGGCCGGGCATGACGCTCGTGATCGACGACCGCGGCACGCCCGCCGTGC
>CAZKYG010000077.1:0-22560 GCA_964556915.1 uncultured Gemmatimonas sp.
CGGCGTCGTGCCGTACAGCAGCGGGCGGCCAAGCCCCTCGCCGCGCGCCGTCACCTCGATAAGCCCGCGCTCGAGCAGCGACTTCAGGATCGCACCCACGTCCACGCCCCGAATCTCGGCGATTTCGGCCCGGCCGATCGGCTGGCGGTAGGCGATGATGGCCAGGGTTTCCAGCGCCGCGCCCGAGAGCCGGTGCGGCCGCACCGCCATTTGCGCGCGCTCGATCGCTTCGGTGTACTCGGGCCGCGTGAGGATCTGCCAGCCACCGCCCTGCTCCACGAGCTCCACACCGTGGCCATCCACGTTGTAGTGCTCGCGCAGTTCGTCCAGCGCGGACTGGATCGCGGCCCGCGACGCCTCCTCGTCAAGCGCGGCGAGCTCTTCGGTCGGGATGGGCCGCGGGCTCGCGAAGAGCGCGGCCTCAAGCAGCTTCGCCAGCGAGTTCACGACGGATCTCCACGTCTGCAAAAGGTCGGGGTTGCGCGAGCCTCAGCTCGCTGCGCCGGGCCAGTTCCAGCAGGGCCAGCAGCGCCGACAGCACTTCCCACGGTTCCGCATCCGCGCGCACCACGTCGCGCCAACGCGCCTCAGCCCGCAACGCGAGCACCGCACGCACGATGGCGATCGCACCGTCCACGTCGAGGGCGCGCGGGACCACGTCGTGCATGCCCGGGTCCTTCGACACGCGCAGCACGCGATCCACGGCGGCGAGGAGCTCGACGAGCGAAAGAGCCAGCGGCGCCTGCGGCGGCGCCGTGAGCGCCGGCGACCAGGCGCGCGCGAAACGATTGCGCCGGTCCTCGCCCAGCCGCTCGAGAACGTCGACGATCTCGCGCATCTGCTGGTACTCGAGGAGCCGCCGCACCAGTTCCGCGCGCGGGTCCTCCCACCCTTCCACGCCCTCGTGCCGTGGCAGCAACATCAGCGCCTTGATCCGAACCAACCGCGCCGCCATCTCCAGGTACTCGGCCGCGTCATTCAGCGCCAGTTCGTGCATTTTCGCGAGGAACTGCGTGCAGATGTGCGCGATCGGGATGTCGTAGATGTCGATCTTCTCGTCGCGAATCAGCGAGAGCAGCAGGTCGAGCGGCCCGTTGAACGCCGTGAGCTCCACGACGAACGTCGCGGGACCGTCGCCCGACGCCACACCCGGCACGGGCGCCTGCGGCGACGTCATGGCCCGCCCACCAGCGACGCCCACCGGCCAAGCTCGACGTACGGCGCCGCGACGCGCAGCGCCCAGTCGTTCAGCCGGAATGCCGGCGCCATCCACGCCGTCAGCAGCGGACGGCCGATGCCGACCAGCAGGAACACGATCAGCAGCCCGTAGCGCCCGAGGCGCTGGTACGCGAGCGCCGCGCGAAACGGCAACAGGTGCTTCACCACGTGCCACCCGTCGAGCGGCGGGATCGGGATCAGGTTGAACGACGCGAGGACCAGGTTGATCGTGATCCCGTACAGGAGCATGATCTGCAGCAGCGACACCGAGTCGCCGAGCGCCGGCGCCTGTCGCTCGAGCACGCCAAGCCCGATCACCAGCGGCAGCAGGAGCACGGCGAGGGCCAGGTTCGTCGCGATGCCGGCGAGCGACACGATGATGTCGCCCCGCACGTAGTTGCGGTAGCGCCGCGGGTCGACCGGGACCGGCTTGGCGCCACCGAACGCGATGCCCGCCACGAAGAAGCTGACGAGCGGCATGATCACCGTCAGCCACGGGTCAATGTGCTTCAGCGGATTCCACGTGAGACGGCCCAGCGACAGCGCCGTGTCGTCACCCTGCCGGAGCGCCGCGTAGCCGTGGGCATACTCGTGCGCCACCATCGACAGGAGGAGCATCGGCGCAACGAGCACGAACAGCGAGAACTTTTCCACGCCCGGCGAGACACCTCGATTGAACGAAATCCGGCGGTCAGCGACTGGAAAGCTAGGTACGGCGTTGGGGGGAGTCAAAACCGTTGTGGCGCCTTGACTTTGCCTCGGTGGGTCCGGTAGCTTCTTCTCTCGCCCGCGACCGTGTCGCGGGCGTTTCCATCTTCGCGCCGACGCCAGTCCGGCGCCCACCAGAACGCAGCCTCCGGGATCAGATTCGTGCCACGCATTCAGTCCGCGAAGAAGAACATGCGGAAGTCCCGCGCCGCGGCCGCGCGCAATCGCGCGCAGCGCGCCGCCCTCCGCACCGCCGTCAAGAAGGCCCAGGCCGCCGACGCCTCGCCGGCCGACAAGAAGCATGCGACGAGCCTGCTCGACCGCGCCGCGCGCAAGGGCCTGATTCACCCGAACGCCGCCGGACGCCAGAAGAGCCACCTCGCGAAGTAGCGGGGTCCGCTCGGCAGCACTTCAGCAGGCCGCGACTCCGCCGTCGCGGCCTGTTTCTCTTCCCGGGAGTCGCGGCACCCGCACCCAGCGCCTGCGTTTCCTCCCGAGCCCCCAGCCCCTGCCCGTCAGAAGGCGGCCAGCTCGCCTCCACAGCGCTCGCAGTACCACTCGGTCGGGAAGTTCAGCGTGCCGCACTCCTGGCACTTGAGCGTGCGCACGGCTTGCGACGTGCGCGGCGTTGGCGCTCCGAGCGGCGACGCAGGGAGATCGTCGCCGGCCGGCGGCACCGCCGGCTCGCGCGGCCCACTCGGCGACTCGGCCAGCGGTTGGCTCGCCGCACTCCCCCGCTTGGCCGCCGGCGCCGCCGGGGACCTCGCACCGACCGACGACGACCCGCGCGGGTTCGTGGGCGTGGCGGCCACCGAGCGCAGAAATGCGAGCTCGTCGAACGCCGCAGATGCGGGCGGGGCGACCGCGGGTGACTCTGTCGCGGCCGGCTCCGGATCCAGCGCGCCCGACGAAAGGTCCACGGTGAGCGCCTCGATCTCGACGATCGACGCCTCGGCGTTCGGCAGCTGCTCCGCGCCCGCCGAATCGCCAGTTTCAGCGACGGCCATCGGCTCGCCTGCGGCCGGATCGCCCTCCGGCGCCAACTCCGCTTCGCCCACGCTTTCCACCACGCCCGCGTTCGTGGACTCATCCGCGCTCGCCGGCGTCGACGGGTCGTCCACATCGCCATCCGACGCCGCCGCATCGCGACCGGCCTGCGCGAGGTCACCCTCCACCGACTCGACCGCGGCGCGCAGCACCGACGCCCGCGGCGCGGTGGGGGCGACCAGAATGCTGTCGAGCAGCTCCTTCAGGTGCGCCAGCTCGCGTTCCGTGGCGTCGAACTTCTTCCGCAGCGTCGCGATCTCGCCATCGAGTTCGCCTCGCGTGGCGTCCCACGCCCTGTCGTCGAACTCGCCGACCAGGGCCCGCAACTCCGCCTCCGCCCGCGCATCACTCTTCTCGCTCACCGCGCGCTGTTCGTCCGCGAGCCGCGCCTCCAGGTCGGTCAGCATCTCCTTCAGGCCGTCGGCCATGCCGGCCAGCTGCTCGCGCACGGATTCGAGGCGCGTCGTATAGTCCGCATGGACGCGCTCGAATACGTGGGCCGCGGCGGCGCCGCGCCGCCCCTCGAGCTGCGCGAGCCAGGCCTCGAACTTCTTGCGCTCGGCCAGCAGCGCCTCGATGTCTTTCTTGCGGGTGGACCGCGACTCAGCCATGCGTCAGTTCATCCGATCAGGGCGTGACGAAGCGGCACGTTCGTTCGCGGAATGGCGACCGCCCGTGACACGCCTCCAATACAGGGACGGTCGAGGAGTGCAATTCGGTCACGCCAGCAAGATATGCACACTGGCTGAAAATCGCGCACCCCGGGGACGCGGCACCGGCCAGCGCAACGGGTGACCGGGCCGCGTCTCAGCCGGCGAGCTGGTAGACCGACACGCCGCCCACGATCGTGCGCACCGTCCGGCCCGTGAGCACGGCCCCAACATACGGCGTGTTCCGTCCCTTCGTTCGGAACGCCGCCGGCTCGACCGTCCACTCGCGCGCCGGGTCGAAGACCGTGACGTCGGCCACGGCGCCCCGGGCGAACGTGCCGCCGGGCAGCCGGAACAGGCGCGCCGGAGCGCACGACATGCGTTCGACGAGCGTCGGGAGCGAGATCACGCCGGGCTTCACGAGCCAGGTGATGTTCACCGCGAGGCAGGTCTCGAGGCCGATGATTCCGTTCGGGGCGTCGGCGAAGGCGGCCTGCTTCTCGTCGGCGTGGTGCGGCGCGTGGTCGGTCGCCAACAGGTCGATCGTCCCGTCCCGCACCGCGTCGCGCACCGCCTCCACGTCCGCAGCCGTGCGCAACGGCGGGTTCATCTTGGCGTTGGTGTTGTAGCCCTCCACCGTCTCTTCCGTCAGCGAGAGATGGTGCGGGCACGCTTCGGCCGTGACGCGAATGCCACGTTCCTTGCCCCAGCGGATCAGCTCCACCGACCCCTTGGTGCTCATGTGGCAGAGGTGCACGTGCCCCCCCGTGCGACGAGCCAGCAGGATGTCGCGGATGGCCATGATCTCCTCGGCCTCGCTGGGGATGCCGCGCAACCCCAGGCGCGCCGAGACCACGCCCTCGTTCATCGCGCCACCGGCGGCGAGGGTGGGATCCTCGCAATGGTCCGCCACCGGGATCTCGAACGCGCGCGCGTACTCCAGCGCGGTGCGCATCAGCTGCGAGCTCACGACCGGCTTGCCGTCGTCGCTCACGGCCACCGCCCCCGCGCCGACCATCTCGCCGAATTCGGCGAGCCGTTCGCCCTTCTGGCCGATGGAGATCGCGCCGATCGGATGCACGCGCGACGCGCCCGCCGCCTTGCCCTGCTTGAGCACGAAGCCCACGGCGGCCTGGTTGTCCGTGACCGGGTCGGTGTTCGGCATGGCGCACACGGCCGTGATGCCACCGGCCGCGGCAGCGCGCGCCCCGGTCGCCACCGTCTCGACGTCCTCGCGGCCCGGCTCGCGCAGGTGGCAATGGACGTCGATGAACCCCGGCGCCACCGTCAGCCCACGGCAGTCGACCACGTCCGCGCCGTCGGGGCGGCCGATCGTGCCGCCCGCGCTTTCCACCTTGCCGTCGCGGAGCAACAGATCACCGACGCTGTCGAGTCCCGTGGACGGATCCAGCAGCCGGCCGCCGGTGAGCAGGATGTCGCGGACGCTCACGCGCCCCCCTTGGCGGCCTCGGCCAGCTTCGGCGAGTTCCCGGCGAGCAAATACAGGACGGCCATGCGCACCGCGACGCCGTTGGTGACCTGGTCAAGGATGACGCTGTGCGGACCGTCCGCCACGTCGGAGTCGATTTCGACGCCGCGATTCATGGGACCGGGATGGAGGATGAGGATGTCGCGCGGGGCGCGTTCGAGTCGCTCGCGCGTGACGCCGAACACGCGGTTGTACTCGCGCAGCGACGGGATGTACCCTCCCGTCATCCGCTCGAGCTGCAGGCGCAGCACGTTGAGGGCGTCGGCCCATTCGATGGCCGCCTCGATCCGGTCGAACACGGTCACGCCGAGTTCGGCGATGGCGCTCGGCAGGAGCGAGCGCGGGCCGCAAACCGCGACCTCGGCCCCGAGCTTGGTGAGGCCCCAGATGTTCGACCGTGCCACGCGCGAATGCAGCACGTCGCCGCAGATGCACACGCGGCGCCCGGCGACGCTGCCCCAGCGCTGGCGGAGCGTGAGGAGGTCGAGCAGCCCCTGCGTGGGATGCTCGTGCGTGCCGTCGCCCGCGTTGATGACGTTCGACTCGATGCGCTCGGCGAGGAACTGCGCCGCGCCCGACGACGCATGGCGGATCACCACCATGTCGATCTTCATCGCCTCGAGGTTCCGTGCCGTGTCGACGAGTGTCTCGCCCTTCGTGATGCTCGACCCCGCCGCCGCCACGTTCACCGTGTCGGCTGACATGCGTTTCTCGGCGAACTCGAACGAGATGCGCGTCCGCGTGGACGCCTCGAAGAAGAGGTTGACGATGGTGGCGCCGCGCAGCGTCGGCACCTTCTTGATCGCCCGCTCCGAGATCTCGCGGAGCGGCTCGGCGGTGTCGAGGATCAACGCAATCTGTTCGGCGGAGAGCCGCTCGAGCCCGAGCAGGTCCTTGCCGAGCGACGACGTCACGCCCCGGCACCGTGCTCGAGGATCACCTCGTCGTGGCCGTCCACCTCGCGCACGAGCACGTCCACGCGCGCGCCCGCTGGCGCCTCGATGTGCTTGCCCACGATGTCGGGGTGGATTGGCAGCTCGCGGCCGCCCCGGTCGATCACCACCGCCAGGCTCACGCGCGCCGCGCGCCCGAAATCGGCCAGCTCGTTCAGCGCGGCGCGCACCGTGCGGCCCGTGAACAGCACGTCGTCCACGATCACGACGCGCTTGCCGTCGAGCGCAAACGGGATCTCCGTTCGGCCCACCACGGGGCGCGGACCCACGGTCTGCAGGTCGTCGCGATAGAGCGTGATGTCCAGGGCGCCGCGCGGCACGGTCACCCCCTCGCGCTCGGCGATGATCGCCCCGATCCGGTCCGCCACCTGCACGCCGCGCCGCTGGATGCCGACCAGGACCAGGTCGTCCGTACCGTCGTTGCGCTCGACAATCTCGTCCGCCATGCGCAACAGCGTGCGCTCCAACGCCTTCGCGTTCAGGACGACCGACCGGGTGGATGCCATGTCGGGAGCGAAATATGGGCGGGTGCGCGCGCGGGCGACAGCCGTTGCCCGCATCGCATTCCCGGGCGAGCTTACCGGCGCGTGCACCAGTATCCTCCCCCGTCGGGCGCACCGCCCGAGCCACCGGCCGCCGAGCCCCGCCTGTCGGTCATCGTCCCGGTCTACAACGGCGAGGACCGGTTGCCCGGCGCCCTCGCCCAGCTCGCCGCATGGCTTGACGCCCAACCGTACACGACGGAACTCGTGCTGGTGGACGATTGTTCGCGCCAGCCGGCCGCAGACGTTCTCACCGCCTTCGCGGCGTCGCGCCCCGGCACGCGGGTGATCCGCAACGAGCGCAACATGGGCAAGGGCGCGGGTGTGGCCCGCGGCATGCGCGCCGCCCGAGGCGCACTCCGCGTGTTCACGGACGCCGACCTCGCGTATCCGCCACCGGAGATCGGAAAGATCGTGGCCGATCTCGAGTCCGGCGCCGACGTCGCCATCGCGTGCCGCGTGCTTCCCGCGTCGCGCTACCTGATGAGCCCCTCGTTCTTCCACTACCTGTACACGCGCCACCTCATGAGCCGCACCTTCAACCTGATGGTGCGGTCGTTCCTGCTGAAGGACGTGCTCGACACGCAGGCCGGGCTCAAGGGATTCACCGCCCGGGCCGCGGAGGTGGTCTTTTCGAGGCTCACCATCCCGCGGTTCGGGTTCGACGTGGAAGCCCTGTTCATCGCGCAGCACCATGGGTTCGCCGTGCGTCAGACGGCCGTGCATTTCCGTTACGACGAGGAACCGACCACGGTGAACTTCGTGCGCAGCGCGATGCAGATGGCCCTGGACCTGCTGTCCATCCGGCTTAACCAGATGCGCGGGCGCTACCGGTGACGGCGCGGCGTGAGGCGCCGCGTGCGGCGCCGCGTGCGGCGCCGCGTGAGGGGCCGCGCACGCGCCTCATCGTCAACGCCGACGATTTCGGCATCGCGCCGGGCGTGAACGCGGGCATCGCCGACGCCCACGCGTTCGGGACGGTGTCCTCCACTTCCATGATGGTGCAGTGCCCGGGTTGGCACGACGCCGCCGAGCGTCTCGCGGCCCTGCCGGCGCTTGGGGTCGGGCTGCACTTCAACCTGCTGGTCGGCGCGCCCCTCGTCGCGGGCGTCACGACCGTGGATCGGCGGACGGGGCGGTTCCTCCCCCTCACCGCGCTGGTGGCCCGCGCGCTCGGCGCCCGCCTCGACGCCGCCGAGGTCGAGGCGGAGTGCGAGGCGCAGCTGGCCGCGATCGCCGCGCTCGGCGTGACGCCCACGCACATCGACTCTCACCGCCACACGCATGCGCTCCCCGTGGTGCGCGGCGCGGTGGCGCGCGTGGCGCGCCGCCGCGGACTTCCGCTCCGGCGGCCGGTGGAATCCCACCGGCGCTTCCCGAACGACATCGCGTCGCAGGTGCATCGCGGCGTGATCGCGTGGGCGTGGCGCGCGACGTCCGCGTGGGCGCCGCGCACGCACGCGCCAGACCATTTCATCGGCGTGTCCATGCAGGGCGGCGAGCGGTTCGAGTCGCAGCTCGCCGCCGTGCTCGGCCGCCTGCCCGCGGGCTCGGTCGAGATGATGGTCCACCCGGGCCACGTGGACGCCGCGCTGGCGTCGGTGGACGGCTACACCTGGCAGCGCGAGCGCGAGCTCGCGGCCCTGTGCTCAGCCGCCGTGCGCGACCGTCTCCGCGCGGCCGACGTCCGGCTCATCCATTTCGGCGAGCTCTGACGCTCCCGGGTTCGCGATGACGCCGTGCAGCTCCAGCTGCATGACGATCCACAGCGGCACGAGCATTACGGTCTTGAGCATGTAGGGCACGTAGTACGCCTGCGCGAGCGCCTTCGGCATGAGGTCGGTCGAGCCGAGGTTCACCATCGCATAGCACGCGACGACGAGGGCCGTGCGCCAGCGCGCGGGCGCGGCAGCGGCGAACCAGAGCGAAGCACCCGTCATCGCGATCGAGTACGAGGGCGACTCGGCCTGGTGGTTGAACAGCACGCAGAACACGAGCAGGCTGCCGAGCAGCTGGACGCGGAACGCGCGCTCGGCGTACCGCGCGCGATGCACGAGCGGCAAGAGCAGGATCGCGAGCCCGGCGAGTTGCATCGGCCAGTGCGGCCAGTCCACGCCGAACCAGGCGCGTACCAGCCCCATCAGCCCGGCGTAGAGGCCGGCGGCCGCGGTGCCGTAGCGTCCTTGCGGCACCGCATCCGCGGACTCGATGGCGTACCACGAGGCGTACTGGTGCCGCAGGGCTTCGGCGGAGGTCGCCACGAGGGGCAGCGCGGCGCCGACGACGATCACGACGACGAGGATCAGGCAGAACCGGAGCCACCGCCGGTGGAGGAGCGCGCCCATGCCAGCGGCCAGCGGAAACAGCTTGACGAACGCGCCGGCCGCCACGGCTGTGGCGGCCGACACCTGGCGGTCCCGCTCGAGCCACGCCCAGGAAAGGATCATGAGGCCCGTGACCACCGTGTTGCTCTGGGCGCGCTGCAGGTCGCCCACCACCCCAAGCGCGGCGATGGCCAGGGCAACGATGGCCGCCCGCGGCGGCAGTACCTGCGTGACGCCGTACCAGACGGCGAACGCGGAGACGGCGGCCCAGAGCGCATACCCGGCCGTCGGCGGCAGCACCGCGAACGGCGCGAAGAGGAACGCGAAGGTCGGGCTGTACTTGAAGTAATCCGAGTGCAGCTGCGGGTAGGCCGCGTACAGGTCGGCACCGGAGCGCAGGTGCGCCCATGCCGCGCGGAAGATGTAGAAGTTGTTTTCGCGCGAGAGAATGGTGCGCTGAACCGCGATCACGACCGCCGCGGCGAGGTACGCGCCCAGGATGGCGCGCAGGATGCGCAGGTCGCGCGGGGACGATGGCGGGCGCATGCGCCCGCAAAGCTAGCTAGCTACGCCGCACGCTGCGCGTCTGCCGGGCGGGCGAGGTAGACCTTCTCGCGCCCCGGGCCGATCGGGTGCCGCTCGACCGGACGCGTGATCGTGCCGATCAGCCGTCCGCGCTCGTCGAAGACGCAGAACGTGCCGCCGCTCGTGACCACCGTGCTGTCGTCGTTGGGATTCTGTCGCATGTGAACGTGTGCTCGTATCGGTTCACTGGATTAGAACCCCGCCGCGTCAAAATCGTTTGCCGCGCACGTAACGCGCGCGTCACGGCCGCGACAACGGACGGGGTGGGATTCGAACCCACGGTACGTTTTTAGCGTACACAAGCTTTCCAGGCCTGCGCCTTAAACCACTCGGCCACCCGTCCCCACTGAGAACGCAGAAGGCAGAGGGCAGATGTCAGCGGGCGTTCTCCGCCTCCTGCATTCCGCCGTCTGCCTTCTCCACGGACAGGGTGAGATTCGAACTCACGATACCGTTTCCGGTATGCCGGTTTTCGAGACCGGTGCCTTCAGCCACTCGGCCACCTGTCCAACACTGCATGGGAGCACGAATAGATATCGGCCGCGAACCGCTCAGTCAACGCGAACGGCCGTGGCCTCCCGCCCGGGGCGCGGGGTAGCTTGGGGCATGCCGCCCGCTCCGCGTCCTGACTTCGCCATCCCGACGCCCTCGGCCGAGGTGACGTACCTCCTCCTCGTGTTCGGGCTGTTCGTCGTCCCCAAGATGCTGCAACGGTTTCGGCTGCCGAGCGCGGTGACGAGCCTCGTGCTGGGCGCGGCGGTCGGCATCGGCATGCATGCGTTCACGCACGACGCCACCGTCGAGCTGTTCTCCGCCCTCGGGATCGTCGCCTTGTTCCTGTTCGCGGGACTCGACGTGGACTTCGACGAGCTCAAGGAAGCCCGCGGCGTGCTCGCGCAGCACCTCATCATCCAGCTCGGCTTGCTGGCCCTCATTACCTACCTGCTCACCCTGACGTTCGTCCCGTCGGTCCGTGCCGCCGTTCTCGTGGCCCTGGCCGTCGCCACGCCGTCCACGGGATTCATCCTCGACTCCCTGCCCGGCTTCGGGCTGAACGCACGCGAACAGTTCTGGATCAAGTCCAAGGCCGTGGGCACCGAGGTGGTGGCCCTCGCGGTGCTCTTCATCACGCTTCAGAGCCGCACGGCCACCCAGCTCGGCGTCGCGACCGCCGCCCTCGTGGCCCTCGTGATCGCGGTACCGTTGATCTTCCGGTTCTTCGCGCGCGTGATCCTGCCATTCGCGCCGAAATCAGAGTTCGCGTTCCTGCTCATCGTGGCGCTCTTCTGCGCGTTCGTCACCCGCAGCCTCGGCGTGTACTACCTGGTCGGTGCGTTCCTGGTGGGGGTGGTGGCCCACCGGTTCCGGCGTGAGCTGCCGTCGCTCACCTCCGACACCATGCTGCGGTCCGTGGAGGTGTTCGCCAGCTTCTTCGTGCCGTTCTACTTCTTTGGCGCCGGCCTGCACGTGAGCTCCACGGATCTCACGCCTGTGGCCGTGCTCGGCGCCGTCGCCCTCGTGGCCATCGTGCAGCCGCTGCGCCTCCTCAGCGTCGTGTTGCACCGGCGCGTCTCGCTCCGCGAGGAGTGGCGGTCCACCACGCGGGTGGCCACGCCGCTGCTGCCCACGCTCGTGTTCACCCTCGTCCTGGCCGGCATCCTGCGCACGGAAGGATTCGCGTCGCCCGACTGGATGTTCGGCGCCCTGACGATCTACGCCGTCGTGGGCACGCTGGTGCCGGGGTTCGTCTTCGGACGCCCCGTGCCCGACCCGGACCTCATCGAGGCTCTCCCGTCGCCCGGGTCCGACGTTCCTGGAAGAATCGCTGCAACAGCGCCGCCGACTCCACCGCCAGCACCCCCGCCTGAACCTCGGGCGCGTGGTTGAGGCGCGGATGCCGGAGGATGTCGCCCACCGAACCTCCCATCCCCGCCTTTTCATCCCACGCCCCGAAGACCACCCGGGCGAACCGGGCAAGGACGATCGCCCCGGCGCACATGGCGCAGGGCTCCAGCGTGACGTACAGCGTGCAGCCGTCGAGGCGCTCCGACCCGCGCGCGGCGAGGGCCGCGGCGATCGCCCGCATTTCCGCGTGACCCGTCGCCCCCTCGCTCCGCATGGCGTTGCCCGCGGCGGCCACGCGCTCGCCGCCGCACACGACGACCGCACCCACGGGCACTTCGCCGGCCGCGCCCGCGGCCTCCGCGACGGCCAGGGCCTCGGCCATCCAGGCGGCGTCCTCGGTGCCACGCGTCGTGGCTGGCGTCGGGGTGGGCGGAACGGACATTTACGGGGTAGAGGGATGGACGTCTCACACAATATGTTCGGCCGGACCGGTCGGAGCCGACCCGCGCCTCACCCAACTTCCCAGCCAACGATGCTTCGTCGCGCCGCCGTTCCCCTGCTCCTCCTCGCCGCCGCGTGCAGTGGTGGAAAGGACGCCACCGGCCCTGTGCCGGTCGCCTCCGTGTCCGTGTCCGCCGCAGCGACGTCCAT
Source organism: uncultured Gemmatimonas sp. (assembly GCA_964556915.1). Taxonomy (GTDB): domain Bacteria; phylum Gemmatimonadota; class Gemmatimonadetes; order Gemmatimonadales; family Gemmatimonadaceae; genus Fen-1231. The sequence goes on from CAZKYG010000077.1 coordinate 12,013, forward strand.
CGCCATCGGCGCGACCACGACGGTCACCGCCACGACGCGCGACGCGAACGGAAATGTCCTCACCGGCCGTACGATCAGCTTCACGAGCGGTGCGACGGGAGTGGCCACGGTGTCCTCGTCCGGGACCGTCACGGGCGTGGCCGCCGGCGCCGCGGTCATCACCGCAACGTCCGAAGGCAAGTCGGGGACGGTAGTGATCACGGTCGCCGCGTCCGCGGCCAGTTGCGACGGCGTGCAGCCCCTCACGCTCACGAACGGCCAGGTGCAGCAGCTCACCGGCGGCAGCCGAACTACGCTATGCGTTTCCGGCGGCACGTCGGGCGCGGAGTACGCGCTCATCCCGGTGAACACTTCGGCGTCGCGCCTGTCCGAGACGGTTTCGCTCGCGGCGGCGAACACTTCGGTCGCCACGGGTCTCCCGGCGGCGGCGAGCCTCATGGCAGCCCAGGTCCTCGGTCTCGCGGACCCGTCGCTGGTGGCATCGGCCCAGGCGGTGGAGGGGCACATGCCGCGCGACTACGCGTTCGAAGCGACACTCCGGGCACAGACCAGCGGCCTGCGGGCGGCGGCCCTGCTCCGCGCCCGGGCGAGTGGCATCACGCGCACGCCGCGAGCGGCAGTCGTCGGGCTTACCGGGAGCACGCCTCCCGCCATCGGGTCCATCGTCACTCTGAACGCGAGCGTGAACAGCGCGTGCGGCCCGACGTCAACGCCACGCCCGTCCCGCGTCGTGGCGGTGTCGAACTCGGCGATCATTGTCGAAGACACGCTGCGCCCCGCCGGCGGGTTCACGGCCACGGACTACCAGAACGTCGCTGCCACGTTCGACACGCTCGTGTTCGCCCTCGACACCACGTCGTTCGGCGCGCCGGCGGACATCGACCAGAACGGCCGCATCGTGCTCTTCTTCACGCCAGCCGTCAACGCGCTCACGGCGAAGAGCAGCACGAGCGTCATCGAAGGGTTCTTCTACGAACGCGACCTGTATCCCCACACGGCCAACGCGTCCGTGGGCGTCGACTGCCCGACCAGCAACGAGGCGGAGATGTTCTACCTGCCGGTGGTGGACCCGAACCAGGTGTACAACGGGTTCTTCACGAGCAAGAGCACGCTGGTGTCGGACGTCATCGGGACGACCATCCACGAATTCCAGCACCTGATCAACGCGTCGCGGCGGTTCTACGTGACCACGGCCCTGGTGAACGACGAGGAAGACTGGCTCAACGAGGCGATGAGCCACCTCGCGCAGGAAATCCTGTACCTCCACGTGGCGGGGCTGACGCCAAAGTCCGACCTGACCTTCGCGACCTCAACGGCCACCGGCACGCGCCTGGCGGCCATGCAGTCCTACGAATCGGACAACCTCTTCGACTTCTCGAGCTACCTCTCGACCGTCGAGACGAGCACGGCCTACGCGCCCACGGACCCTCAGGTGGAACTGACGACCCGTGGTGCGGCGTGCGCGCTGCTCCGGTATGCGCTGGACCAGTCGCCCAACGCCCCGGAGACGTACCTGCGGGCGCTCGTCAACGCGACCACGGAGGGCATCCCCAACTTCAACACCGTGTTCAGCTCGGTTGGGGGACTCGCCGGAGCACTGCGCGGCGCGGCCGTGGCGAACTTCACGGACGACGCCGTGGGCGTGACCGGGACATACACCTATCCGACCTGGAACTACCGTGACTGGCTGCCGCACTTCACGGCGAACTCCTCGAAGTACCCGCTTACATCACGGGCACTGCCGGGCGGGTCGAACGTGACCATCGCGCTGGTGCCGGGCGGCAGTTCGGTGGTGCGCTTCCGCGTGGCGGGAGGCGCCACGGGTGCCATCGCCGTGACGTTCAGCGGCGCCGGCGGCGCCGACGCGGTGGACCTGATGCTCGTCCGGACGCAGTAGCCCGTCAGCCGGCGACCGTCTCGAAACGGAGCGTGTCGCCCTCCGGAACGGCGCGGATGCGATCGCCGGGCGCGAACCGTCCGTCGAGCACAGCCAGCGCCAGCGGGTTCTGCACGAGGCGCTGGATCGTGCGCTTGAGGGGCCGGGCGCCAAACGCGGGGTCGTAGCCCTCGTTCGCCAGCAGCGCGCGCGCCTCGGGCGTCAGCTCCAGCGTGAGCTTCTGTTCGGCGAGCAGCTTCTCGAGACGCTGCAACTGCAGTTCGACGATCCGGCCGATTTCGCCCTTGCCGAGCGGGTGGAATACGATGATGTCGTCCACGCGGTTGAGGAACTCCGGCCGGAACTGCTGCCGCAAGGCGAGCAGCACCTGTTTCTCGACGCCAGCCCAGTCGTCCGAGCCGGCGGCCTCCAGGATCATGTGGCTGCCGACGTTCGACGTCATGATGATCACGGTGTTCTTGAAGTCCACCGTCCGCCCCTGCGAGTCGGTGAGGCGGCCGTCGTCGAGGATCTGGAGGAGCACGTTGAACACGTCCGGATGCGCCTTCTCGATCTCGTCGAAGAGGATGACCGCGTACGGGCGTCGCCGCACGGCCTCGGTGAGCTGGCCGCCCTCGTCGTAGCCGACGTACCCCGGGGGCGCGCCGATGAGCCGCGCCACCGCGTGCTTCTCCATGTACTCGGACATGTCGATGCGCACCATGGCCTGCTCATCGTCGAACAGGAACTCCGCGAGCGCACGCGCCGTTTCCGTCTTGCCCACGCCGGTGGGGCCGAGGAAGATGAACGAACCGATGGGCCGGTTCGGGTCCTGGAGGCCCGCGCGGGAGCGGCGAACGGCGTCGGCCACGGCCTGCACCGCCTCGGGCTGGCCGATCACCCGGCGCGCCAGTTCCTCATGCAGTTTCGTGAGTCGCTCCTTCTCGCTCTCCATCATGCGGCTCACGGGGATGCCGGTCCACTTCGCCACGATCTCGGCGATGTCGTCGGCCGTGACCTCCTCCTGGAGGAACCGCGCGCCGCCCTCCTGCTGCGACGCGAGACGCGCCTCCGTGTCCTTCAGCTGCCTCTCGAGGTTCGGGATCTCGCCGTACTGGATCTTGGCCGCCTGTTCCAGGTCGCCGGCGCGCGTGGCGCGGTCGGCCTCGGTTCGGGCTTCCTCAATCTGCTGCTTCAGCCGTCCCACGTCGCCCAGGACGTTCTTTTCCATCTGCCACTGCGCACGCATCGCCGAACTCTTCTCCCTGAGCTCGGCGATCTCCTTCTCGAGCGCCGCCCGGCGTTCCTTCGCGGCGGCGTCCTTCTCCTTCTGCATGGCCGTGCGCTCGATCTCGAGCTGCACCGTGCGGCGCTCCACCTCGTCGATCTCCTGCGGCACCGAATCGATCTCGATGCGCAGGCGCGACGCCGCCTCGTCCACGAGGTCGATCGCCTTGTCCGGCAGGAACCGGTCGCCGATGTAGCGGTTCGAGAGTGTCGCCGCCGCGACGATCGCGCCGTCCGTGATGCGCACGCCGTGGTGCGACTCGTAGCGCTCCTTCAGGCCGCGCAGGATGGCGATCGTGCTCTCGACCGTCGGCTCGCCGACGAACACGGGCTGGAACCGGCGCTCGAGCGCGGCGTCCTTCTCGATATGCTGGCGGTATTCGTCGAGCGTCGTCGCCCCCACGACCCGCAACTCACCCCGCGCGAGCAGCGGCTTCAGCATGTTGCCGGCGTCCATCGAACCCTCGGCCGTGCCCGCGCCGACGAGCGTGTGCATCTCGTCGATGAAAACCACAAAGCGGCCCTCACTCGACGTGATTTCCTTGAGCACGGCCTTGAGGCGCTCCTCGAACTCGCCCCGGAACTTGGCGCCCGCGATCAAGGCCCCCAGGTCGAGCGCCACGAGGCTCTTGTTCTTGAGCGACTCCGGCACGTCGCCGTTGACGATGCGCTGCGCCAGGCCCTCGGCGATGGCCGTCTTGCCAACACCTGGCTCGCCAATGAGCACGGGGTTGTTCTTCGTGCGCCGGGAGAGCACCTGGATCACGCGCCGGATTTCCTCATCGCGACCGATCACCGGATCGAGCTTGCCCTTCCGGGCGGCCTCGGTCAGGTCGCGCGTGAACTTCTGCAGCGCCTGGAACTGATTCTCCGGCGTCTGGTCGGTGACCTTCGATGCGCCCCGCACGACCTTTACCGCCTCGGTGAGGCCCTTGGAGGTGACGCCCGCGGCCTTCAGGATCGCACCGCTCTCGGCGCCCTTCGTCGTCGCGAGGCCGATCAGCAGGTGTTCGGTCGAGACGTACTCGTCGCCCATCGCCCTGGCCTGCTTTTCGGCCGCGTCGATGACCGCGTTCAGCTCGCGGGAGAGTGTCGGGTTGGCGTCGGTCTGCTTCGCGTAACGGCCAATTTCGGCGTCGAGCGCGTCGCGCAGCGCCGGGACCTTCACGCCGAGCTTCTGGAGGATCGGCGTGACGATCCCCTCGTCCTGGTCGAGGAGCGCCCGCAAGAGGTGCACGTCGTGTGCCACCGGGTTGCCGTTCGAGCGCGCCAACGCGACGGCCTCGTTGAGCGCTTCGGCGGACTTGACGGTGAGTTTGTCGGCAGAGATCACGGGATCGATGGGTAGGTGTCCACCGGACAATGTGCAATTTCGAGGCCCCGAATCGTACGCCAAAAGGGCGGGATCAGTGCCCGTTGGCGCGGTCGCGAGGTGTCGGAGTGGCGGACACGCGACCACCCTCGACGGCACCCGCGTAGCGCCGCACCGGGTGTGCCGAGTACCGTTCGTCGTACCTCCACCGCCCCGCACCCATGCGCCCGCCCGCACGCATCCGGTCGGCCACGACCACTGCCGTCATGGCCTCCGCCGCAATCACCGTCGCAGGTGTCACTGCCGCAGTCGCAGGCGTCGTGACGGCCCGTCCGCTCGCCGCACAAGCTGCGCCGGTGCTCGTTTCCGCCGACTGGCTCGCGCAGCACCTGCACGACCCGGACCTCGTCGTGATCCACGCTGCCCAGCAGGACTCGGATTACGCCGCCGGCCATGTGCCCGGCGCCCGCTGGCTCGCGTGGACGGCATACACCGTGTCCACGCCGGGCGGTCTGTCGGTCCAGTTGCCCACGGCGGAGCAGGCCGCGGAGGCGCTGGCGTCCATCGGCGTCCGCGACAACTCGAGAATCGTGATCGCCGGCGGACCGATCCAGGTATCCGCCCGGCTGTACTACACACTCGACTATTTCGGACTCGGCGACCGAACGTCGCTCCTCGACGGGGGTATCGGCGCGTGGCGCGCCGCGAAGCGTCCCACAGAGACCGCGGCCCCTGCGGCGCCGGCCCGCGGCCACGTCACCCTGCGCCCGCTGGCGACGCGGCTGGCCACGGAGGACTGGGTACGCGACCACGGCACGAATGCCGGCGTGTCGCTGCTCGACGCGCGCCTTCCGCAGTTCTTCACCGGCGCTTCGGCCGGCGCGCAGCCGCGCGCTGGTCACATTCCGGGTGCCCACAACATCCCGTACTCGTCCACGCTCGCCGCATCCGGCGACTACCTCGACGTCGCCACGCTGCAGCGGATCTTCGACGCCGCCGGCGCGACACCCGGTAACCGGGTGGTCACGTACTGCCACATCGGAATGCAGGCCTCCGCCCTGTACGTGGCGGCTCGCCTGCTCGGCTACGACGCCGCCGTGTACGACGGATCCTGGGAGGAGTGGAGCAGAAACGCGGCGTTGCCGATCGTCGGGCCCGCACGGCGATGACCGCGCCCGCAACGCACGACCTCGTCGCGGTGATCACGGGGGCCAGTGGCGGCATCGGCGCGGCCACCGCCGGGCTCCTGGCCGCGCGCGGGGCGCGGGTCGTGCTGGTGGCCAGGCGTCGGGAGGCACTCGCGGCCGTGGCGGAACGTTGCGGTGGGCGCGCCATGGCGATTGTCGCGGACGTGAGCGAGCGCGATGACGTCCGGCGTGTCGTGGCGGAGGCGATCGCCGCTCGCGGCGGCATCGACGTGTGGATCAACAACGCCGGCCAGGGCATCACGCGCGCGCCATCGCAGCTCACCGCCGCCGACGTGGACGCCATGGTGCGCGCCAACGTGATGACGGCGCTCTACGGGATGCAGGAGACGCTCCCGCACTTCCGCGCGCGCGGCACGGGACATGTGATCAACGTGTCTTCCATGCTCGGACGCGTGCCGATCGCGCCCTTCCGGAGCGCCTACTCCGGCGCGAAACACTTCCTCAACGCGCTGACGAGCATGATGCGCACGGAAGTGCAGCAGACGCACCCGGGCATCCAATACTCCGTCGTCTCCCCGCCGGTGGTCTACACGGACTTCGGCAAGAACGCGATGCACGGCGGCCCGGACTCGCGCGACCTTCCCGGGGGTCAGTCCGTGGAAGAGGTCGCCGCAGTCATCGCCGGGGTGGCCGCGTCCCGGGCCGCGGATGTCTACACGCGACCCGGCTCGCAGGCTCAGGTGGGGCGTTACTACGCGGAGATCGGCGTCGACCCCTAGCGCCCCGCCAGCTTCTTTCCGGCTTCGACCGTCCTGAAACCGTTCTCGCCCCACCCGATCACGAACACGCGGAAGCCCTGCTGGTAGCGCATCGCCATGGTCTCGGGATCGTTGGCCGGGAAGCCGCAGGGCACGTTGAACTCCTTGCATGCGGCGAGGACCTGCTGAATGGCCGCTTCCCACGCCACGTCATCGCGCTGCGGACGGCCATTGGCATCCAGCACGGGCTGTCCGGCGGCATCGACTTTCCGGAAGACGCCGCCGAGCGTGCCCGCGCCCGGGAATAGCACGCCGATCCCCTTCACCGCCGCGATCTCGCGGACGTGCGCGAGGCCTTCCTTGCTCTCGACGATCGTCCAGTTGACGAGTTCGCCTTTCGGGTTGAGCGGCCAGAGGTCAGCCTTCTCCCGGTAGTCCGCATCGCTCATGCCCCAGTACGCGGGCGCACCACCGACGTCGTCGGGGCGCACGCCGCCCTTCGACGTGAAGCGCATGGCCGCGAGGCCGGCCTTCACCTCATCGGCGCTCTCGACGCCGACGAACACGATGCCCGCCACGCCGAGGTTGAGCTGCCGGGCGATGCGTTCCTGCGCGAGCGGCACGTTCTCGGCGATTTCGTGCGTCTTCACCATGAACGGGAACTTCAGGCGATCGGCGGCCGGCAGCGCCGCAGCCATGCCCTTCATGTACTCGCTGAAGGAGGCGTAGCCCGCATCGAAGTTGCCTTCCATGCTGCCGTCAAACAGGTAGTCCGACGCCGTGTACGCCACCGCCTCCTTCGCAAGCTCCGCGGGTGTCTTCTGGGCCGGCGGCGGCGGCGTGGGTCGCGAGGGATCGGTGGCCGCTCCGCCGCGGCCGCGCCCGCCCCGGCCGCGCGGGTTCGCGGGGGCGTAGAGGCCGAAAACCGCCGCCTTCGCCGCATGCAGATCCACAAGGGCATTGCGATGCGATTGAGCGTCCGCGTCACACGCGGGAGCAGACGAGATGAGCAGTGCGGCCGCGGCGAGCAGGCAATTGCGCACGGTAGAACTCCTGGGAATGGGGGGTGACGCGGCGGCGGCGGCCGCCGCTCGCCACGGGGACGATTCAGTCGTCGTGGTTCCGCTCGTACTCCGCCTGCGCGGCCTCGCGCTCGGTGCCCTGGGCGCGATCGCGGCGCCGAGCCGCGCGCATGGCCAGCGCATGCGTCGTCTCCGACTGGATGGCCGGCAGCGACAGCAGCTTCCGGAGATCAGTGCCGCCACACTTCTCGCACGCGGGCACGGTCGCGGAGCGCACCAGCAGCTCGAATTCGGTTCCGCAGGCGTTGCAGTGGTATTCGAAGATCGGCACGACGCCCTCCGGCTGGACGACATGACAGCGCAGTAGGGGAAGATAGTTGGCGCCTCGCTGCCCGAAAACGCGCGAGGCCCGGGCTCACGCCCGGGCCTCACGCCACACGTTCGTCGGCTACTTCGCAACCAGCGAGCGCACCACCTGCGGTTGCCCGTCGGCCACGATACGCCAGTAGTACACGCCCGACGCAACTTCTCGCTGCGTATTGCCGTACTTGCCGTTCCAGTACGCGGTGTACTGGCCGCAAGGCAGCGAAACGTTTTCGAGCCGCTGACCCCCTGCCACGCCTCCCGAACTCCCCTCCAACTGCGGATACGCGACAACCTGGGAAAGCACGTTGAAGATCTTCAGGCTGACGCGATACTGGTGGCCGCCGTCCGAGCACGCCGGATAGTCTCCCAGCGTGAACTTGATCCTTGACTCAGGATTGAACGGGTTCGGGTAGTTCTGGTCCATCTTCACAACCGGTTTCTGTGGCGCCGGCTGTGTTGCTTGCGCATTTCCAACTCGTGGCATGAGAACGAGGGTCAGCACACACAACAGTGCAGACCTGCGATTCCTCATGTGAACTCCGTCTGACTAGGTAGGGGCTATGAACAAAGCTCCAGTGAAGGTGGACGTAACTGCTCACCAGACAATGTATTGCGGCCCTGGGTAACGGTCAAGAACTTCAGACCATCGCCAGGCGGTTGACAGTGGGCAGGTCACCGGGCCGCCGCAGGACGGCTACGACGACTTCCCGGCGACTCGAACATCGCCGCGCCTGACCGTGACCCCCACCCGGTCAAAGTACTCGAGAATCGGGATGATGAACTTGCGCGTAAGTCCAGTTATTTCACGCAGTTCCGACGTTGACTTGCCAGTCGATCCCGTCAGGGCCCGCACGACTACCGCCTCGATCGAGCGAACGGCGTCGGCCGCGAAGTATCGATCGGACGCGACTGCCACGGCGTCGCCGCGCCGGGCCAGAAGCTTGAGAACGGCCAGGGTATCCGCGCCAAGCTCGGCCGAAAGCTCGTCAACCGACGGCGGTTGGGCGCCTGCGGCTCGGAGCGTGTCCAGCACGCGCGAAATCCGGGCCGCGTCGACGGCTCCGCCAGCCACCCACCCGACGCGGGCAACGACGCCATCGCTGACCGATACGGCGCCCGACGCAACCAGATCGGCAATGGCGCGATCCGCGAGCTCCACGGCGGTCCGCATCGTGTCACGCAACGCCTGCACGGGGGACCCCGCGTCAAGCGGATGCCGCGCGTGGTACGCGTCGATCGCCGCGCGCCCTGCCGCGCACGCCGAGGCCAGAACCTGAGCGGCGAAGCATCGTTCGCCCGCCCGCACGATTCCACTGTCGTCTAGCAACGCGGCGCTCTCCACCGGCCGAACGCCGATCCGCACGGGAATCGCGCCGACCGGCATGCCCTGCCCTCCGGCCTCCGCGAGCATCAGCCGAAGCCGCTCCGCAGGAGCGGCACCCGACGACGGGAACGGGCGCGTCCGACGTCGCGGCGGGGCCGGGTCCGTGACGACGCCGCCGCCGATGGTGGCCGCCGGCGACGCGGTGCGGATGACGAAACGATCGCCGGCGCGCGCCGCCAGCGGCGCGTCGAGCGCCACCCGCACGGGCACCGGACGCCCGGCCGAAACCGGTCCGCCGACGGCCACCAGCCGTGCGCCGACCTCGGCGGTCCCCAGGTGGAGCCGAACGCGCGTGCGCGGCCCGAGGACCGGGGCGCCGGCGAGCAGCGCCACGTCGGCGCGCAGCAGTGTGCCCGGCGCCCACGGGTCGCCGGCCCGGACCAGTGTGGCACCGTGCGCATCGATCGACGCGCGGTCGACGCCGACGAGCGCCACGGCCGTGCGCGAGCCCGTGCGCGCCATGGGCAGCGTGCGCCCGTGCGACTCGATACCGCGCACGCGCGCCTCGTGCGCCGCCGGCAGGATGGCAACGGTGTCGTCGGCGGCGAGGGTGCCGGTCCAGATCGTGCCCGTGACCACGGTGCCGGTGCCCTTCACGGTGAACACGCGATCGATCGGCATGCGGAAGAGGTCGTCCGCGGCGCGGGCGGGAACCGCCGCGGCGGCGGCGCGAATGGCGTCGCGCAGTGCGTCGAGGCCGGCGCCGGTGCGCGCCGAGCAGCGGACGATCGTCGCATGGTGCAGCGGCCCGCCGGCGAGGGCATCGCGCACATCGGCCTCCACGAGATCGAGCCAGTCGCCTTCCACGAGGTCGGATTTCGTGAGGGCCACCACCCCGGCGGAAACGCCGAGGAGCGAGAGGATGGCGAGGTGCTCCCGCGTCTGCGGCATCACGCCCTCGTCGGCGGCAACGACGAGGAGGGCGAGGTCCACGCCGGTGGCGCCCGCGAGCATGGTGCGCACGAAGGCTTCGTGGCCCGGCACGTCCACGATGCCGATGGTTCCGACGCCATCGAGTTCGAGGGGCGCGTAGCCGAGCTCGATGGTAATGCCACGGCGCTTCTCCTCCGGCAGGCGATCCGTGTCCACGCCCGTGAGCGCCCGCACGAGCGCCGTCTTGCCGTGGTCGATGTGCCCCGCGGTGCCGAGAATCATGCGGAGCGCGCGTGCGCCGCGGCGAGGCGCGCCTCCCACGCGAGAAAGGCCCGGAGCGGCTTGCCATCGCCGAGGTGTTCCTCGAGGAATTCCCGCAGGATGCGGGCATGCGCACGCGCCGATGCGGCGTCCACGGGGGCGTCGGCGTCGTCAGGCCACGCCCCGGCGCACGCGCTGGCGCCGAGCCACGCGCCGAGCGTCGCGCGCGCGGACGCCGGCAGCCGCCGGCCGCCGGGCGCG
>CAZKYG010000078.1:0-24588 GCA_964556915.1 uncultured Gemmatimonas sp.
ACCCCGGGGCGGATCCGGCGTCTCGCCCAGGCGTGCGAGCGCCGGTTCGCCTGAGGTTGCGCGGATTCAAGTCCACACCAGTGCCGACGCCCAGATTGCGGGCAACCCCTCGATGGAGTCGCACCGGATGAAGGCCCCGACGATCACCCTCGCCATCGGCATGATGGCCGTCGCCGCCCCGCTCGCCACCCCGCTCGCCGCGCAGCACGGCGCCACGGCCGCCGACATCGCGGCCTCGGTGGATTCGGTCGCCGCGCGCATCGTGTCGGCCGGCGTCAGCCCGGCGATCGGCGTCGCCGTCGTGATGGACGGGCGGATCATCTACGAAAAGGCGCACGGCTGGGCCGACGTCACGAACCGGATTCCCGCGGACGACCACACGCTCTGGTACGTGGCCTCGACGAGCAAGTCGTACACCGGCTTCGGCGTGTCGCTGCTCGCCACGCGGGGCGCCCTGAGCTTCGACGAGCCCATCGGTAAGCTGCTGCCGGGCGTGCGCTGGCCGGCGTATGTGGATCCCGCGACGCTCACCCTCGCGCGGTTCCTCTCCCACACGCACTACATGAACGACGCCGCCGTCGTGCAGAGCGCGGCGTTCACCGGGGCGATTCCCGAGGCGCGCTGGCCAGACCTGATCCGCTATGCGCCGTCGCAGGGCAACCGGGACCTCGTTTACAGCAACTTCGGGTACAACGTCGCGGCGATGGTGATCGACCGGCTGCGCCCCGAGGGCTGGCGGCGGTACCTCGAGGACAACGTGTACAGGCCCGCGGGGCTCGCCGAGACGTACACGCACCTGTCCGGGCTCGACCCCAAGCGGATCGCGCACGCGCACGGCATGAATGACGACGGCTCGTGGGTGACGCGCCGGTTCGAGAAGACCGACCGCACGATGAACTCGGCCGGCGGCCACGTGGCGACCCTGCGCGACCTCGCGCGCTGGACGATCGTGCAGATGGACGGCGGGAAGATCGACGGCAAGCAGGTGTTCCCGCCCGAAGCGGTTTCGCTCGCGCACCGGCTCATCGCGAGGCACACGGTGGAGGCGAGCCGCCACTTCGGTCCGTTCAATCGCGAAGGATGGGGCGCGGGCTGGGATCTGGGTGCATATCGAGGCGAGCCGATGGTGAGCCGGTTCGGCGGCTACAGCTCCATCCGCTCCCACCTCTCGTTCCTGCCCGCCCGGCACATCGGTGTGGTGGCCCAGGTGACCGGCACGGGCGCGAGCGCGGCATCCGACATCGTCGCCACGCTCGCCTACGACCTCGACGCGGGCCGCCCCGGCGCCCGCGCCGCGGCAAGCGCGAAACTCGACTCCATGGTGGCGGCGTTGCCCACGCTCCGCGCTCGCATTGCCGCCGCCGAGGCACAGCGCCGCGCGCGCCAGGTGCCGCTCCAGCATCCGCTCGACGCCTTCGCGGGGTCGTACTTCAATGAAGCGTACGGCACGCTGGAGTTCGTGGTGCAGGGGGGCGCCCTCGCGTACCGGTGGGGCGTGCTCGACGGCCCTGCCGAGGTGTTCGACGCCTCAAAGGACCAGCTCCGGATCGAGATCGCGGATTCGGGGTCCGTCGTCGGATTCACGTTCGACGGATCGGAGCCGGCGAAGGCCATCACGTGGCAGGGCGTGACGTTCACCAGGCGACAGTAATCGGGCCTCCGCGGCGTCGCGTGGCACGGCACGCGGCGCGCCCCGGACTGGCGAAACCCGGCGGCAACGGTTTTCGTACCCCCAGTGTCTCAGGAGAAACACCGGGGGATGGATGGCCGACACGCTGCCGCTGCTCAAGGGAACGCTCGACGTCCTGGTCCTGAAGGCGCTCGCCTGGGGGCCCAAGCACGGCGTGGAGATCGCCGACTGGCTCGAGGAGCGGTCCGGAGGGTCGGTCGGCGTGGACGACGGAGCGCTCTACTACGCGCTCCACCGCATGGAGGAGCGCGACCTCATCGCGTCCGAGTGGCGCGTCACGGAGAACAACCGGCGCGCCCGGTATTACCGCATGCGTCCCGCGGGCCGCACCCACCTCAAGGAGCAGGGCGCGGCGCTCGTGCAGTACGCCGAGGCGCTCACGGCGATCCTCGCGGCGACGGCGTGATGCGGCGTACCGGATCGGCGGACGCGATTCCGCGACCGGCGCTCCCCCGCACGGGGCCCCGGCGATGACGCCCCGCCGGATCTTCTCGCTCGGCTTCCACCGCCCGTCGAAGGCGCGCGCCGAGATGCGCGACGAGCTGGCGTTCCACCTGGAAGAGCGCGTCGGGCGGCTCGTGGCCCGCGGCATGTCGCCCGAGGCTGCCCGCGCCGAGGCCATGCGCCGCCTCGGCACGTCGCTCGCCGACATCCAACACACCCTCGGCGATTCCGCCGAGCGCAAGGAGAAGACACTGAGCATGCGCGATTGGATGCAGGACCTCGCCGAGGATGTGCGGTACGCCCTCCGTGGGCTCGCCAGGCGCCCGGGTTTCACCACGGTCGCGATCGTGACGCTCGCCATCGGCATCGGCGGCAACACGGCGATCTACTCCGCCGTTGACGCGCTGCTCCTGCGGTCGCTGCCCTTCGCCGAGCCCGACCGGCTGATGGACATTGCGCACGTCGGGCCCGAGCAGGGATACACGGCCTGGTCGTACGTCAAGGCGAAGGTGTTCACCGACGCGCAGCAGAGCTTCTCGTCCACGGCGCTGTACAGCAACTACCCGGGGACGCTCACCGGCGCCGATCCCGAACGCGTGGGGCTCGAGACCGTCTCGGCGAGCTACCTCCGTACGCTGGGCGTGCGCGTCGCCCGGGGAACGGACTTCGCGCCGGAACTCGACGCCGGGCCGGGCGCGGGCGCGTTCGCGATCATCAGCGACGCGCTCTGGCAGCGCCGCTTCGCCGCCGACCCTGACGTCATGCACAAGAGCGTGAACGTCAACAACCAGGCGTACCAGATTCTCGGCGTACTGCCGCCCGGCTTCCGCGGCGTGTCGGGCAACGCCGACGTCATGGTGAACGTGACGTCGCGCAGCGCCGATGACCTCAAGGAGGCGTGGTCGCTGGAGTTCCAGATGGTTGGGCGGCTCAAGCCTGGCGTGACGCCGGAGCAGGCCGCGGCCGAGACGCGGCGCATCGGCGTGGAGGTGTACAAGGCCTTCCCGCAGGATCCCGGCGCGCTCACGACGGCGAAATCGTTCGCGTGGGGCGCCGACGCGCGGCCGCTCGACTCGATTCGCGTGGCCACGCTGCTCCGCCGCTCGCTCTTCGTGCTGTTCGGGGCGGTGGGAATGGTGCTGCTCATCGCCTGCGTGAACCTCGCCAACCTCCTGCTGGCGCGGGCGTCGGCGCGGCGCCGTGAGATTGCGGTGCGGCTGGCGATCGGGGCGTCGCGCGGGCGACTGGTGCGGTTGCTGCTCACCGAGAGCCTCGTGCTCTCGCTCGCTGGGGGCGCGGCGGGCGTGGCGCTCGCGTGGTGGGCGGCGCGCGTGCTGAGCACGCTCAATCCGCAGGACGCGTTGCAGGCGCAGAATCTCTCGGGCGGCGTCGGCGCGGTGGGCTTCACGGGCATCCACCTCGACGCGTCCGCCCTCCTGTTCACGCTTGGCGTCACCGTCGTCGTGGGAATGCTGTTCGGGCTCGTGCCCGCGCTCGGCAGCACGCGCGCCGACCTGGCTGGCGGGCTCAAGGACGATGGCGCCGGCATGCCGGCCGGCCGGCGTGCGCTCGGTTTCGACCGGCGGGCGCTGGTGATCGCGGAGGTGTCGCTCGCGATCGTGCTGCTCGCGGGGTCCGGCCTCATGCTGCGCAGCCTCGTGAACCTGATGCATATCAACCCCGGCTTCACGCCAGACCACGTGCTGACGCTGCGGACGAACGTGCCGGCCGGCGCGGTGCCGCCGGACTCGATGCCCGGGTTCTACGAAGCGGTGCAGGCGCGGCTCGGTGCCCTGCCCGGCGTGGAGAGCGTCGCGCTGACGGACTGCCCGCCGGTGTCCGGCGGGTGCAACGGCACGGTGATGACGTTCCCCGACCAGCCGGCCAAGGCCACCGGCAACATGATCGTGGGCGTGCACTGGGTGTCGCCGAACTGGTTCCAGACCATGCGCGTGCCGCTCCGGCAGGGGCGCATGTTCGACGCCACCGACCGGCGCGGCACGGACAAGGTCGTCGTGATCAACGAGGAGGCCGCGCGGCAGTACTTCAAGGGCGGGAGCCCCATCGGGCGGCGCGTGGCCATCTACCAGGGCGGTTTTCACACCGGCGCGACGGTGATCGGGGTGGTGGGCGACGTGCGGTTCGGGACGATCGACGCGCCCGCGCGGCCCGACGCGTACATCTCGTACGCGCAGTCGTCCCCGGGGCGGGCGATGGTGTTCGTGCGCACGACCGGTGACCCGACGGCCATCGCGGCCACGGCGCGCGCGGCCCTCCGGCAGGTGGCGCCGTTCTCGCCGATCTACGACGTGAAACCGATGACCGACCGCATGGCGACGGCCACGGGGCAGGCGCGGCTGAGTGCGCTGCTGCTCGGGATGTTCGCGGCGGTGGCGCTCGCGCTCGCCGTGATGGGGATCTACGGCGTGATGTCGTTCTCCGTGGCACAGCGCACGCGCGAGGTGGGAATCCGCGTGGCGCTCGGTGCGGACCGGGGCCAGGTATTGCGGATGTTCACGCGCGAGGGCGTGGTTCTGAGCGCGATCGGGATCGCCATCGGGCTGGGCGCCGCCATCGGGCTCACCCGCGTGCTGCGTTCACTGCTGTTCAACGTGGCGCCGGACGACCTCGTGACGTTCGTCGGGATCGCCATCGTGGCGGCGGCCGCCGCGGTGGTAGCGAGCTGGATCCCGGCGCGGCGCGCGGCGGCGCTGGATCCGGTGCGGGCGCTGAAGTAGCGCCCACACCGGGGCCGGCAACGGTCAGTTGGTGCGCCGTGTCAGCGCGCGCACGACGAAGAAGATCACGCCGGCCGCGACGACCGCAACGAGGGCCAGGCAGATCAGGACGTAGGTTGGCATTGGTCGGCTCCGTGGAGTGAGTGGGGTTACGGCGTTGGCGTCTGCTCCATCGCCACCGCCTGCCAGCGGCCGTCGCGATGGACGAACACGCGCATGTAGCGCACGCGTCCGGTGAATGGCGTGCCGCGGAACGTGCCGCCGTTCTCGGAGATGCCGATCAGGACGGCCGTGGTGCCGTACACATGGACCGTGAGGCTGTCCTGACGGATCATGGTCAGGTGCAGGGCACCGGTCGCCACCTCGCCGATGTTGTCGGCGCGCGTGCGGACGGTGCCGAGCCGCGAGATTTCGGTGAACTCCGCGGCGACCATCCGGCCGAGGCGAACCGTGTCGGCGGCGA
This sequence comes from uncultured Gemmatimonas sp., assembly GCA_964556915.1. Lineage (GTDB taxonomy): Bacteria > Gemmatimonadota > Gemmatimonadetes > Gemmatimonadales > Gemmatimonadaceae > Fen-1231. Next base: position 5,336 of record CAZKYG010000078.1, read on the forward strand.
GCAGCGCCTCGCGCCGGGCGTGTTCGGTGGCGATGACGGAATCCGGCGAGGCCCACGCCTGGGCGCCGGCGCTCGCGGCGGACAGGCAGGCGCTGGTGATGGCGATAACGGCCGGGAGTCTCATGAGCTGCATGTGCGTTCCTCGACGGGTTTGGTCCGCGTCGTGCGGCGGACGTCTGTGCGGGAGCGTACGGCGCGCTGGCTCGCGCGGTGCCGGTGGCGCGACGAACGGCGGCGAATCCACGACGAACGGCGGGGCGGGCGGCGTTCCCTCGCGCGGCGTCCGGTGCGGCGACATCTTCACGCCATGTCCCGGGCGCGCATCCACTGGGCCTTCGTCGTCGTCGCGACGCTCGTCGTGACGTGCCTCTTCACGCTCGCGAGCATGGGCAACCCCGGCGCGCCGCGGTTCGCCGTGCTGCACGACCGCGAGCTCGTGACGTGGCTCGCCTGGGCGCTGCTCGTGCCGGGCATCGTGTGGGCGGTGCGGCGCTATCCATTCGGCGAGGGCGGGCCGATGGGCTGGCTCGCGAAGCACCTCGGCCTCGGGTTCGCGTTCTCCCTGGCGAGCCTCGCGATCGTCGAGGGTGTGTGGGTGGCGATGCGCGCGGGCCACATGTCGGGGATGGAGAGCATGCCCGGGATGGACATGGCGTCGCCCGGCGGAATCGCCATGACCGTCTCACGCGTGGCGACGGGTCTTCTCGTGTACGGGCTCGTCGCGATCGCGTACCAAGCCCTGTTCTATCGTCGCGCCGCGCAGGAGCGCACGGCGCTGGCCGCCAGGCTGCGCGCTGACCTCGCCGAGGCGCGGCTCGCGGGCATCGAGGGCAAGCTGCACCCGCACTTCCTGTTCAACGCGCTCAACTCCATCGCGGCGCTCGTGCGTGTGGACCCGGGGCAGGCGGAGGCGATGATCGAGCAGCTGAGCGAACTGCTGCGCGCCGCGCTCAAGGCCAATCCCGCCGAGGAGGCGCCGCTGGACGACGCGCTGCGGCTCACGGAACAGTATCTCGCCATTGAGCGCGTGCGATTCCAGGCCCGGCTGCGCGCGTCCGTGTCCGCCACGCCTGACGCACGGAAAGGGCGGGTACCGCCCCTCATCCTGCAGCCGATCGTGGAGAACGCCGTCCGGCACGGGCTGGGATCGCTCGAGGCGGGTGGCAGCGTGAACGTGACGGCGAAAGTGGACGGCGACACGCTGCTCATGACGGTGGACGACGATGGCGTCGGCTACGGGAACGCACCACCTTCGCGCAGCGGCACGGGGCTCGGCGTGAAGTCGGTGCAGTCGATCCTGGCGCACCTGTACGGCGCGAAGGCGAGCCTCGACATCCGGAAGCGCTCGCCTCGCGGGACGATCGTGACCATCGCCCTGCCGTACCGCACCGCGTGACGGCCGGCCCAGCGCGGCTTCGCGCGCTCATCGTCGATGACGAGGCCCTCGCGCGCCGCCGGCTGGCGGCGATGCTCGAGGGCGAACCCGATCTCGAAGTGGTCGGCGAGGCCGACGGCGGTTCGGCGGCGGTGCAGGCGATCGTGGCGCAGCGCCCGGACATCGTGTTCCTCGACGTGCAGATGCCCGCACTCGACGGATTCGGCGTGCTGCGGTGCACGGCTGCCGCGCACCGGCCGGTGGTGGTGTTCGTGACGGCGCACGACGCGTACGCGATCCGCGCGTTCGAGGTGCACGCGGCCGACTACCTGCTGAAGCCCGTGGTCGCGGCGCGGCTGAAGGAGGCGGTGCGGCGCGCCGTGGCGCGCGCACGCGCGGGCGGCCAGGAAAAGGCGGTGGCCCACGTGCTTGCCGAGGTGCCGCCGACGCCCGCGGCGGCGGCGCGGATTCCGGTACGGAAGGAGCGCGAGACGGTCTTGCTCGCCGTCGGCGATATCTCCCGCGTCGAGGCGGACGGCGACCACGTGGTGTTGCACGTGGCCGGGCGGGCGGTCACGACGCGCGCCACGATGGCCGAGGTCGAGGCGCAGCTCGATCCGTTCGGGTTCGTGCGCGTGCATCGGTCCACGATCGTGAATCCGGCGTGGGTCGTAGCGATCGAGTCGGTGCCCGGGGGCGGCTACCGCATCGTCCTCCGCGACGGCACGCGCGTACGGTCGGGCCGCAGCCACGGCGCCGCTGTGCGGCGAATCGCCGCCGGCGGCGCGCCAGCCGGCTAGCGCCGTGGCGCGGCCGGCTCGCCCGGGCGTCCCGCCGGCCGGAGCTGCTCCGCCAGCGTGTGCAGGAAGAGGCCGACGTCGGTCACGAGCCCCACGGCCTGGCCGGACCCGCGATCGCCGAGCTTGGTGACGACTGCGGGATTGATGTCCACCGCCACCACGCGCACCCACGCCGGCAGCATGTTGCCCACGCCGATGCCGTGCAGCATGGACGAGAGGATCAGCACCATCTGCACGCCCTCGAGCGCGGCGGCGTACTGGTTCTGCGCCTTGATGAGGTCCATCTCGGTGTCGGGCAGGGGCCCGTCGTCGCGGATGCTCCCCGCGAGCACGAACGGCACGCCCTTCTTCACGCACTCGTACATCACGCCGCCCTTGAGCACGCCCTGCGCGACTGCCGCCGCGATGCCGCCGGCGCGCACGATCGTGTTGATCGCCTTCATATGGTGGCGGTGGCCGCCGTCGATGGCCTTGCCGGTGTCGAGGTTCACGCCGAGCGACGTGCCGTAGAGCTGCCGCTCGATGTCGTGCACGGCGAGCGCGTTGCCGGCGAGCACCGCGTCCACAAAGCCTTCGCGGATCAGCTCGGCGAGGTACGGCGCGCCCCCCGTGTGCACGACGACCGGGCCCGCGACCACCGCCACGCGCCCACCCGTCGCCTTGATGTCGCGCATCATCGCGGCGATGCGGCCCACGGCCACCTCCACGCGCCGCTCGGACGACACCTCGTTCGTCATGAACGCGAACCCGAGCCGGTCGCGCTCCACGAACTCGGGCACCACCCGGACGCCTTCCACGCCGACCACGACCTGGTCGCCCTTGCGCAGGTCCCGCAGCTTGCGGCATTCGGCCGCGCCGTCCTTCACCACGATCGCGGCATCCATGCGCTGGTGCGCCACGGGCACCCACTCACCGCCCAGACGGACCTGCGTGCGGTGGTTCGTGGTCGAGTGGAAATCCTCCGGCGCCGCCCCGTCGCGCGCGACGGGCTTCGTCAGCGCGTTGCCGCCGCGCGCCACGCGGCAGCCGAGCGGCAACAGCGCCGCGATCAGGCCCTGGAGCTCGGCCTTCCGCTTCGTTGTGACGCGGATCGTGAGGTGCGACGGCTCGTCATTGGTGCGCCCGATGTCGAACGCCTGCACCTCGAACTCGCCGCCGTGATGCACGACGGTGTCGAAGATCTGGTTGAGCACCTGTGAATCGATCAGGTGCCCTTCGGCTTCGAGAATCTCGCTGGCGGGCATGGCGCGACGGGATGCGGGGAACACGAGCCGCGGCGGCTCAACCGGAAGTTAAGCGCATTCCGGCGGCCGGGCGGATGGATACCTTTGTCCAGCCGGATCCACCGTCCCGAACACATACCCCGCCATGCGACCTGTCCTGACGTTCGCCACCATCGCCCTGGTCCCCGTGCTGGCCGCAGCACCAGCCGCCGCGCAAGCGCCGACGGGTGCCACCACACCGGCGCGCGTGCGCCAGCTGCTCTCCGGCCTTGCCGACGATTCCATGCAGGGCCGGGCGAGCGGAACGCCGGGCGCGGCGAAGGCGGCGCGCATGATCGCCGAGACGATGCGGGCGATCGGCCTCACGCCCGCCGGCGACAGCGGGTTCTTCCAGCGCGTGGCGGTCTCGCGCGACTCGGTGACCGCCGACGCCTCGCGCGGCGGACGTGGCGGACGCGGCGGACGTGGCGGTCCGCGCGTGCGCCTCGTGGTGCGCAACAGCTTCGCCGACCTCGATACGGTGCCCGCCGACCGCCGCGTGCCCGCCGTGAACGTCGTCGGGATCATCTGGGGCACGGATCCCACCGCGTACGTGCTCGTGGATGCGCACTACGACCACCTCGGCATCCGCGGCCCCGGCGTGGACGGCGACTCGATCTACAACGGCGCCGACGACGACGCGTCCGGGACGGTTGCGGTGCTCGAGATCGCGCGGCAGTTCGTGCAGGGGCCGAAGCCGAAGCGCACGATCGTCTTCATGGCCACCATTGGCGAGGAAGTGGGCCTGCTCGGCACGCGCTGGTACATCGCGCACCCGATCATCCCGCTCGACCAGATGGCCGCGAACATGGAGATCGAGATGATCGGCCGGCCCGACTCGCTCGCGGGCGGGCCGGGCAAGGCGTGGCTGACGGGCTACGAGCGCTCGACGATGGGCGACGAGCTGGCGGCCGCGGGAATCCCGATCGTGCCCGACAAGCGCCCCGACCAGCATTTCTTCGAGCGCAGCGACAACATCGCGTTCGCGCGCGCGGGCATCCCGGCGCACACCCTCTCGACGTTCAACCTGCACACGGACTACCACCGGCCGAGCGACGACGTGTCGAAGGTGGACTTCGACCACATGGCGGCGGTGATCAACGCCGGCGCGAAGGCGGCGCGGCTGCTCACCGACGGTCCGAAGCCGGAGTGGAAGCCGGGCGGCAAGCCCTAGCGGCGGGTGGTCACCCCGGGTCCGGCACGCCGGCCCGGGTCGCGGCCACCAGCGCGGCGACGCAGGACCGCAGCGCCGCGGCGAGTTCGGGATCTGCGGCGATCGCGGCGGCGTCCATCGCGCGGCCCGCGAGCGGGAGGGTCACCACCGCGCCGGGCACGAGGCGCGCCGACATCGTCCGCAGCGTCTCGGCGAGCGACGCGAACGCGTGCGCCGAGCGCGGCGAAGCGTTGATGAGACCGGCGGCCTTGCCCACCATTTCCGGGCCGCTCACCAGCCAGTCCAGCGCGTTCTTGAGCGAGCCCGGCACGCCATGCGCGTACTCCGGCGAGCAGATGAGCAGGGCATCCGCGGCGGCCAGCCGCGCGCGCAGGTCGCGCACGGGCGCGGGCGGCTCGGCGCCCTCGGTGTCGCGGTCCGGGTTGAAATGGGGCAGACCGCCGAGGGCATCGTACAACGTGACCCGAACATCGGCCGGCGCGAGATGCGCGGCCGCGCGCAGGACCTCGGTGTTGGACGACCGGGCGCGGAGGCTGCCGGAGATGGCGAGGAGGGTGGCCGATGGCATGACGGAATATGGCGGGCGGCGCGGGACGCCCTGAATCCAAACCCCGGCGGCGTCCGTTGTGTCCAAGGCTGTAGGTGGACTACAGCCTCATGGAGACAGCCTACACCCTCGACTGACCGGAGTCGCCGATGGCTTCGCGCAAGCCCGCCCTCAGCCGCATCGAACTCCTGCAGGGCACCCTCGACCTGATCATCCTCCAGACGCTGCGCTGGGGGCCGCGGCACGGCTACGACCTGCTGCAGTTCATCCGCACCACGTCGCGCGGCGTGCTCGACGTGGACACCGGCTCGCTCTACCCGGCGCTCCACCGGCTCGAGGCGCAGGGCGTGGTGGCGGCGGCGTGGGAGACGTCGCCCAAGGGGCAGCGCGTCCGCATGTACCGGCTCACCCGCGCCGGCCAGCGGCGGCTCGCCGTCGAGCAGACCCGCTGGGAGCGGCTGACCGGCGCGATCGCCGCCATCGCGGCGCCGCCGGCGGCCGGGGAGGCCTGAGCATGGCGTGGGATCCTGACGACCCGCGGCGCCGCGACCTCGACGACGAGATCCGCGCGCACCTCGAGATGGACCGCCTGGCGCGCATCGCGCGCGGCGAATCACCCACGGAGGCCGCCCGCGCGGCGGCCAGGGAGTTCGGCGACATGACGACCGTTCGTGAAGTCACGAGCGACAACTGGCGCGGCGAGTGGCTGGCCAACCTCCGGCAGGACATCCGGCACGCGGCGCGCCGGCTCGCGCGCGTGCCCGGCTTCACGGCCGTCGCCGTGATCACCCTCGCGCTCGGCATCGGCGCGAACACGGCGATCTTCAGCGTGCTCAACGGCGTGGTGTTGCGCCCGCTGCCGTATCCCGACCCGTCGCGGCTGATGTTCGTCACGAGCCAGTTCCCGACCCAGGGGTTCAGCAAGTTCTGGCTCGATGCGGGGGAGGTGCTGGAGTACCGCGAGCGCAACCGGTCGTTCAGCGACATGGGCGGCTACGCCACCACCGCTGTGAACGTCGGCGCGGATGGCGCACCGGTGCGCGCGCCGGCGGGCCGCGTCACCGCGGGGTTCTTCCACACGCTGGGCGTGGCGCCCGAGCGGGGCCGGTTCTTCACGGACGACGAGATGCTGCCCAATGCGCCGCTCACGGTCATCCTCTCGGACGAGCTGTGGCACTCGGCGTTCGGCGGGCGCGCCGTGCTCGACTCCCAGGTCACGATCGACGGCGTGCAGCGCACCGTGGTGGGCATCATGCCGCCGGGGTTCGACATCCATGACCAGGGCATTCGCGCGTGGGTGCCCATTCCGCTCAGCCTCGCGCAGGTGAACACCTACCGCGGCGGCCACTTCCTCTACGTGGTCGCGCGACTGAAGGATGGCGTGACGACGGATGGCGCACGCGCCGAGCTGGCGACGATGATGCAGACGTGGACGCAGATGGACGGCGGCGACCCGAACGCCCCGTGCTGCGGCAAGGGTTTCGTGCACACGCCGACGCCGAAGACGCACCCGCTGCAGATGTGGGATCTGCGCGAGGAGATGGTCGGCGGCATCAGCCGGGCGATCTGGGTCCTGCAGGCGGCCGTGGCGCTGGTGCTGCTCATCGCGTGCGCCAACCTCGCCAACTTGCTGCTCATGCGCGCGGAGTCGCAGCGCAAGGAGCTCGCGGTGCGCGCGGCGCTCGGCGCGGGGCGCGGGCGGCTGTTGAGCTACTTCGCCGCCGAGAGTGTCGTGCTCACCCTTGCGGGCTCGGCGCTCGGCGTGCTGCTCGCGTGGGCGGGGCTGCGCGGCCTGGTGGCGGCCGCCGGCTCCACGGTGCCGCGGGCCGCCGAGATCGCGCTGGACGGCAACGTCCTGGCGTTCACGCTCGGGCTGGCCGCGCTCACGGGCGTGGTGTTCGGCCTGGTGCCGCTGCTGCACCTCAACCCCGCCGGGCTCTCAGGTACGCTGCGCGAGTCGGGCACGCGCACCACGAGTGGCACGGCGCGGCACCGCGTGCGGCGCGGGCTCGTGATCGCCGAGATGGCGCTGGCCGTGATGCTCGTGGTGGGGGCCGGGCTGCTGCTGCGCAGCTTCTGGAACCTCACGCGCGTGGACGCGGGGTTCGACCGCGCCAACCTCGTGACGTTCGGCGTGGCGTTGCCGACGCGCGTGTACACCGATTCCATGCGGCGCGTGCAATTCTACCAGGACCTCACGTCGCGGCTGGGCGCCACGCCCGGCGTGCTCTCGGTGGCGGCCATGGCCGGGCTGCCACCGCGCCGCCAGGTGAACGCCAACGACACCCAGTTCGAGGGCATGCCGCAGCAGGGGCCATTCCCGTTCAACGTCGACTACTACCAGTACACCACGCCCGGGTACTTCGAGACGATGCGGATCCCCATGGTGTCGGGGCGTGGGTTCGGGGCGGCGGACGGCCCGGAGACCACGCCCGTCGCCATCATCAACGAGACGCTGGCGAAGCGGTTCTACCCGGGCGTGGATCCCGTCGGGCGTCGCATCCGGCCCGGCGCGTTCACGCCGTGGTACACGATCGTCGGGGTCGCGAAGGACGTGAAGCAGGGCGGGGTGGAGTCGAAGACGGGCACCGAACTGTATTTCGACGCGGAGCAGATGCCGAAGACGCAGGGCTTTGGGCCGTCGGCGATGAACGTGGTCGTGCGCACGACGCTGCCCGTCGAGGCCATCGCGCCCTCCGTGCGCCGCGTGATGGGGCAGCTCGACCCGTCGCTGCCGATCATCCAGCTGCGGTCGATGGACGACGTGTTCGCGGAGGCCGTGAGCCGGCCGCACTTCCTGGCCAACCTGCTCGCGACCTTCGCGGGCATCGCCCTGCTGCTTGCGGCGGTGGGCACGTATGGCGTGCTGGCGTACTCGGTGGCCGAGCGGACGCGCGAGATCGGGATCCGCATGGCGCTCGGCGCGAGCGCGAACGGCGTTGTGACGATGGTCCTGCGGCAGGGGCTGGCCCTCGCGGTGCTCGGCGTGGCCGCGGGGCTCGTCGGGGCGTGGGGGCTCACGCGCCTGGCCGCGACACTGCTGTTCGGCGTGGCGCCATCGGACCCGGTGACGTTCGTGGCCGTGGGCTCGCTGATGCTCGTGGTGGCGGCCGTGGCGGCGAGCGTGCCGGCGCGCCGCGCGGTGGCCGTGGATCCGCTGCACGCGCTGCGGGAGGAGTAGCGGGCCGGTCGCCAGGTCGCGGCGGCGGTCAGAGCGCGTCGAAGCGACCCGGCGGCACCAGCGGCGCGTAGTGGCGCATCTCGGTGTCGATGCCGACGATGTGTCCAACGAGCCACTTGTCCACCACGTCCATCAGCTCGGCGGCGTCCGCCGGGCGGTAGCCCGACGCGGCACTGCGCGCCGTGAAGTCGGCGACCACCGCCTCGAACCGCCGATGCGCCGTCGCGTTGCGGTCACCCGCCGCGCAGCGGCACTCGGCCATGCAGCGCTCCTCGAAGCCGAAGTGCGTGCGGGCGTAGATGGCGAGCGAGTCGAGCAGGTTGTCGTACACGCGTTCGCCGCGGCCCTCCTCGAACGCGGCGCGGAACGCGTCCATCATCTCGAACAGCATCCGGTGCTGCTCGTCGATGCGGGGCACGCCCGTCGCGTACGCCTCGACCCACTTCACGTTGCGTCAGTCCACTTTGGTGACGGCCGTGTCGTGGCGTTCGATCACGATCGTGAACTCCTTGGCCAGCGCCACCACGCCAGTCACCGCGGTCCAGAAGGGCAGCAGCACGGCGCCCGCGATCCCCGCGGTGAGGGGCATGTCGAGGAGCGTGCGTCCCTCGGCGTTGCGGATCACCACGCGCCGGACGTTCCCCTCGTGCACCAGGTTCCTGAGCGTGTCCTTCAACTTGTCGCTCGTGACCTTGATCTCGTCCATCACCTTCTTGCGCTCGTCTGCCATCGGTGTCGCCTCCGGCGCGGTCAGCGCCCGTACAACGCGGTGAAGGTGGCCTTGCCGAGCATGTTGCCGTGGATGTTGAACCCGACGAACGCGGCCGTGGAGCCCGCCGGGATGTCCATCTTGTCCACCTTCAGCGCGTAAAGCGTGAAGATGTAGTGGTGGGGCTTGTCGCCGGCGGGCGGGCAGGGACCGCCGTAACCCGGCGCGCCGAAGTCGGTGTTGCCCTGCGCGGCGCCCGCCGGGAGCGCGTTCTTCTTCGGGTCGCCTGCGCCCGCGGCGAGTCCCTTCGCCGTGGCCGGTATGTTGTACACCACCCAGTGCCACCAGCCACTGCCCGTGGGCGCGTCCGGATCGTACATCGTGAGCGCGAAGCTCTTCGTGCCCGTCGGCGCGCCGCTCCACGAAAGGCTCGGCGACACGTTCTGGCCCGAGCAGCCGAAGCTGTTGAACACCTGGGCGCCCGCGATCGTGCCGCCCGCGGCGACTTCCCGGCTCGTGAGCTTGAACGTGCCCTGCGCGTGCGCGGGAGCCGCGGCGACGGCGACCGTGAGGACGGCCGCGGCGGACGCGACGGTGGCGAGCGTGGCGAGGCGGGTCATGTGGCGCATGGCGGATGGCGGTGAAGGGTTCCGTGGTGTTGCGGGGCTCCCTTCAATCTGCATTGCCTCCCGGCAAGGGGAATGCCCCGCCTCGAAAAACCCGTTCCGGGGTGCTATACCTCCGCCATGCCCGCCCGGCCCGCGCAGCGCCTGCGTCCCGAGTTGCTCGTGCTCTTCGTACTCGCCGTCGTGACCCGATTCTGGTCACTCACGTCGCCGCACGACGTCGTGTTCGACGAGGCGCTCTACGAGGAGTACATCGGCCACTACTTCAACGGCACGTACTACTTCAACCTCCACCCGCCGGTCGGCAAGCTCATCCTGGCGCTTGGCGCGCACCTGCTCGGCATCGCGCCGCACACGCTCCAGGCCATCGAGCCCGCCGTCACGCTGCGCGCGATTCCCGCGGCGGCGGGCGCGCTGATCATCCCCGTGTTCTACCAGCTGCTCACGCAGCTCGGCGCCAATCGCCGCACGGCCACCCTTGGCGCGTTCCTTCTGCTGTGCGACACCGCGTTGCTCGCGGTGTCGCGCTTCATCCTCATCGACAGCATCCTGATCCTGTTCATGCTGTGCGCCTTGAGCGCGTGGCTCGCGTCGCGCACGCGCACCGGCGGTGCGCGGTCGGCATTCGTCATCGCGAGCGCGGTGTTCTCGGGGCTTGCCGCCGGCACCAAGTGGACCGGCCTTGGCGCGCTCGGCGTCATCGGCATCGACTGGCTGCGGAGCGTCATCATGTGGCGCGGGGGCCCGGCGGCGGCGCGTGACGGGGGGCTGGCGCCCGTGCCGGTGCGCGCGCTGGCGGTCGAGGGCGGCATCCTCGCCGTCGTGCCGGCGCTGGTGTACGCGGGTGCGTTCGCCGTTCACTTCGCGCTGCTCCCCAACTCCGGCAACGGCGACCGCGTGATGTCGGCCGCGTTCACCGAGACGCTCGTCGGGAGCCCGACCTACCGTCCGGACGCGCACCTCTCGTTCGCCGCGAAGCTCCTGGACCTGCACCGTGCGATGATCCATGAGAACGTCGCGTTCGAGACGGCGATGCACGAGGGGGCGTCGCCGTGGTGGAGCTGGCCCATCCTCAAGCACCCGCTGTACGTGTGGGCCGGCGGCGGGCCCGACGCGTCCACCGTGGGGCACGTGCTGATCGAGGGCAACCTCGTCGTGTGGTGGGGCGCGCTGGTGGGGATGCTCGTGCTCGCCGCGGCCGCTGCGTCCGGCCGCGCGCGCGAACGGCTCGCGCCGTACCGCCGCGCGCTCGCGTTCCTCGCCGTCGCGTACGTCGTGAACTTCCTGCCGTTCGCGTTCATCACGCGCATCCTGTTCCTGTACTCGTACCTGCCGGCGCTGGTCGTGAGTGTGGCGATCGCGACGATCGGCATCGGCGCGCTCGCGGACTGGACGGGTGGCGACGGGCGCAGCCGGTTCGCGAGCCGGCGTTCCGCCGCGCTCTACTGGGGCGTGGCGGCGCTCGCATGCGTCACGTTCCTCTATTTCGCGCCCTTCGCGTACGGTTCACCCATGACGAACGCGGCCTACCATCGCCGGCTGTGGGTCCTCGAGCGGCACTTCGGGCAGCCGTAAGGCCCGCGGCTGCTCAGCGCCAGCGGAACAGCTTCAGCGCCGTCCAGCCGCACACCACCGTCCACACGGCGAGCACCGCCATCTGCGGGGCGACCATGCCCCATCCGTCGCCGCGGAGCATCGTGGCGCGCAGGGCATCGTTGGTCGCCGTGAGCGGCAGCATCCTGATGAACGGCTGGAAGAGCGCCGGAAACCGCTCCGACGAGAAGAACACGCCGGAGAGCACCCACATCGGCACCATCGCCGCGTTCATGAGGCCCTGGGCGCCTTCGATCGTCCTGGCGCGCGAGGCGATGAGGATGCCGAGCGCGCCGAAGGCAAACGCGCTGAGCAGCGTGACGGCGCCAAGCTGCACGAGCGACCCGCGCTGTGGCACGCCGAGCGCGATGTACGCGAAGCCGAGCACGAACAGCACCTCGATCAGCAGCACCGTGAGCCGCGACGCCACGAATGACGCCAGGAACTCGCCGCGCGACATCGGCGTGGCGACGAGCCGCTTCAGCAGGCGCTTGCGCCGCATGTCCACGATGGCGAAACCCACGCCCCAGATGCTGCCGCCCATGATGTTCATGCCGAGCAGGCCGGGGATCACGAAGTCGATGTAGCGCGAGCCGGCGGCGCGCACGAGCGAGTCGTGGGTCGCGACGGGATCGGCGCGGCCCGCGCCGCGCTGCACGGCGTCGTCCACGATGAGGTGCGCGAGGCGCGCGTCGGGGCGCGTGTCGTCGAACCGGTATTCCACGCCGCCGTCGGCGCGCCGCACCACCACCAGGGCGAGCGCGCCGTTCCGCATCGCCGCGAGTGCGCTGTCGAGCGTCGGCACCACGGTCACCTTCAGTTCCTTCGACGCCGTCAGCGCCGCGACGACGGCGTCCGTGCCCGCGTCGCGCACCACGCCCACGGGGGTCACGTCCGCGGGCTTGTTGCGGAACGCGATGCCGAGGCCTACGGAGAGCAGCACGGGAAACATGAACGTCCAGAACACCGCCTCGGGCTCGCGCAGGAACTCGCGCACCCGCACGGCGCTGAGCTCGCGGAGCGACGAGAATTGGCGTGCCTCACTCATCGCGCAGGTGCCTCCCCGTGAGCGCCACGAACACATCCTCGAGCGTCGCGGAGTGCGTGGTGAGGTGCGCCATCTCCAGCCCGCGCTCGGCGAGCATCGCGAGCAGCGCCGGCACCGCACGGTGCAGTTCGGCCACCTTGAGCTCGTAGCCGCCGTTCACCGTGCGCGCATCGGTCACGCCGGTGAGCGCACGCAGCGCGTCCACCGGGAGCGCGGGTGCGCCGTCCGGGCATGCAAACTCCACGACGTGCTCGGCGCCGAGGCTCATGATGAGCTGCCGCGGCGTGCCCAGCGCGATCACCTTGCCGTGGTCCACGATCGCCACGCGGTCGCAGAGCACCTCGGCCTCATCCATATAGTGTGTGGTGAGGACCGTCGTGCGGCCGGTCGCCTTGATGTCGTTGATGAGGTCCCACAGGTGGCGGCGCGACTGCGGGTCAAGACCCGTCGTCGGCTCGTCGAGGAAGAGCAGGTCGGGGTTGCTGACGATCGCGATGGCCAGCGCGAGCCGCTGCTTCTGCCCACCGGAGAGCTTGCCCACGCGCGCGTTGGCCTTCTCGTCGAGCTGCACGCGCGCGATCACGTCGCCGATGTCGTTGCCCGTGCGGTAGAAGCTGCGAAAGAGCCGCACGGTCTCGAGCACGGTGAGCTTGTCGGAAAGTTGCGTTTCCTGGAGCTGGACGCCGAGCCGCTGGCGCAGTTCGCGCTCGTGATCCTTCCAGTTGAGCCCGAGCACGGTGACCTCGCCCTCGTCCGGCTCGTTGAGTCCCTCGCAGATCTCGATCGTGGTGGTCTTGCCGGCGCCGTTGGGCCCGAGAAGGCCGAAGCACTCGCCTGGCGCGATCTCGAGATCTAGCCCGTCCACCGCCACGACGTCGTCGTAGCGCTTGCGGAGTCCGCGGACGGCGAGCGGGGCGGGAGGCATGGCTCCAGAAGTCTACACCGGTCGGCGCCGGTCTCCCACTCGCGCCACGCCCGCTGCCCGGTTCGCGCTACCCGAGCGCCCGCACCGCGGCGTGGCGGAAGCAGGTGACGGCGTGGTCGTTCACCATGCCCACGGCCTGCATGTACGCGTAGATCACCGTCGAGCCCACGAAGTTGAAGCCGCGCCGCTTGAGGTCGCGGCTGAAGGCGTCGGACTCCGGCGTGGTCGCCGGCAACGGGCGGCCCTCGCGGCGCCGGGGCTGTAGCGGGCGCCCGCCCACGAAGCGCCACCCATACGCGGCGAAGCTGCCGAACTCCTCCTGCACGCCAAGGAACGCGCGGGCGTTGCGTACGGCCGATGCGATCTTCAGGCGGTTGCGCACGATGCCCGCGTCGCCGGCGAGGCGCGCGAGCCGCGCGGGCGTGAACCGCGCCACCTTCTCCGGGTCGAACGCCGCGAACGCACGACGATAGCCGCCGCGCTTGTTGAGCACGACGGCCCAGCTGAGGCCGGCCTGCGCACCTTCGAGGAGGAGGAACTCGAACAGCGTGCGGTCGTCGTGCACGGGCACGCCCCACTCCTCGTCGTGGTAGTCCTGCATCAGGGCGTCGCCGGAGCGCGCCCACGCACAGCGGGTGACAGGCATGGCGGATGCGACGGGGTCGGCGCGCCGGGCAGGCGGCCGACGCGCCGGCTACTGGAAGAGGTGATAGCGCGCCGCGACGCCGACGTACACCAGGGCGAGCACGAGGAACACGCCGAGACCGGCCGCCACGGCCCGCTGCGGCCCGATCCGTGGCGCCAGTGTGGCGACGGTCATCATGTAGGGCACCCACGACACCAGCGTGCCCGCGAGCACCCACTTGGCGTGCTGGCCCACCGCCTGCCCGCCGGCGCGCTGGCCGATGAAGACGTACGCCACGAGCGTGAACACGGGCATCAGCGTCGCCACGCCGGACAAGGTGCGCTGCCCGCGTTCCTCGAGCGCCACGATGAGGACGGTGAACAGCCCGCCCGTGAGGAAGTAGGTGACGAGATCGGAGAGCTTCATCGCGTGAGACTACCGCGCGCCGCATGGCGCGGCAAGCGCGAGCGCCGGGCGCACACGATCGTTGCGCGGCGCGCACGGACTCCGTGCGCGCCGCACGCTGTGTCGCGCCAGCCGCCGGCCGTATCGTGCACAGCCGCGGTGGGATTCACCGCACTGTCACGCGAACCTGGAGTGATCGCAGCATGCACGCAGCAAAGATCCGTTTTCTGGCCGTCACGATGGCGGGCGCGTATGTCGTCCTCAACGCCCTCATGCTCCTGCTTCGGCCCCTCACGAGCGGCATGGCGCCGCTGGCCTCAACGGCGCTCCTGGTGCCGCCGATGGTGCTCGCCATGGTGTACGTCGTGATCCCCGTGGCGAAGCGCGCCTGAGCCGTGCGGCCGGGCTGGCGCGCGCAACCGACGGGAGTCCTCAGCGCGCCAGCCAGGCCACCATGCGTGCGGCCGCGTACAGGCCGAGGCCGTACACGGTGTGCGTCGCGAGGCTCTTGAGCCGCGCCTGGGCCGGCCGGCGCGCGGCGGCCGACGCGACGCCGAGGCCGATCGCGGGCTGGAGCACGAAGAACGGGAACACCACCGTCACGATCCCGTAGGCGAGCGCCGGCGCGAGCGTGGGATGGCCGAGCCAGCCCGGCGCCACCACCAGCACGAACGCCGCCGCCAGCGACGCGCCGATGCCGTAGTGCGCGGCCCACCCGGCCGCGCACTCGTGCGTGCGCGGCGCCGCGTCCGCGATGCTGCGATGCCGGATCACGCCCCCGGGTAGGTGACGCACCCAGCGCCCGAGCAGGCAATAGTCGAGCGAGCGTACGCCCAGCGTGCGGGCGAGCAATGCGTTCCACGCGTCGATCCCGGCCGTGGCCGCGGCGCCGATGGCGAGCCCCTCGGCGAGGCGGGGCCACACGAGCGCGGGCGCGATCATGCCTGCGCCAGCGCGGCGCGGCCTGCGGGCCGCGCCGCCGAGCGCCGGATCACGCGCTCGGCCACCCAGACGTTGAGCGCCCAGCCCGCGCCCATGAGCACCGCACGCGAGACGACATCCGTCTGGCCCACGAGGATGAACCACGGCAGGTGCGTGAGCACCTGCGTGCCCGCGCCCATGCCCAGCGCGTACGCGCGCGTCATCCACGCGCCGTGCGCGGCGAAGTCGCGGCGGCGGACCGCGTCGAGTGCGGCGAGGATGGACGCCGTCATGGCCACGCCGACCGCAAGACGCATGAGGTACAGCGCCACGCCGTCGCCCACCGGCCAGGGATACGCCACCGTCATCCACAGCCCGCTGAGCGCCGTGACGAGTCCGCACGCCACGAGGAACCGGCCGGCCAGCGCATGCCAGCGGCGGCCCCCCCGGCGCAGCGCGGGGGCGAACTGCAGCGCGCCGAGGATCGAGAACGGAATCACCGCGAGGATGTGCAGGGTGACGGGCAGCGGCGCGTCCATGAAGCGCGCGTTCGCCGGCGTGATGGGTGCGCCGCCCGCCAACTCGGCGAGCCGCGCCATGCCCGCCACCGCGGGCACGACGCCCAGCACGACGAGCAGCGCCGGGACCAGCCAGGCTCGACGGACGCTCATCGGCGCACCATCCGCAGGCCCGCCATGACGACGAGGTCGTTGCCGGCGCCCGGTGCGCCGCGGCCGTCGAGCGCGCGGAAGCTGCTCAGGTACTCGCGCGCCTCGAGGCGCACGCGCACGCGCCGCGTGCCGATCTCGCCGCCCGCGCCCACGTACGCGGCGGGGTTGTACCGTGCCCCCGCTTCCACGGTGTTGCCGACGAACCGGCGCGCGCCCACGCCGGCGCCGGCGAACGGGCTCACGGTCACGCCGTCCGCCCGGAGCCAGCGCGCCGTGCGCAGCTCGGCGCCCACGTCGAGCATCACCACGCTCAGGCGCGCCGCGTCCGCGGACGCAAGGTCGTGCGTGCGCGTCCAGCCGAGCGTGGCGTTCAGCGCGAGGCCTGGCCGGGCCACGTACGCGATCTGCGCGCCGGTGTGGTCGCCGGCGTCGAGCGACTCGCGCAGTGCACCGGCGGGCACGAACCGCCCGCTGGAAACGAGCACCTCCCAGCGGGGGGCGGCGGCGGTCGTGTCCTGGGCGCCGAGCGGCGGGACGGCGGCGAGCCAGGGCAGGGCGGCAGTGACGACGAGTGTGCGGATGCGGCTTCGGGCGGTCATGGCAGGCTCCGGTGAACGGGGGAGAGGGGGTGAACTGCGCCGACCCCTCAAGCGTACCGGCGGCGTGGCATGTCGGGAGCCGCAACGGTTGCAGTGTATTGTTGCGTTTGACGCCATGTCTCCCCGGGGGCATCATCCGGGCATGCCCACCCCCGACCTGAACCTCCTCATCGCCCTCACCGCGCTGCTCGCCGAGGGCAGCGTCGTGCGCGCCGGCCCGCGCCTGCGGCTCAGCCCTTCGGCCATGAGCCGCACGCTGGCGCGACTGCGCGTGGCCACGGGCGATCCCCTGATGGTGCGGGCCGGGCGCGGCCTCGTGCCCACGCCGCGCGCGATCGAGCTGCGGGAGCTCACCGCGCGTCTCGTGCAGGACGCCGAGTCCGTGCTGCGGCCCGCGGGGGCGCCGCGGCTGGACCAGGTGGTGCGCACGTTCTCCCTGCGCACGAGCGACGGGTTCGTGGAGACATTCGGGCCCGCGCTCGTGGCGCGGGTTGGGCGGGAAGCGCCTGACGTGCGGCTGCGGTTCCTGCAGAAGACCGACAAGGATCCCGCGCCGCTGCGCGAGGGCCTGGTGGACCTCGAGACGGGCGTGATCGTCAAGGGCACGGCGCCCGAGTTCCGCCAGCAGATGCTGTTCCGCGACCGGTACGTCGGCGTGGTGCGCGCCGGGCATCCGCTGGCGCGCGGCAAGGTGACGCTGGCGCGGTTCGCGGCCGCCGCGCACGTGGGCGTGTCGCGCCGCGGGGTGGAGACCGTGCAGGTGGACGAGCCGATTGCGGCGGCGGGTGCGGGGCGACGCATCGTGACGATCGTGGGCGGATTCGCCGCCGCGCTCGCGCTGGCGCGCGGCACGGACCTCGTGGCGAGCGTGCCGGGGAAGCACACGCGCAGCCTGCGCGAGGGAATGCACACGTTCCGCCTGCCGTTTGCCACGCCGGACCTGTCCATCGCGATGCTCTGGCATCCGCGCATGGACGCGGACGCGGTGCACCGGTGGTTGCGGACGTGCGTGCGCGAGGTGTGCGCCGCGGCCGCCGCGAAGGACGAGCGGGTGTAGCTGGCCGGACCCTCAGCCCGCGCCCAGCACCTGCCGGGCCGCCTGCACGGCGCGATCCACGTCGGCGGTGGTCGTCCGCCAGCTCGACACCGACACGCGCATGCACCGCGTGCCACGCCACGTGGTGTTCGTGAAGTACGCCTCGCCCGTGGCGTTGATGGCGGCGGTCACCTGGTCGGTGCGGGCGTCGTGGTCCTGCTCCGTGGCGCCGGGCCTCGGGTCGAGGAACCGGACCATCCCCTGGTTGATCTGCGGCGCGGCCATCACCATGGCGCCCGGCAGCGCCCCAATGCGCGTCACGATGGCGTGCGCGTGCGCGACGCACCGGTAGATGAGGTCGGCGACGCCCGACGTGCCGAGTTGGCGGAGCGCGGCCCAGGTGGCAAAGCCGCGTGCGCGGCGGGAATGCTCGGGCGTCCAGTCGAGCTGGTCGCGCACGTCGGTGGCGTGCACGAGGTAGCTCGCGTGGTGCGCCATCCCGGCCTTGTGGTGCTCGGGATGCGCGACGAACGCGTAGCCGCAGTCGTACGGCACGTTCAGCCACTTGTGGCCGTCCGACGCCCACGAGTCGGCCTGTTCGGCGCCGTTCAATAGATGGCGCAGCCGGGGCGTGGCGTTCGCCCAGAGGCCCATCGCGCCGTCCACATGCACCCACGCGCCCGCCGCGCGCGCCACGGGAACGAGTTCCTCGAACCGGTCGAACACACCGGCGTTCACGTCGCCCGCCTGCAGGACAACGATCGTCGGGCGATCCGGGTCCTGCGCGAGCGCCGCCTCCAGCTGCGCGGCGCCCAGCTGAGAGGACGCGTCGGTCGGGATCACGGTCATGTGGCCCGTGCCGATGCCGAGGAGGCGGAGCGCACGGGTGGTGGTGCCGTGCACCGCGTCCGACGTGAGCACGCGAATCGCCGGCGCGCCCGCGAGCCCCGCGACGTTCACGTCAATGCCGCGTCGCGCGAGCAGCGCGTGGCGCGCGGCGGCGAGGCAGGTGACGTGCGCCATCTGGCACCCGGTGACGAGCGCGAACGACGCCGTGCGCGGAAGGCCGAACAGCTCCTTGAGCCAGTCGCCCGCGACTTCCTCGACCACGGCGGCGGCCGGGCCGCAGGCATACAGCCCGGCGTTCTGGTCCCACACCGTGGTGAGGACGTCGGCGCCGATGGCGGCGGGGAGTCCCGCGCCGATCACCCATCCATAGAAGCGTCCGCCGGCGGTGCCGAGGATGCCGCCCTCCACGCCGCGCGCCAGCTCCTCCACAACGGCGACGGGGTCGCGGGCCTCGCGCTGGAGCGGCTCCGCGAACCGGCGGCGCAGTTCGGCGAGCGGCGTGGTCGTGGCGACGGACGCGGCGTCGAGCGCCGCGAGGTAGTCAACGGCGAGGTCGCTGGCGCGCGAGAGCACGCGGCGCTCGTCGCTCATGGGCGGAGTCGGCATGGCAGGCAAGTTATCCCGCCCGCGCGTCAACGGTCTGGCGGTACGCGCTCGGCGTCATGCCGGCGTGCTTCCGGAACGCATCGTTGAACGTGGACTTGGACGCGAAGCCGGCGTCCATCGCGAGGGCGAGCATCTTGCGCGTGCGCGCCTCGCCCGCGGCGATGCGGCGCTGCACGTCGCGCACGCGGTAGCTGTTCACGAAATCGTAGAACGTCTGTCCCACGCGGGTGTTGAGCGCCTCGGAGAGCTTGTGCGGCGTGGTGCCCACGAGTGTCGCGAGTTGGGCGAGCGTGAGTTCGCC
>CAZKYG010000079.1:0-5195 GCA_964556915.1 uncultured Gemmatimonas sp.
CCACCGGGCCGCCCGCCATCCGCCGACCGCGCCGCGCGCACCGTCGCGCAGCGACTCCGCCGGCGCGTCGCGCAGGCCGAGCCACGCGGGCAGCACGGCCGCCACCAGCATCACGCCGACGGCGAGCGCGCACGTCGCCGCCACGACCGCCGGACTGAGCGTGGGCTGCGCGATGGACGCCGACGCGAACGACGGCAGCAGCCGGCTCATCGAGCGCGCGAGCGAGACCGCGCCCGCGAGTCCGAGGCCCGTGCCCACGATCCCCGGCAGCGCGGCCTCGGTGAGCAGTTGCCGCACGAGGCGCCGGCGCGGCGCGCCGAGCGCGATGCGCAGGCTCAGCTCGGCGCGGCGGTACATCGCACGCGCAAGCAGCAGGTTGGCGGTGTTCACGCACACGATCACCAGCACGAGCGCCGCCGCGCCGAGCAGCAGCATGAGCGGCGCGCGCAGCGCATCCTGCAGCCCCCAGTGCGACTGCCAGAGCGGGAGCACGAGCCCGCCCATGTCCCGGTTCTCGCGATTGGCCGCGGACATCCGCGCCGCGAGGCCGGAGACGTCCCGCCGCGCGTCCGCGAGCGTGATGCCGGGCCTGAGCCGGGCGAGCACCCGGAACGTCCGCGTGCCGCGGTCCCTCAGCCACCAGCCGCCGGTCGGCACGATCTGGCCCAGCATCGCGGCGGGGACCCACACCTGGTATTCCTGGCCTGGCATGGACCCGCGGAACGCCCGCGGCGCCACGCCGATGATCGTGAACGGATAGCCGTTGAGTCGCACCACGCTCCCGATCACGGCGCTGTCGCCGCGCCAGCGCGCCTGCCACAGCGCGTAGCTGATCACCGCGGCCGCGTGCGCGCCCTCGGCGTCGTCCGCGGGCGCGGAGAAGAACGTGCCCAGGGCGGGGCGCACGCGAAGCACGTCGAAGAAGTTCGCCGACACGAGCTCGCCCCAGCGGCGTTCGGCCTGCGTCTCGTCGCCCATCGCGAGCGACGTCGGGAAGGCCGCCGCGATGCCGTCGAACGACGTCAGGTAGTCGCGGAAGTCGCGATAGTCGAGCCACGAGGCGGCCGTCGGGCTGCCCGATGCGGTGGTCGTCTCGATGGCGTACACCGCGTTGGCGTCGGCGGCGCCGGGCAGCGCGTCGCCCAGCACGCTCTGCGCCCACGAGAGCACCGTGGCCGCGGCCGCGATGCCGAGGGCAAGCGTCACGACGATCGTCATCGTGTGCGCGGGCACGCGGCGCATCTGGCGCGCGGCGAGCCGCAGGTCGGCAACACAGGAGTCAAGGAACGGCCACGCCCACGCCGCGCGGCTCTGTTCCGCGAGTTGCGTGGCGTTGCCGAACGCGCGCCGCGCCTCGGCCCGCGCGTCGGCCGGCGACATGCCCCGCGCCACGAGGTCCGCCGTGCGCTCCTCGATATGCGCCGCGATCTCCTCGACGGCGTCGTCCTGCAGGCGATCGCGACGGAAGAAGCGATCGAACAGCGTCATGCGAAGCTCCCGCCGAGCACCTGGTTGATGCCCGCGAGCATCTGCTCAAACGCGGAGACCTCGGTGGCGAGGTGCTTTGCGCCCTTCGCGGTGAGCCGGTAGATGCGCACCCGCCGGTTCGTGGTGGACGTGCCCCATTTCGCGTCCACGAGCCCCGCCTTGAGCAGGCGCTGGAGCGCGGGATAGAGCGAGCCCTCCTGCACGTCGAGCAGGTTGCCCGACCCCTGCTGGATGCGCTGCACGAGGGCGTAGCCATGCATCGGCTCCTGCTTGAGGAGCGTGAGCACCATCATCTCGAGGGCGCCGGGAAAGAGGTCGCGGGCGGCGGCGGTGGGCATCGGGTTATCCTGTTTTGCTACATACCTAGACTAAACCAGTCTTTGCGCCCGTCAAGGGTCGCCCGCGGCGCCGCCGGCGAGGTCGCTCCTCTTGCTGGACACATCTTGACGGTCAAGATGACCGGCCGTACACTCCGCGCATGACCGACGCCCGCACCGACGTCATCCAGGGCACCCTGGACATGCTCATCCTCCGCACGCTCGCCCTGCAGCCGATGCACGGGTTCGGCATCGCCCGCCGCATCGAGCAGGTGTCGCGTGAGGTGTTCCGCGTGAACCCGGGGTCGCTGCTCACCGCCCTTCAGCGGCTCGAACGCGCGGGGCTCGTGGACGCGGAGTGGCGCAGCACGGAGAACGCGCGCCGCGCGCGGTACTACACGCTCACGCGCGCGGGCCGCCGGCGGCTCGACGCCGAGACGGCCGACTGGAAGCGCCGGGCGGCGGCGGTCGCCCGCCTGCTCGGCGCCGAGGCGTAGGTGCCGGCGATCGTCCGCCAATTGCTCGCCGGCCTCCGGGCCCTGCTCCACCCGGGGCGTGCGGATGCCGACGTGGACGCCGAGCTCGACCACTACCTGTCCGAAGCCACCGCCGCGAACGTCGCGCGCGGGCTCGACCCCGAAGCGGCGCGCCGCGATGCGGTGATCTCGGCCGGCCGCCCACTCGCCACGCGCGAGGCCGTGCGCGCGTCGGGGTGGGAGTTCGCCGCGGAGACCATCTGGCAGGACGTGCGCTACGCACTGCGCCGCCTGCGCCGCAGCCCGGCGTTCACGTGCACCGCGGTCGCCACGCTCGCGGTCGGCATCGGCGCGAGCACCGCCGTGTTCAGCGTGGTCAACCCGATCCTCGTCGAGCCGCTCCCCTTCCCGCATGCGGACCGGCTCGTCACCCTCGACGACCGCAATGCGCAGGGCGCGCCGATGCCGGCAACGCTCGGCACGTTCTTCGAGGTCCGCGCGCGCGCCCATGCCTTCGACGCCATGGCGGCGGCCGACGCGTGGCGCCCGTCGCTCACCGGCGACGGCGTGCCCGAGCGGCTCGACGGACAGCGCGTCACCGCGGACTACTTCACCGTGTTCTCGACGCTGCCGGTCTTCGGCCGCGGCTTCACGGCAGACGACGACCGCCCCGGCACGCCGAACATCGTCGTCGTCTCGAGCGGACTCGCGGCGCGGCGACTCGGAGGCCCGCGCGCCGCCGTCGGCCGCAGCATCCAGCTCGGCGGCGACTCGTACCTCGTCGTCGGCGTGATGCCGCCGGGCTTCGCGAATGTCATCGCGCCAACGGCCGAGGTGTGGTCACCGATGCGAGAAGTCGCCACGGCCGACCTCGGCGCGCGCGAATGGGGCCATCACTACCAGGTGGTGGGCCGCCTCGCGCCACAGGCATCGATCGAGCAGGCGACGGCCGACCTGCGCGCCATCAGTCGTGCACCCAACGCCGCGTATCCGCGCCCGCCGTGGGCGCCCATCGCCGACGGACTGCTCGTCCGCAACCTCCAGGACGCGATCGCCGTCGGGTCGCGCCCGGCCCTCGTCGCCATCATGGCATCGGTGCTGCTGCTGCTCGCGATGGCGGCGGTGAACGTCGCCAACCTGCTGCTCGCGCGCGGCGCTGGGCGCCGGGCGCGGCCGGCTCGTCCGGCAGGTGGTGACGGAGAGCGTCGTCCTCGCGCTGGTCGGCGGCGGCCTCGGGCTCGCGGTCGCGCAGTCCGGCATTCGCGCGCTCCTCGCCGTCAGTCCGCCCGGCCTGCCGCGCCTCGACGCCATCCACCTCGATCCATCGGCCTTCGCGTTCGCCGCGGTCGTCTCCGCCCTCGTCGGGCTCGCCGTCGGCATCGTGCCGGCGCGTGGCGCGCTGCGCGAGCACGTCGCCGACGGCGTGCGGTCCGGTTCCACGCGCACCACCGGCGCCGGCCGACGATCCCGGAGCGTGCTCGTCGTGGCGCAGGTGGCGCTCGCGCTCGTGCTGGTGGTGAGCGCGGGTCTGCTGTTCCGCAGCGTGCGGATCCTGATGGCGATCCCGCCGGGCTTCGACCCGTCGCACGTAGTCACGATGCAGGTGATGGAAGCCGGCCACGCCTTTGACGATCCGGCCGCGCGCCTCGCGTTCTACGACAACGCGCTTCAGGCGGTGCGACGCGTCCCCGGGGTCGGCGACGCGGCGTTCACGAGCCAGCTGCCGCTCTCCGGCGACGTGGACGGATACGGCTTCGAGGTGCAGGCACGTCCCGACCAGCAGGCGGGCACGGCCGGCAGCGCGCTGCGCTACACCGTGTCGCCGGACTACTTCGCCACGATGCGCATCCCTCTCGTGCGCGGCCGCCTGCTCAACGCCGCCGACCGGCCGGGCGCCGCCGAAGCGATCGTGATCAATGAAAGCATGGCGCGCCGCCTCTTCGGCGATCAAGACGGGATCGGCCAGCGCCTGCGCTTCGGTCCGCAGATGGGCAACGGCCGGTGGGGTGAGGTCGTGGGCGTCGTGGGCGACGTGCGGCACCACTCGCTCGCCGCCGCCGCGCCGGATGCGTTCTACGTCGCCAACGGCCAGTGGGAGTGGGCCGACAACGTGGAGACGCTCGTCGTGCGTGCATCGGGAAACGCGGCGTCGCTCGTGCCGGAATTGCGCCAGGCCGTCTGGTCGGTGAATCCGGACATTCCCATCCTCCGCATCCAGACGATGGACGGGCTCGTCACGGCGTCGGCGGGGCCCCGGCGGTTCGCGCTCCTCGCGATCCAGACGCTGGCCGTCGTTGCGCTGCTGCTCGCGGCGATCGGGCTCTACGGCGTGATCGCGGGCAATGTGGCCGAGCGCATTCGCGAGATCGGCATCCGCACGGCACTCGGCGCGTCGCCGGGCGCCGTCGCCGGGGCCGTCGTCCGGCAGGCGCTTTCCCTCGTGGCGGCGGGCGCGGTGATTGGCGGCGCCGGCGCCGTGGTGGCGGCCCGCCTGCTGTCGGCGATGCTCTTTCAGGTGTCACCGCTCGACCCGGTCACGTACGGCGCCACCGCGGCGCTGCTCGCGGTCGTCGCCCTGCTCGCGGCGTGGGCGCCGGCGCGGCGCGCGGTGGGCGTTGATCCGACGGTTGCGTTGCGCGCCGAGTAGGTGACTGCACGTCCCGGCGGCCGCGCGCGATGCGCGCTCGCGGCTAGAGCAGCGAGGCGGCGCCGCTCTCCAGGTCCAGCAGGAAGCGCTTGCGCTCCATGCCGCCGCCGAATCCCGTCAGTGATCCGTTGGCGCCGATGATCCGGTGACAGGGGATGATGATCGGGATCGGGTTCGCGCCGTTGGCCGCGCCCACCGCGCGCACCGCCGCGGGCGACCCGATCTTCGCGGCGATGGCGCCATACGAGGTCGTCGTGCCGTAGGCCA
>CAZKYG010000080.1:0-12177 GCA_964556915.1 uncultured Gemmatimonas sp.
ATCGCGATGGCGTTCTTCTTCCTGTTCATCGCGATCACCCTCGGCATCACGTGGTGGGCCGCGCGCCGCACGCGCACCACCGAGCACTACTACGCGGCCGGCCGCACCGTGACGGCCGGGCAGAACGGCTGGGCGCTCGCCGGCGACTACATGAGCGCGGCGAGCTTCCTCGGGATCGCGGGCCTCGTCGCAACGAGCGGCTTCGACGGCCTGATCTACTCGACGGGGTGGCTGGTCGGCTGGCCCGTCGTCCTGTTCCTGATCGCGGAGCCCCTGCGCAACCTCGGCAAGTACACGTTCGCGGACGTCGTCGCCGTGCGGCTCCGCCAGACGCCGGTGCGGCTCGCCGCCGCGCTGGGGACCCTGTCCACGATCACGTTCTACCTCATCGCGCAGATGGTCGGCGCGGGCACGCTCATCAAGCTCATGTTCGGCCTGTCGTACGACACGGCAATCGTGATCGTCGGCGCGGCCATGATCGCGTACGTCCTGTTCGGCGGGATGCTCGCGACGACGTGGGTGCAGATCGTGAAGGCCGCGCTGCTCCTGGGCGGCGCCGCCCTGCTCGCGTTCCTCGTGCTCCTGCGGTTCCACATGAATCCGCTCGCGCTGTTCGCCGCCGCCAGCGACCGGTTCGGCGCGGGCGTGCTCGTGCCCGGCAAGCTCGTGGCCAACCCGCTCGACACGATGTCGCTCGGCCTCGCGCTCATGTTCGGCACCGCCGGCCTGCCGCACATCCTGATGCGCTTCTACACCGTGCCCGATGCGCGGGCCGCGCGCCGCTCGGTGTTCGTCGCCACCGGGCTCATCGGGTTCTTCTACCTCCTGACGTTCGTGCTCGGGTTCGGCGCGATGGTGTTCGTCGGGCCGGACGCGATCAAGGCGGTGGACAAGGGCGGCAACATGGCGGCGCCGCTCCTCGCCGAGTTCCTCGGCGGCACCCCGTTCCTCGGGTTCATCGCCGCCGTGGCGTTCGCGCCCATCCTCGCGGTCGTGGCCGGCCTCACCCTGTCGGGCGCCGCGGCGCTCTCGCACGACCTCTGGACCAACGTCGTCCGCCGCGGCCAGGTGCGCGACGGCGAGGACCTCACCGTCGCGCGCGTCTCATCGCTCGCGCTCGGCATCATCGCCATCGTGCTCGGCATCCTCTTCAGGGGCCAGAACGTGGCGTTCATGGTCGGCCTCGCATTCGCCATCGCGGCCAGCGCCAACTTCCCGGCGCTCGTGCTCTCCATCTTCTGGCGCCGATGCACCACCGCCGGCGCCGTCGCGAGCATGGTCGCCGGCACGGCCGGAACGCTCCTGCTCATCTACTGTTCACCCGTCATCCAAGTGGACATCCTCAGGCAGGCAACGGCGTGGTTCCCGCTCCGCAACCCGGGCGTGGTGACCATCCCCGGCTCCTTCCTCGTGGGGATCGTGGTGTCGCTCCTCACGCGGGACGAGGCCGCGCTCGCGGCGTGGGACGGGTCCGTGCACGACATGGTGGTGGGTCGCGCGCAACACTAGCCCGCGACGCATATTCGGGCGATGACCTCGCCCTCGATCCCGTCGTCCGCCCCGGGCCGGGTCGCACCCGGTGCCGCACCGCCCGCCGAGGACCGGAACGACCTCGGCCTCGGGTCCGTGGTGGCCTCCCAGAGCACCACGCGGCTGCTCAACCCCGACGGTTCATTCAACGTCCGCCGCCGCGGCCTCGGGTGGTGGGAATCCCAGAGCGCGTACCACACGGCGCTCGCGATGACGTGGCCGAAGTTCCTGCTGTCGAGCGCGGCGGTGTACCTCGCCATCAACGTCGTCTTCGCGCTCGGCTACCTCGCGTGCGGCGCCAATGCCCTCGTCGGCATGGACGCGGCGTCGCTCGGCGGGCCGTTTGCCCGCGCGTTCTTCTTCAGCGTCGAGACCATCGCGACGATCGGGTACGGCAACATCACGCCCATCGGCGCGCTGCCGCACGGCATCATGGTGTTCGAGTCGCTCGTGGGCCTGATGACCCAGGCGCTCATCACGGGCCTGCTCTTCGCGCGATTCGCGCGCCCGGTGGCCGCGATCCGCTTCTCCAGCCAGATGGTCGTGGCGCCCTACCGCGGCGGCCGCGGCCTCATGTTCCGCATCGTCAACACCCGCGACAACCAGCTCCTCGACCTCAACGCGCGCGTCAACTGCAGCTGGATGGCGCGCGGCACCGACGGCCACGACGTCCGCAAGTTCCGCCTGCTCGACCTCGAGCGGTCGAACGTGATGCTCTTTCCGCTCGCGTGGACGGTGGTCCATCCCATCGACGCGTCCAGTCCGCTCGCGGGGCTCAGCGACGCGGAACTGCGCGAGCGCGAGTTCGAGATGATCGTCCTGATCACGGGCACCGACGAGACCTTCGCGCAGCAGGTGCACGCCCGCCGCTCCTACCGCGCGCACGAGATCGTCTGGGGCGGCAGGTTCCGCAACATCTTCAACCCGCCGGACGCGCGCGGCCACCTCAGCGTGGACGTGCACCGGCTGGACGAGCACGACCGCGTCGAGCTGCCGCCGGGCGCGACCCCGTCGGCGTCGCAGCCCGTGCCGGCCCCGATGTAGCGGCGCGCCGGCGGCTACTTCTTCCGCCGCGCCTCGCGCGCCGCCGCGTGCTTCCCGTGCCGCGAGTGCTTCGCCTGCGGCCCGTACAGCGCGCGACGGCGGCGTTCGCTGATCTGCTCGAGGATCGTCCCGCGGCACTTCCGTGACCCGCAGCGGCACCCGTACAGGCCGGTCTCCTCCTCGGGCGTTTCGGACCCGTCGCGACCGTACGCGTAGTCGTACGTGAGCTCCTCGCCCGTGCGGATGTCCTTGATGGCGTCGATGAACACGCGGCCGTTCTCGATTTCCGACTCGCAATTGCCGTCGCACGAGTGGTTGATGAAGCGCGCGTCGTTGCCATCCACGTACGCGTCGATCACCACCGAGCGGTTCACGCTGAAGAGGAACGTGTGGTGCGCGCCGTCGGCGTGGTCGTCGTAGCGCGCGTCGGCCACCTTGTGCGACACGCGCTCGCCGAGGTACTCGACGATCCGCTCTCCCTTCCGGATGTTGCGGGTGGCAAACGCGCCCAGGCCCGCGATCTTCGACTTCTTCACCACGAACGGCTGCACGTCCGGCAGCGGTTTCAGCGAACGACGGGCCATCCGGTCTCGACTCCCACGTAGAAGTTGCGGAGCGGCGCGGGCTCCAGGTCCCGGCCGCCGGCGCCGTTGACGGTCACCGCCCCGACAAAGGCGGTGTTCAGCGCGTTGTTGACGGCCGCGAACGGCGCAACGCGCGCGCCACCGAGGGTCCCGCTCCAGCCAAGTCGCGCGTTCAGCACACCGAACGGCGCCGTGAACGGCGACGCGCCCCAGCTGGCCACCTTCACCGTGTTGCGGTCGTCGCCGTACATCTCGCCGCTCCACGTGTGGTCCACGTCGAGCGTGAACGTGCGATAGCGCGTCCGGACGGTCGCGCGCACGAACCGGTCGGGGACGCCGGCCACGTGCCTGCCATTGAGCGTGTCCGTGATCGCGCTCGTGCGCGGCGCCAGGTAGTCCACGAACCGGTAGCGCGACTCGGTCCAGGCGATCGCGGCGTCCATCCACGACGCGACGCGCCCGGAGATCCCAAGCTCGAGCCCGGTGTTGCGGCTCTTGCCCGCGTTCCGGAAATACGCGCGCCCATTGGATTCGAGGTACTGCACGATCGCGTCCGTGTACGTCGCCTGAAAGAGTGCCGCCGTGTACCGGAGCCGGTCACCGAACTCGCCGCGCGCGCCGCCCTCGATGGTGACGATCTTCTGCGGCCCGAGGTCGGGGTTGAACCCGCCGAGCCCGCCGGGCCGCGCCGACAGCTCGGTGGTCGTCGGCGTCTCAAACGCGTTGGCCGCGTTCGCGTACACGGTCACGGCCGGCGCGAACACCCAGCTCGCCCCGATGTGCGCGCTCGCCGCCGACATCGTCCGCTCGCCCGAGTTGTCCGCGCCGTCGGCGAGGAAGTTGTCGGTCACGCGGAACGTCGTCCAGTCCTGCCGGAGCCCGGCGCTGATCGTCAGCGGCCCGGCCGGTGCGTACTGCGCGGACACGAACGGGCCGATGGCGATGACGCTCTCACCCTGGTCGAGGAGCACGGTGTCGGCCGGGGTGGACGGCACGCCGTGCGTCACGCGCCGGTTGCGCCGGATGTCGAACGAGCGCTCCACGTCCGCGCCGCCGTTCAGGCGCATGGTGCCGTCGCCAGCCGTGACGGTGCGCGACACGTCCACGCGGCCCCCGGTCACCCACCGGTTGAGCGTCGAGAGCGTGCCGATCGCCGCACCCGCCGCGCCGCTCGGCGCGCCGGTGGGCGTCGTCGCGAGCGGGTTGTCCACGAACCGCCGCTGCACGTACGCCACCGCCGCATACTGCGTGCGGTCGTCGCCACCCGTGAGGCGGGCGGAGAACGCGGACTGCGCGAGCGTCTTGTTGGCGTAGCGATTGATGTTCGTGGCCGACGCGGAGTCGCGATTGGCGGCGTACTCGGCGGCCGTCAGCGCGCCGGGATTCAGGGATGTCGGCAGGTCGGCGTAGCTCGCGCGCAACTGCAGCGTCCGCGACGGCGAGAGGGCGTAGTCCACGCTGCCCTGCACCTGCCGCGTCTCCGACGAATCGAACTGGCGAAAGCCGCCCACCTTCGTCCGCGAGAACGCGAGCGCTGCCGTGGCGTCGTCCGTCCGCCCCGACACCCGCCCCGCGACCTTCGACATCCCGAACGACCCGCCCGTGAGGCGCACCGACGCTCCGAGGCGGTCCGGCGCCGACCGGTCCGTCTCGAACGCGATCACCCCGCCGGACCCGTTGCCGTACAGCGACGACGCCGACCCGCGGAGCACCTCCACGCGCGAGATGTCGCCGAGGTCCACGTTCGTCAGCTGGTTCTGCCCGTCGGGCAGCGACTGCGGCACGCCATCGAGCAGCACCTTCACGCCGCGGATGCCGAAGTTCGCCCGCGAGCCGGCGCCACGGATCGAGAGGCGCTGGTCGACGGACGCGTTGTACCGGTTGGAGACGATCACGCCCGGCACGTTGTTCAGCGCTTCGTCGATGCCGAGCGTCGCCTGCGCGCGCCGGATCGCGTCGCGGTCCTGCACGTCCACGGCCCACGGCGCGCGCTGCACCGACGTGGGGGCGCGCGTGACGGTCACGCGGACCTGGTCGAGCCGGCGCGCCGAATCGGCGGCGAGCGAGTCGGCGCGCGCGGCGCCTTGCGCCGTCACGGCCGGGGGATCGAGGGCGAGCGTGGCCGCCAGCGCACCGAACACGGCGCCGGTCGGCACGCGAGCGATGAGACGAAAGGTGCGCATGGCGTGAACGTTAGCACGCGGCGCGCACGGATGGTTTCCCCCGCCCGCGCCGGGGCCCTACCTTAGTCCGCGTGACGATCGCCACGGTCAATCCGGCCACGGGCCGCCGCGAGCGGGCGTTCGACGCCCACGGCGCGCCGGCGATCGAGGCCGCGCTGGACCGGGCCGCGACGGCCGCGGCGGCCTGGCGGCGCGCCACGTTCGCCGAACGCAGCCGGTTGCTGGTGGCGCTCGCCGACCAGCTCGACGCCGGGCGTGACGCACTCGCCGCGCTGGCCATGCTCGAGATGGGCAAGACGGTGCGCTCGGCGCGGGACGAAGTGGCCAAGTGCGCGTTCACCGCCCGCCACTACGCCACGCACGGCCCCGCCCTGCTGGCCGCCGAGGCCCTGCGCGACGGTGACGTGAGCGGCATGGTGCGCTACGACCCGCTCGGCGTCGTCCTCGCCGTCATGCCGTGGAACTTCCCCTACTGGCAGGTGATCCGCGCGGCGGTCCCGGCGGTGATGGCCGGCAACGCCGTCGTGCTCAAGCACGCGAGCAACGTGCCCCAGTGCGCCCTTGCCATCGGACGGCTCTTTCGCGACGCGGGCGCGCCCGACGGCCTGTTCACGACGCTGCTCGTGCCGTCGGGAGCGGTCGCCGCGCTCATCGCGGACGACCGCATCGCCGCGGTGACGCTCACCGGGAGCGAGGCCGCGGGCCGCGACGTCGCCATGCACGCCGGGCGCGCCATCAAGAAGGCCGTCCTGGAACTCGGTGGCAGCGATCCCTTCATCGTGCTCCACGACGGCGACGTCGCACGGGCCGCCCATGTCGGCGTCACGGCACGCATGCTCAACAACGGGCAGTCGTGCATCTGCGCCAAGCGATTCCTCGTCGATCGCCGGGTGGCGGACGCGTTCGAGGCACAGTTCGCCGCGCGCGTGCGCGCCCTGCGCGTCGGCGACCCGATGGCCGACGACACGGACGTCGGCCCCCTCGCCACGCGCCAGGGACGCGACGACGTCGCCGACCAGCTCGCCCGCACGATCGCCTCCGGGGCCAGGATCCTCGCCGCGGCGAGCGTGCCGCCCGGTGAGGGTTGGTACGTCGCCCCGACCGTCCTCGCCGACGTGCCGCGCGACTCGGCGGCCGCCACCGAGGAGGTGTTCGGCCCCGTGGCGCCGATCCTCCGCGTGGATGGCCTCGACGACGCGATCGCCCTCGCCAACGCCACGCCGTTCGGGCTCGGCGCCTCGGTGTGGACGTCCAGCGCCGAAACCGCCGACCGCTGCGCGGCCGAGCTCGATGCCGGCATGGTATTCGTGAACGCCATGGTGGCGTCAGACCCGCGCTTCCCCTTCGGCGGCGTGAAGGCGTCGGGGTACGGACGGGAAGTTGGCGTACACGGACTGCGCGAGTTCGTGAACGTGAAGACCGTGCGCGGCCATGCCGGCGCCTGACGCCACGGGAGGCCTGCGCCGGTCCATCGGCCCGTGGCGCGCGTCGGCGATCGTCGCCGGCATCATCATCGGCGCATCGATCTTCGCGCAGCCGTCGGACATCATCAAGGCGGTGCCGCACCCGGCCGTCGCCCTCGGACTGTGGGCGGTCGCCGGCCTCCTGACGCTCATCGGCGCCCTGGTGATCGCAGAGCTCTCCTCGGCATGGCCGGCCACCGGTGGCGTGTACGTGTTCCTCCGCCGCGCGTTCTCGCCCGCGATGGGCTTCCTGTGGGGCTGGGCGATGTTCTGGTCCATGCACACGGGCATCGTGGCCGCGATCGCCATGGTGTTCGCGCGCTACGCGGGGACGTTCGTGGCGCTCGGCGACACCGGCACCAAGGCCGTGGCCATCGCCGGCATGCTGGCGCTCTCGGCCGTGAACTACCTCGGCGTGCGGCAGGGCAGCGCCGTGCAGCTCGCGCTGACGCTCGTGAAGGTGGTCGCGCTGGTCGGCATCGTGGTCGTCGCATTCGCGCTCGGAACGCCGGTGAGCGCCGCGGACGCCGCGCCGACCGGACCGGTCACGGGCGGGGGCATCGCCGCCGCGCTCATCGCCGGGCTCTTCGCGTACGGCGGGTGGCACATGGTGTCGTACACGGCCGGGGAGACCATTGACCCCACGCGCACCATCCCGCGCGCGCTGCTCATCGGCACGCTCACGGTGACGGTGCTCTACGCGCTCGTGAACGCCGCCTACCTGCACGTGCTCCCGGTGGCGCGCGTGGCGCAGTCCACGCGCGTGGCCGCCGAGATGGCCGACGCGATCTTCGGGCCGGCCGGCGGGCGCGCGGTGTCGCTGGTGGTGATGTTCTCGGCGCTCGGCGCGATGAACGGCGTGATCCTCGCCGGCCCACGCGTGTACCAGGCGATGGCCGCCGACGGACTCGTCTTTGGCTGGGTCGCGGGACTGCACCCGCGCTTTGGCACGCCACACCGAGCGATCGCGCTCCAGGGCGCGTGGGCGGCCGTGCTGATCGGCACGGGATCGTACCGCGCCCTCTTCACCCGCGTCGTGTACACGGAGTGGATCTTCTTCGCCCTGCTCGCCGTGGCGCTGTTCACCCTCCGCCGCCGCGCGGACTACGCGCCGGCATATCGCGCGTGGGGCTACCCGGTGTTGCCCGCGCTGTTCATCGTGTCGTCGCTCGCGATCGTGCTCAACCAGATGGTGCGCGAGCCTCGCGACGCGGTGATCGGCCTTGGCATCGTCCTGGCGGGGTGGCCCGTGTACTATTGGTGGTCCCGCCGGCGGCCGACGTAGCCGCGTCTATTGTCTATCGTCTATTGTCTATCGTCTATCGTCTATTGTCTATCGTCCATCCCGATGCGCATCATCGACGTCCACAACCATTTCTATCCGCCCAGCTACCTCGACGCGCTGAAGCGCGGCGAGAGCAGCGTCACGATCAAGTACGACGCGCAGGGCAACCCGGAAATCCACTATCCCGGCGACTACAACGTCGCCGTGCCCGGCCACCGGGACATCGACCACCGCCAGCACGTGCTCGAGCGCGAGGGCGTTGACACCCAGGTCATCACGCTCACCACGCCGGGCACGCACGTCGAGACGCCGCAGGTGGCCGATCGCCTCGCGCAGATCACCAATGATGACTTCGCCCGCATCGTGCAGGAACGCGGCCCGCGCTTCGCGTCGCTGGCCACGCTGCCCCTCAACGATCCGGCCGCCTCACTCCGGGAGCTGACGCGCTGCGTCGAGCAGCTGAAGTTCCCCGGCGCGATGCTCTTCTCGAACGTGAATGGCGTCGCGCTCGCCGACCAGCGGTTCTGGCCGCTCTATGAGTACGCGAACGACCGCGGGCTCGTCCTGCACATTCACCCGACCTTTCCGGTCGGCGTCGAGGCGATGCAGGAATACTGGCTCATGCCGCTCGTCGGCTTCCTCATGGACACGACCCTCGCCGCGGGCAAGCTCGTGTTCAGCGGCGTCGCGGAGCGGTTCCCCGGCATCAAGTGGGTCCTCTCGCACCTCGGCGGGTCCGTGCCGTACCTCGTCGAGCGGTTCGACCGCGGCTTTCGGGCGTTCGCGGAGTGCCGCGCGAACATCAGCCGGCCGCCCAGCGAGTACCTCAAGACCTGGTACTACGACACGGTGAACTTCAACCCGCGGGCCATCGAGCTCGCCGTTTCGTTCGCGGGGGCCGACCATGTGCTCGCCGGGAGCGACTACCCGCACGCCATCGGCA
Source organism: uncultured Gemmatimonas sp. (assembly GCA_964556915.1). Lineage (GTDB taxonomy): Bacteria > Gemmatimonadota > Gemmatimonadetes > Gemmatimonadales > Gemmatimonadaceae > Fen-1231. Next base: position 9,033 of record CAZKYG010000080.1, read on the forward strand.
GCATTCCACTCATGAAGGAGGCGCTCGCCGCCATCAACGTGAGCGAGGCCGACCGGGCAAAGATCCTCGGCGGCAACGCCGCGCGTCTCTACCGGCTGTAGCGCCGGCCGCGCGGCCTAGCGAAAGAGCTGTTCGGCCGCGCGCCGCAGGCGTTCCGCCAGCGGACGGTTCGTCGCCTGCAGCACGAGCGGCTCGACCGCCGCGTTCCACGCGTCGCGCATGGTCGTCGCGTCGGTGAATCGCTCGTCGGGATCCGCCGAGAGCGCGCGCCGGAACCAGTCGTGCAGCTCGTCGGGGATCGGGTCCAGGTCCACCTTTCCCGCCAGCTGCTGGGCGAGGATCGCGCGGGCGTCGCTGCCGTCGAACGGCGCGCGCCCCGTGAGCGCGAAGTACGCAATCGCCGCCAGCGCGAACAGGTCGGCGGCCACGCCCTGCGGCTCGCCGAGGAGCTGTTCCGGCGGGGCGAACGCCGGCGTGCCGCTCGTGCCGGGCCGGTCCTCGCCCATGGCCGCCGCAATGCCGAAGTCGGCGATGCGCCAGTGCCGGTAGCGGCTCAGCAGGACGTTCTCGGGCTTGAGGTCACGGTGGATGATGCCGTGCTGATGCGCTGCTGCGAGGCCGTCGAGCACGAACGCGATCTGCGGGCCGACCTCGGCGATGGGCCGCGGGCCCTGGCGGCGCACGAGGTCGCCGATGGAGCCCTCGTCCTCCAGTTCCATCACGTACCAGTGCACGCCGCCCTTCTGGTCCCACGAGTAGATCGGCACGATCGCCGGGTGCTGCAGCCGCGCGGCGAGCCGCGCCTCCTTCTGGAAGCGCGCCACCGCATCCTCGCTGCGCGCCACGGTCGGGTGCAGCATCTTGAGCGCCACCTCGCGCTGGAGCGTGAGGTCGCGCACGCGCCACACCGAACCGAACGTCCCGGAACCCAGCGCCGACAGCACCTCGTAGTCGTCGCCCGTGGCCCAGCGCAGGCGCTGTTCCTCGTTCATGGACTGGTATTCGCCGGACGCCACCTCCAGGCCCGTGATTGCCGAACTGCCCGATGACGAGATCTTCTCCACCGCGCGCAGCAGCGAGGCCACCGAATGGAAGCGGTCCGCCGGGTGCTCGGCGAGCGCGCGATCGATCAGCTCGGCCACGTTCGTCGGACAGTCCGGGCGCACCCAGCGCAGCGGCGGGATCTGCGTGCGCGGCGGCAATTCACCCGTGAGGATCGCGAAGCACGTCGCCGCGAGCTGCCACTGGTCCGACTCGGGCGTCGGGGCCCACTGGCCTGGCGCCCACTCCGCCGGCGACGGTGTCCACACCGCGTCCGGCACGGCGCCCGCCGGGAGCACGTCGGACGGCACGGCCCACGACCAGCCGAGCAGCCACACGCGCCCCGTCGGCGTCACGTAGATCGTGTCCGGCGACACGGCGCCATGGGCCTGCGCGGAGTCGTGCAGGTACGCCAGCGCCGAGCCCGCCGCGCGCAACACCCGCAGCATGTACGGCACCGTGTCCGTGCCCATGCGGCGCACGCGCGTGCCGACGGTCTCGCCCGCGAGCCAGCGCCGCAGGTACCCGGGGCCACGACGGTTGCCGGCCTGGCCCGTCCAGTAGTGGTACGTGGTCGGAATCGCCGGATGATTGCGATGCGCCAGGTGCTTCGCCTCGGCGAACAGCCACGCTTCGTCCGCGGTGTCCGGCGCGGTCACCAGCGCGAGCGAGCGGTCCAGTGCGTCGCGCACCTCCTGCACGTGCCGATGGCTCACGATCAGCCCCCCCGAGCCCCATGCCCAGCCCGGTGGCAGCTGCCACGAGGCCAGGTGCGACGGCAGGTCGGTGGTGCGCTTGGCCGGGCCGAGGTGGTCGTCGGATGCCATCGGCCTGAAAGGTGTCAGCCCGGGGCCGCGGGAACCAGTGAGATCGTGACCGTCGTCCCGACCCCCACCGTGCTGGCGACCGAAATCGATCCCCCCCAGCCGTCGATGAGCCGGCGGCTGATCGCGAGCCCGAGCCCGCTGCCGCTCGTGCGTGTGGAAAAGTGCGGCTCGAAGATCCGCGGCAGTGCGTCCGCCGAAATCCCGTGTCCGTCGTCCTCCACGCTCACCACCACGCGGGCCTCGTCGCGCCGGACGCGCACCACCACCCGGTGCACGTCGGCCAGGCGCGCATTCTCGAGGAGGTTCAGCAGCACTTCGCGCAGTTCCGTAGGCCGCGCAAGCGCCAGCACGGGCGCGTCGGCACCGAGGGTCTCCCAGGTCACGGCCTCGCCGCCCAGCCGCTCCAGCCGCACGACGTCGCGCACCGCCTCGGACACGTCCACCGGCTCGGGCGTGGGCTGCGCGTCCGGCGCCGTGCCGTACCGGCTGAAGGCCCGCGCGATCTCGTCGAGGCGGTCGATTTCCGCGAGCAGGCGCGCCGCGTTCTCGTCGAACACCTTGCGGAAGTCCACGCGCGCGTCGTCGCGCGCGCGCATGAGGTGCTGCACGCCGAGTCGCATCGGGGTGAGCGGATTCTTGATCTCGTGCGCCACCTGGCGCGCCATCTCGCCCCACGCCAGCACGCGCTGCGCCCGTGCGTCGCGCGCGCGGCCGGCCTCGAGGTCGCGCGCCATCTGCCGGAACGCGCGGAACACCGGCTGGAACTCGAGCGGCGGGTCGCCGGCCGGCAACGGCTCGCGTTCGCCCGCGGCCAGCGCGAGGGCGCCGGCCCGCAACTCGCCGATCGGGCGCGCGAACGTCCGGCCGCCGATGCCGGAAAGCCACAGCGCACCGAGCGCGCCCACCACGACCGCGAAGACGACGAAGAACGCGAGGTCGCGGCGACGCGGATCGAGGCCGAGGTCCGCCGTACGGGCCGGCGCCGCGAGCACGAAGTTGGCGGTTCCCGAGTCGCCCACGATCCGGAACCCGAAGTGCATCGGCTCACCGCCCACGGTCAGGCGCTCCGTGGCGAACCCGTCGTCGTCGGTGAGCAGCGCGCGCGCCGCCTGCGCCGGCAGCAGGCGCCCGATGGGCATCAGCGCGTCGAGGAGCGGGTCGCTCGAGCCGACCATCACGCCGTTCTCGAAGAGCATGAGCGGCGTCTGGAACCGCACGGCGAGGCTGTCGAGCCGGGGGCGCGCCGCGGCCGGCACGCCCCCCCGCGGCTCGCGCAC
>CAZKYG010000081.1:0-11874 GCA_964556915.1 uncultured Gemmatimonas sp.
CGCGCGGAGGGGTGGCGTGCGGCCCTCGCACGCCTGCGCGACCGGCTCGGCGCGGAGCCCGAACTGGCCCTCGCCATCGGTGTGGCCGCCACCATGGCCACGTCGCCGCTGCTCTGGATCCACTACTACATCGTCGCGCTCATCCCGTGCTTCTGGCTGCTGCGCACCCGGGCCGAGGCGCCGCTGGCCGGGTGGCTGGCGGCGGCGTCGGTGGTGCTCAGCTCGGGTATTCCCGGGCTGCTGCTCACATTCGCGGGGTGGACGGGCGCGGGCCCCGCCTGGACGGCCATCAGCTGGATTCCGCTCTGGGCTGGCGTGCTCGTGGTGCTGGGCCGACCGGAACCGGCGGCGACCACGACACCGGCTGGCGAGGAGCTGCTGGCGGCGGGGTGACCGGATTCAGGTGTCCGGCTGGGTATCTCGCTGGCGGGGCGAGGCGGGGCCGAACAGCCCGCGCTACAATACAGTAACCGCCACCCCGGCTCCTGCCATGTTGCTCGAGTCCGCCGAACTCATCGACGTCATCCAGCGCCTCTCCGCCTGCCGCGACGAGGCGTCCGTCATGCAGGTCGTCCGGTCGGCGGTGCGCCGGCTGGTGGATGCCGACGGCGCGACCGTGGTGCTGCGCGACCGCGAGTTCTGCCACTACGCCGACGAGGAAGCCATCGGCCCCCTGTGGAAAGGGAAGCGCTTCCCGATGCGCACGTGCATTTCGGGCTGGGCGATGATGCACAAGTCGCAAGTGGCCATCCTCGACATCTACACGGACGATCGCATTCCGCACGACGCGTACCGCCCGACGTTCGTGAAGAGCCTGGCCATGACGCCCATCCGGCGCGACGACCCGATCGGCGCGATCGGCGCGTACTGGGCGATGCCGCACGAAGCCACGGCATACGAACTCGCGGTGCTGCAGGCGGTGGGCGACGCGGCATCCACGGCGTTCACGAACGTGCAGCTCATCGACTCGCTCCAGCAGGCAGCGCGACGCACCGAGGAGTTCACGATGATGCTGGCGCACGAGCTGCGGAACCCGCTCGTGCCGATCGCCTTCGCCTCGCACGTGCTGCGCACGCCCGGCGCGGACGGCGCGCGCACCGCGCGCGCGCACGCGATGATCGACCGGCAGCTCACGCACCTCAACACCATCGTGGGCGACCTGCTGGAGGTGTCGCGCATCGCGTCGGGCCGCATGTCGGTGGACCACGTGCCGATCGACCTGGCCGCCGTGGTGCGCGAGGAGGCGGAGGACTACCGGCCGTGGATCGAGGGGGCGGGGCTCGCGTACGAGGTGCGCACGCCGCCCGCGCCGCTGCCCATGCGCGGCGACGCCACGCGCCTCGCGCAGATGCTGGTGAGCCTGCTCGACAACGCGCGCCGCTTCACGCCGAACGGCGGAACGGTGACGGTGGAACTGGAGGTGCCCGCGGGCGGCGCCGCGGCGCGGCTCGTGGTGCGCGATACGGGTGTGGGCATTTCGAGTGACCTGCTGCCGCGCATCTTCGACACGTTCGCGCAGGAGGACCGCAGCCTCGACCGCACGGCGGGCGGGCTGGGGCTGGGCCTCGCCATCGCACGGGGGATCGCCGAGCGCCACGGCGGGTCGATCGCGGCGACGAGCGCCGGCGCCGGCGCGGGCGCGGCGTTCGCGGTCTCGCTCCCGCTGGCGGTGGCAGCCGCGTGATCGCCGCGCACGAGCTGGCCGAGGTGATGCGGCCACCCGCCTCGCGCGTTCTCGTGGTCGAGGACAACGCCGACGCCGCCGAAACGATGCGGATGGTGCTCGAACTCGGCGGCTATGACGCCGTGCTCGCGTTCGACGGCGCCACGGGCATGGCCGCCGCGCGCGAGACGCGCCCGCGCCTCGTGCTCTCTGACATCGGCCTGCCGGGCATGGACGGCTACGCGCTCGCGCGGGCGCTCCGCGCGGACCCGGCCACGGCCGGCGTGCGGCTCATTGCGATCACCGGGTACGGCACGGCCGCCGACCGGCAGCGCGCGCTGGAGGCGGGGTTCGACATCCACCTCGTGAAGCCCGTGCCGCCCGAGCGCCTGCTGGAAGAGGTGGCCGCGGCGCTGCGCGACGATACCGAATCGTCATGACGATCATGCGGACGTCGGCTCGCGTGGCGGCGCTGGCCGCATGGGTGGCGATGGCGCCGGCGGCGCGCGCGCAGGGCTACCCGTTCAGCCAGCGCAGCACGCTCGAGCAGATGGTGGCCTTCACGAAGATCACCATCGAGTACGGGCGGCCCGTGGCGCGTGGGCGCACGCTCTTCGCCGACTCGGGACTGGTGCCCTACGGCAAGGTGTGGCACCCCGGCGCGGACTCCGCCACGCGCATCACGTTCAGCCACGACGTCACCCTCGAGGACCGTCCCGTGCCCGCGGGCGAGTACACGGTGTGGCTGGTTCCGCGCGGCAACGGCGCGAAATGGACGTTCATCCTGAGCAAGGCCGCGCACGTGTTCCACACGCCGTACCCTGGCGAGCAGCACGACTTCCTGCGCGTGGACGTGGCGCCGGAGCGCACGTCGCACATGGAGACGCTCGCGTTCTATTTCCCCGTGGTGCTGCGCGACGCGGCCACGATGAACATCCACTGGGGCGAGTGGGCGCTGCCGATCCACATCAAGGCGGGCTGGCGGCCACCGGACGACCAGTAGCGCCCGGGAGGCTCCCTGCACGGGCGCCGGATTTCGCTGCGCGGGGCGGCCCGCGGCGCCGACGCGGGTGAACCGGAAGAGGGCGGGCGTCGTTCTTACCCGCACCATCCTCCTTCCGAGGTTCGCATGGTTCGACAGTTCCTGGGCATCGCGGCTGCCGCGGTGCTGGTGGCGGGGGCCGCGCGCGGCGCGGCGGCGCAGCACATGACCGGTACGGGCCGGATCGTCACGCTCCCGAAGCCGGTCGCGCTCGACACAACCGGTCACTTCCAGGCCGCAGCCGCGCGCGTGGGCGACGACATCATCATCACGGGCCAGCCGTCCGCGCAGGCGCTGCGCGAGCTGCGCGCGCAGGGGGTGACCACCGTGGTGAACCTGCGCATGCCCGAGGAAATGGCGCGCGTGAACTTCGACGAGGCCGCGACGGTGGCGCAGCTGGGCATGACGTACGTGACGCTCCCGATGCGCGGCACGGCCGAGGCGCCGTACGCACCGGCCGCCGTGACGAAGTTCGCCGACGTGATGGCGCACGCGAACGGCAAGGTGCTGCTCCACTGCACCGTGGCGTGGCGCGCGAGTCACCTGTGGGCGGCGTACCTGATCCGCGAGCGTGGCGTGCCGGTGGACGAAGCGCTCGCCAACGCCCGCGCGATCAACCTCATGGACACGCACCGCATGGGTGACAACGGGCGCCAGCCGGTGGAGGACTTCCTCGACCGCACGCTGCCCACGCTGGGCCACCCGCCGGCGCCACCACCGTCCGGCGCGGCGGCGGCGTCCGCTCCCGCGCCGGCGCCCGCGCCGGCTACGATCAACGGCGGGCTGCCCGCCGTGTCGCCCGACGGCAAGTGGATCGCGTTCACGCGCCAGGGCCCCGGTGTGACGGCGGGGCTCTATGTGATCGGCGTGGACGGGTCGAACGAGCGCCGCCTCGCCGACGTGCCCGACGGCCGGCTGCACTGGACGGCGGACGCGAAGGCCGTGTACTTCGGCGTGGGCAAGTTCACCGATGACTCGTCGGACATTCGCCGCGTGAGCGTCACGGGCGGCGCACCCACGCTCATTGAGCGGGTGCGTGCGCGCGACGGCGAGATGACGCCCGACGGCACCGAGTTCTGGGGCGTGAGCGGAAAGTTCCCCGACCTGACGCTCGTGCACATCCCCCTCGGCTCGCACCAGGTGCACCACGTGATGCGGGAGCCCGGGCCGGTGATGAACCCCGCGATCGGTCGCGACGGACGCATCGCCGTGGCGCGGGTGGACAGCACGCGCGACATGCAGGTGTGGCTGTTCGACAACGGCACGCTGCACCAGCTCACCCACTTCGCCGCCAACGACGGGCGTCCGCAATGGCCGTCTTGGTCGCCGGACGGGACGGTGCTCGCCGTGTAGGCCGGCGTGTACGACCGGAACCACCCCGAGTCGAACACGGCGCATATCTGGCTGGTGGACGCGGCCACGGGCACGGCACGCAAGCTCGCGGCGCACGACGCGCCGTACCTCGACGAGACGCCGTCGTTCTTTCCCGACGGCCGGCGGATCGCGTTCCAGAGCAACCGCACGGGCCGGATGGAAGTCTGGGTGATGAACGTGGACGGCTCCGGGGCGCGGCAGATCACGCGGTGAGCCCTGTCGCCGCGCGCCGTTGCGCGCAATTTCCGGGGATGACGAACCGGCCCGGCGGGACGGCGGGGCGCGCGCTGAAGTGGACGGGACTCATCGTCCTGGGCTGGACGGTGCCCGCGATCATCGGCGCGTCCGGGCACTTCGCCGGCATGTCCATGATGGGCAACGGCATGCCGGGCTCACACGTGATCGGGCACAGCCTCGCCATATGGTACGCGTGGGTGCCCGTGACGCCGCTCATCCTGCTGGCGTGGCGGCGGCTGCCGCACACGGGCGCGGGGCTGGCGGCGGCGTTGCCGGTGCACGCGGTGCTCGTCACGACGGTGTTCCTCCTGCAGGCCGTGTTCGCGACGGCGGTGGGCCACCGCACGGGCCATGTGCCGCCGAACGTGGGCGTGGCGGAGGCGATCCGCGGCAGCGTGGCCGAACAGGCGGCCTACGACCTGCTGATCTATGTGGGGCTGCTGGCGGCGGTGGCGGGCGTGGACCTGGCGCGGCGCTACCGGGAGCGCGACCTGCGGGCGTCGCAGCTCGAGGCGCAACTGGCGCAGGCGCGGCTTTCGGCGTTGCAGATGCAGCTGCAGCCGCACTTCCTGTTCAATGCGCTCAACTCGGTGGCGATGCTGGTGCGGCGCCAGCAGACACGCGAGGCGCTCGACGTGATCGTCGGGTTCGGCGAACTGCTGCGCTACGTGCTCGACGAGGCGGGCACCACCGACGTACCGCTGCGCGACGAGCTGCGGTTCGTGCGGCAGTACCTGGAGATCGAGCGCGTGCGCTACGGCGACCGCCTCACGATCGTGCTCGACGCTCCGGAGGAGCTGGGGAGCGCCGTCGTGCCGAATCTCGTGCTGCAGCCGCTCGTGGAGAACGCGATCAAGCATGGCATCGCCACGCGCGCCGCGGGCGGCACGGTGGCGGTGACGGCGGCCTGCCGCGGCGACACGCTGGTGCTCACGGTGCGGAACGACGGCCCGCCGCTCCCCCACGGGTGGACGGTGGAGGAGGCCGACGGCGTCGGGCTCCGCAACGTGCGAGAGCGCCTGGCGGCATCCGTCGGCGGCGACGCCCGGTTCACGATCGGCAACGCCGGTGACGGTACGGGCGCCGCCCCGGCCACGGGCGTGGAGGCGACCGTGACACTGCCGTACCGCGTGGCGACGCGCGGACCGCGTGTGCCCGCGCCGGCGCCCGCGTTCGAGGCACGGACCGGATGAAGCGGCCGCTGCGTGTGCTGATCGTGGACGACGAACAGCTCGCCCGTGAAGGACTGCGCGCGATCGTCGAGGCGGAGCCGGGCGTTGCCGCCGCGGTGTGCGCCGACGGCGCTGCGGCGGTGGAGCGGCTCGACGCCGGCGACGTGGACGTGGTGTTCCTCGACGTGCAGATGCCGGACCTGGACGGCTTCGAGGTGCTGCGGCGCGTGCGCGCGGCGCTCCCCGTGGTGGTGTTCGTGACGGCGTACGACCACTTCGCGGTGCAGGCGTTCGACGCCAGCGCCACGGACTACGTGGTGAAGCCGTACGCCGACGCGCGCATCCGGGCGGCGCTGGCGCGCGCGCGGCGGCAGGTGGAACAGCGCCAGGTGGGCGACGCGCGGGCCGCGCTCGCCGACCTGCTCGCGATGGCCGGCGGTGGGATCGAGCGGCGCCCGGCGGACCGGATCGCCGTGCGCGCCGTGGGCAAGGTGAGCTTCGTGCGGGTGGCCGACATCATGTGGATCGGCGCCGCCGACTACTACGCCGAACTGCATACGCGCGACGGCAAGGCGCACCTCGTGCGCGAGACCATGCAGCGGCTGGAGTCGCGGCTCGACCCGGCGGTGGTCGCGCGCGTGCACCGCACGGTGATCGTGCGCCTGGACCAGGTGCTGGAGATCCGGTCCGTGGGCACGGACCGCTCGGCCGTGGTCCTGCGCGACGGAACGAGGCTTCCGCTCAGCCGGTCGCGCCGCGAGGCGCTCGAGGCGCGCCTGGCCGAGGCGTGACCGCGCCGTGACGGGCGCCGCTCGGCCGGTCCGCGGCGATTGACGGGCCCGTTAGCTTGTTCGTTCCACGCCGTTCCACCCCTCACGCGCATTGGATAACCCCGTGACCATCCGCATCAACGACGAAGCGCCGAACTTCACGGCCGAGACCACGCAGGGCACGATCACGTTCCACGACTGGATCGGCGACGGATGGGCCGTGCTGTTTTCGCATCCCAAGGACTTCACGCCCGTGTGCACCACGGAACTGGGCATGGTGGCGAAGCTCTCGCCCGAGTTCCAGAAGCGGAACGCGAAGGTGATCGGCCTGTCGGTGGACCCGGTGTCGGGCCACGAGAAGTGGGCCAGGGACATCGAGGAGACGCAGGGCGCAGCGGTGAACTTCCCGATGATCGGCGACCCGCAGCTCAAGGTCGCGAAGCTCTACGACATGCTCCCGGCCGACGCGGGCGACACGTGCGAGGGGCGCACGCCGGTGAACAACCAGACGGTGCGCACGGTGTTCATCATCGGGCCCGACAAGAAGGTGCGCCTCACGCTGCAGTACCCCATGAGCGCGGGCCGCAACTTCGACGAGATCCTGCGCGTGCTCGACGCCATGCAGCTCTCGGCGCGGTTCCCCGTGTCAACGCCCGCGAACTGGAAGCCGGGCGACGACGTGATCATCGCCGGCTCCGTGACCGACGAACAGGCGAAGGAGAAGTTCGGCGAATTCCGGGCCGTGAAGCCGTACCTGCGCTACACGAAGCAGCCGAAGTAACCGAAGTCGCCGGCAGCCCTACTTCCGGGAAAGGACGGTACGCGCGAAAGGTGCGAGCGTACCGTCCTTTTTCTCGGTGTCGATCGTCCACGTCCACGTGTCCTTCGCAGGGTCGTAGGCGAATGTGGTGTGGTCGTTGCCGTTGGGGTCGGGAAAGATGAGCGCGATGCGGCCCGGCGCCGGCTTGCCGCGGCCGATGTAGCCGCTGCCGAAGGCGTACTGTGCCGTGTTGTCGAGCCAGAGCACGGCGTACTCGCCCTTCTTCGCGTCCCACTCGAGGTAGATGATGGCCTCGTACTTCGGCGCGCCGGTGCTGTCCCTGTCGCGCGACACCTCGTGGATCTGCACGTACTCGCGGCGCAGCACCCACTGCACGTCCACGTCATGCACGGTCTCCTGCTTCGCGATGGTCCCCCGCATGACCCAATGACCGGTCATGCGGTTCAGGAGGGCCGTGGGCGATCCGGGCTGCTGGGCGCCAAGGGCGAGGGGAAAGCCGAAAACGGCGAGGGCGAGGCGGCGCATGGCAGGCCTGATCGTCGTTATCTCCCGATGGCCGTTGAGGTCAGCACTTCGGCGGCGTGATGCCCTTCGCGGCGGGCACGGGCTTCGCGCCGGCCGCCGAGAGCGCGGCGTTGAGGTCGGTGAGCGGCTTGCCGTTTGCGGCCGTCCAGCGCGCCGCCGCCTCCGTGAGCTCCTTGCAGCTCGCAGTCCACGCGGCGGTCATCGCCGCCGTCGGCGCGAGGTCGGCGTTCTCCTGCGCGGTGAGCAGGCCCAGCACGCGACCATGCAACTGCTGGAACGTGGGCGGCGCCGTGCCACCCCGTCCGCCGCGTCCGCCGAACCCGCCGCGCCCGCCGCGTCCCCCACCGCCGCCCACCGCGTCGATCGTCTCGGTGAATGCACGGATCGCGTGCGCTGCGGCACTCGCCGTGTCGGCGGGCATGGCCTTCGCGAGTGCGGCGCGCATCGAGTCCACCTGATGGTAGCCGTTCCATGCGACACCCACGGCCGCCTGGAGCCTGGCCACCATCGCGGACTGTGCGTGGAGCCCCGCCGCCGTGACCGTCGCGCGCGGGTCGTTGGTCACCGTGAGCGGCTGCGTGTACGCCTTGCCATCCACCGTGAGGCGCACGGTGTAGCGGCCCGGCCCGGCAAATGCGCCCTGCGGCGACGCGGGCGTCAGGTAGGGATTCGCGTTGATCTCGAACGAGTGCGTGAATGCCGGCGGGGCATCGTAGCGGAAGTCCCACGCCATGCGATTGAGACCCGCCGCGGCCGGCAGCGCGTACGGGGGCGCCACCCACCAATTGGGATGCGGCGGATGCGACGCCTCGGGCACAGGCACGCCCGGCGCGCTCGTGTAGTGCCGGATGGCCGTGCCGGTGGAATCGAGGATCTCGAGCGTGATGTCGCCCGCGGGCTTCGACGCGAGCGCGTAGTACACGATCGCGCCGTCGGGCGGGTTGAGCGCGTGCGGCACCTCAAGCGGGAACGGCGTGTCGGCGCCCACGTTGCGGCGCACGCGCACGGCGGGCTCCGGCGCGAACAGGTGCACGGGCTCGGCCGGCGCGCTCGCCATCTGGCGCAGCACCGCGCCGCCGTCGAGCACCCACAGCCCGCGGCCGTACGTGCCCACGATGATGTCGCCGCCCGCGAACGCGATCGAACGGTACGACGTGTTGGGCAGGTTGCCGCTCATGGATTGCCACGAGTCGCCGTCGTCGAACGACACGTACATGCCGGTCTCGGTACCCGCGTAGAGCAGGCCCGCACGCTTCGGGTCGGCGCGTACGGCGCGCACCATGCTGCCCGCGGGCTCACCCGTGCGCAGCCCGGCGACGATCTTCGTCCACGTCTTGCCCCAGTCCTTCGTGCGATAGATGAGCGGCTGCCAGTCACCGGCGCGAATGAGGCTCACCGACGCGTACGCCTCGCCCGGCACGGTGGGCGAGACGTCGAGTCCCTCGACGAGCCCGCGCGCGGCGAACGGGATGCCGGCCGGCGTGGCGTCGTCCCACGTCCTGCCGCCGTCCTTCGTGACCTTGATGAGGCCGTTGTTGAGGCCGGCCCAGATCACGTGCCCGCCCAGGCTGGTGGCGGCCATGGACTCGATGGCGCCGGCGGGATAGCCGCCGGGCACGGGCGGGGCGGTGTCGGGCGGCGGCGTCATGCCCTTCGGCCAGCCGAGGTCGGGGCTGAGCTTCGTCCAGTGCGCGCCGCCATCGGTGGTGGACATGACGAACTGCATGCCCGTGAGCAGCTCGTGCGAGTTCCACGGCGCCCACACGAGCGGCGCGGACGACGTGGTGCGCACGCGCAGCGCGGGGTCGATGGCGGGACTCACGTCGATCCACTGCTCGCTCGGATACATGATCTTCACCACGCCCGAACCCGTGGCGTACACGGTGTTGGCATCGTTCGGGTCGGGCACGATGGTGCCCCACTCCCAGCCGCTCACGGGATTCCAGTCGAGCGGCGTGACCTCGCCGAGGTTGCCGCGCGCCCGCGTGCGGATGGCGCCGGCGTCCTGCTGCGTGGCGTAGATCCAGTTGGGAAAGCTGTTGTCGGCCGCGATGTGGTACACCTGCTCGGTGGACTGGTTGTACCACGTGCTCCAGTGGATGCCGCCGTCGAGCGTGACGATCGCGCCTTGGTCGTAGCCGAGGAAGATGCGCTTGCCGTCGGTGGGATCGATCCAGTGCGCCTGCGGGTCGTCGCCGCCGGGTGCGCCGCGGAACCCGGTGAACGTGTTGCCGCCGTCGGTGGACTTGTACGCCGCCGTGTTGAAGACGTACACGACATCGGGGTTTTGCGGGTCCACGAAGAGGCCGCAGTTGTAGCCGCCCTGGCCGTTGTGCACGCGGTTGTCGGCGGCGTCCATCTGCTTCCACGTCTCGCCGCCGTCATCGGAACGGTACAGACCGCTGTTGTCCACCACGAACACGCGGCGCGCGTCGGTGTGGTTGGCGACGGCAACGCTGGTGCGGCTCGCGCTGAGGCGGGGGAGCCCGCCGCCCGTGAGCTCCTTCCATGTGACGCCGCCGTCGGTGGACTTGTACACGGATGTGCCCGTGGGAGGCGGCGGGCCGCCGCCACCGCGTCCGCCACGCCCGCCGCGTCCGCCGCCACCCGGCGGTGCGGGCGGCACGCCGTCGGGCGGGAGCGGCGCCGTGTACCACTTGATGGTCGTCGCGTACACGACGTCGGGGCGGTCGTACGCGATGGCGAGCTTCTGCACGCCGATGGTGTCGGCGATGTAGAGCGTTTTCGTCCACGTGCGGCCGCCGTCGGTGGAGCGATAGACGCCGCGGTCGGTGTTTTTCGTGTGCGAGTTGCCCTTGGCCGCGACGAGCACAACGTCCGGGTTGCGCGGGTCCACGACGATGGACGGGATCTGCTTCGTGGCGTCGAGGCCGAGGTGCGTCCACGTCTTGCCGGCGTCGGCGGACTTGTAGATGCCGTTGCCTTCGTTGATCACGCCGCCGGTCACCTGGTCGCCGGTGCCGACGTAGATCACGTTGCCGTCGCTCGGCGCGACCTCGAGCGACCCGATGGACGAGACGGACTTCACGTCGTCGAACACGGGATACCACACGGAGCCGGCGCTCGTGGTCTTCCAGACGCCGCCGGCGGGCGTGCCGAAGTAGTACGTGCCGGGCTCGCCGATCACGCCCGACACCGCGGAGATGCGGCCCCCGCGGAATGGTCCGATGTTGCGCCACTCGAGCTGGTCGAGCAGGTGCTGTTGCACGGGCAGTGCGGCCCCTGCGGTCAACAGCAGGGCGAGCGCGAGCGTGGTGCGAAGCAGCGGCGCGAGGCGGGCGCGCGAAGACATATGCAGGGGGCTCCAGTAGGGGTGGAACGCCCTTCATATGTAGGGGCCGCGTGGCGCGCGCGGCAGACCGGTTTATCCCGCGTTAATGAACTGGCGTCTTCCGCCCTTCCACCGGTCGTGTCTGGACCTGATCGTCGTCAACGGCAGTTGCCACGGCTGTGCCCCTGCCGTCAACGACGATCCGATACCTCAGACAACGGCCTCTTCGTTCATCACGTCCACGAACGCCTTGCGAGCCGCGTTCGCGCCCGCCTTCACTGCCGGCGGGAAGTTGCGGGCCTTCTCCGTGCCGTCGCGCACGTACTCGCCAATCGCGGCACGGGTCTCACGGCCCGAGCGCGGCGCTACGAGCAGCGCCACCGCGGCGCCCGCGGCCGCGCCGCCGAGCACGGCGAGCAGCATATGGGTGCCACTGAAGCCAGGACGGTCGTTCATTGTGGTCCCTCCGGTTGGGGTGATGCGGGAGGCCGTTCCCGCTCGGCGGCGCGGAATGCGCGCACGCCGGCGATGGCGGCCGTCGTGATGGCGTTGGTGAGCTGCGTGGTGCGCTCCGCGCTGGCGATGAGCGGCTCAATGCGGCCGCGCACCTCGTGCAGTTCCGTGCGCACCTCGCGCAGTGCCGCCCAGAGCTGGAACATCACCGGCACGAGCATGCCGACGAACAGCGCGGCGAGCGTGAGCAACGCAACCTGGATGGCGTCCATCAGGGCCTCGATCGGGGCCAGTGGAACGGCCCCGGACTGGGGAACGGATTCCCGTATGGATATTGGGTGATCGGGGCGGTGCGCGGTGTCGGCGGGACGCTCACCGGAGCGTGAGGCGAGTGCTGACGCGCGGCACCGGGATGCGCACGGTGCAACGACGACGCCCGCCGCGGCAGGGTCGCGACGGGCGTCGTGAAGCGAATGGTACGCCTGGCGCGCTTACGGCAGCGCGAGCGCCGTGAGCTTGGTGGCGCTACCGGCGCCCTCGGCGTACACGATGTACTGCTTGCCGT
>CAZKYG010000082.1:0-6781 GCA_964556915.1 uncultured Gemmatimonas sp.
TAGGCGAGCCAGCGTCCGTTCGCGTCGGGCACGCGGAATGCGCGCGCGCCCCTGATCACGTCCGCGTTGCCGTCGGCGAGCCGGATCACGTGCAGCGCCTGCGCCGCCTGGTTCACCTGGTTGAGCGCGTTCGCGCCGTTGGCCGCGCCGCGCCCACCCGGCGCCCCGCGTCCCGCCGCCCGCTGCGCCGCTTCGGCGCTGTCCACTTTCGCCTTCGGGGCGTTGGACACCACGACGAAGGCGAACTTGCCGTCCGCGCTGAACGGTCCCGCGCCCGAGGGACCGCCGCCACCACGTCCGCCGCGCCCGCCTCCCCCGCCGGCCGGCGCACCACCGCGGCCGCGCAGCGCGCCCGGCGTGTTGTTCTCACGGTTCGTGAAGCCGAGATCCACGCGATACTCCGTGGCGGCGCCCGTGGACCGGACGACGAACGTGCCGTCGCCGACGCGCGGATTCAGCGTGTACGCGGCCCACTTGCCGTCGGGCGAGAGCGTGGGGCTGGCGATGGTCTCCCAGCGGTCCCAGTCCGCCTGGGTGAGGGGGCGCTTCTGCTGCGCGTGCAGCGCGAACGGCGCGGCGGCGAGGATCGCCAGCGCCGGCATGCGGCGCAGGAGTTGGACGAGTGGCATGAGGGGGGACCCGGCGTGATGGTGGGGATTTCTTCCAAAGTACGAAATCGATCGCCGTTCGGTCAGTGAATCCCGCACGCGGCGCGCGGCGTAGGGGATCCCGCGTCACGGCCCAACCCTCGGGCATGTCGGGTTGTCCAACTCAGGTCACGCCTCTCCCCTGGAGTCTGCTTGTTCGTCACGGCTTTGCTCGCGGCCACGCTGGTCGCGCACCCGCAGGAACCTGCCCGGGCGTCCGCCGGCCCCCGCACCACGAGCACCACGGTCACGGCCGTTCGCGCGGAGCAGCCGCCGCGCATCGACGGGCGCGACGACGACGCCGTCTGGCAGCACGCGCCGAAGGTGGGCGACTTCCTGCAGTTCCAGCCGCGGGTGGATGGCACGCCGTCCGTGAACACCGAGTTCCGCGTCGCGTACGACGAGCACAACCTCTACGTGTTCGTGCGGATGTTCGACCCGCACCCCGACAGCATCATGCACGCGCTCTCCCGCCGCGACGTGCGCGGGCCGAGCGACCAGATCAAGCTCCTGATCGATTCCTACCATGACCGGCGGTCCGGCTACGAGCTGGCCGTGAACCCCGACGGCGTGAAACGCGATTATTCGATGAGCAACGACGGCCAGGAAGACGACTCCTGGGACGGCGTCTGGGACGTGGCCACGACGGTGGATTCGCTCGGCTGGACGGCCGAGTACCGCGTGCCACTCTCGCAGTTGCGCTACGCCGATGCCGCCGAGCACACGTTCGGCTTCGGCATCTGGCGCGACGTGGAGCGCTACAACGAACGCGAAGCGTGGCCGCGCTATTCGCCCACCACCAACGGCCTCTCGTCGCAGCTCGGCCAGATCACCGGGCTCACGGGCCTGTCCACCGGGCGCCGCCTCGAGGCCATCCCGTACGTCGTCACCAGGAACGCGCAGCGCACGCTGGCGAGCGGCGGGTACATGCGCGGCCAGGACGTGACCGTCGGTGGCGACCTCAAGGTCGGCATCACGCCAAACGTCACGCTCGACGCGACGGTGAACCCCGACTTCGGCCAGGTCGAGGCGGACCCCGCGGTGCTCAACCTCTCGGCGTTCGAGACGTTCTTCTCCGAGCGGCGGCCGTTTTTCGTGGAGGGCGCCGGTACGTACCAGTTCGCGCTCAACTGCTACATCGTCGTGGATTGCAGCACCAACGAAGGGCTCTTCTATTCGCGGCGCATCGGCCGCGCGCCGTCGCTCTCGGGCACCTACGGCGACGCCTCGACGCCGACCGCGACGCCCATCGCCGCCGCGACGAAACTCACCGGCCGCACCGGCAGCGGGCTCGTCTTCGGCGTGCTCGACGCCGTCACCGAGCGCGTCCACGCCGCGGGCAACGAGACCGTCGAGCCGCAGGCGAACTATGCCGTGGTCCGCGCCCAGCAGGACCTCAACCAGGGCAACACGAGCTTCAGCGTCATCGGCACGGGCGTGAACCGCTCGCTCGACGCGCTCAGCGACCCGTACCTGCACCAGGCGGCGTACGCCGGCGGTGCGAACTTCCGCAACCGGTTCCACAAGGGCGACTACGAGTTCAACGCGCAGGTCGCGGCCTCGCGCGTCGAGGGCACGCCCGCCATGCTGCTGCGCACGCAGACCAACTCCGTGCACTACTACCAGCAGCCCGGCGACCACCTCACCGTGGATTCGAACGCCACGTCGCTCACGGGCCACGAGGAGCAGGTCAAGTTCGGCAAGTACGGCGGCGGCTTCACGCGCTTCGAGACGAGCGTGGTGCGCCAGTCGGCGGGCTTCGACGTCAACGACCTCGGCTACCTGCGCCGCGCCGACCTCCTCAACTGGAGCACGTGGGGCGCCCTCACGTGGCAGACGCAGCACTGGATCTACAACTGGGCGCAGGTCAACGGCAATCACTGGGTCGCGTGGAACACGTCGGGCGCCAAGTACGACCATGGCGTGAACTTCAACATGCACATGGGCCTGAACGACAGGACGGGGTTCCTCAACCGGTGGGACGTGCACCTCGGCGGCTCACTCGTGAACCTCGCCGACACGCGCTGTGACCGCTGCACGCGCGGCGGCCCGCTCGTGCGCGAATCGCGCGGCTTCTACCCGTGGGGCGGCTTCAACTCCGACAGCCGCAAGGCGATCTCCTACGGCAGCTGGTTCAACTTCGGCTGGGGCGACGCGGGCCATTCCAGCAGCTCGTCCATCAGCCCGTACATCACGTACCGCGCCAGCACGCAGCTCACGCTCACGCTCAGCACCGGCTTCTCGCACGGCAACGACGACGCGCAGTGGTTCGGCAACTTCACGGACAGCACCACCGGCGCCACGCACTACGCGTTCGCGCACCTCAAGCAGAATACGGTGGACATGTCCGTGCGCGTGAACTACACCGCCACGCCGAACCTCACGTTCGAGTTCTACGGTGAGCCGTTCGTCTCCACCGGCACGTACAGCCGCGTGCGCGAGGTGAGCGCCACGCCCGATGCCGCCGCGTACGCCGACCGCTTCCAGCCGTACACGCCGCCGGCTGGGTCCGCGACGGCGTTCACCTACTCGCAGCTCCGCACCAACGCGGTCGTTCGCTGGGAGTACCGCCCCGGCTCGACGCTCTTCGTGGTGTGGCAGCACGGGCGCCAGGACTACGAGAACCAGAATCTCGACCGGCCGTGGACGTCGGACTACCACGACCTCCTCTCGCTGCACCCCGACAACACGTTCCTCATCAAGCTCGCGTACTGGCTGAATCGCTGAACCACGGCGCACGCGATGGGCGCCTGACGGCGCGGGGCCGCTAGCGCCAGCGGCCCTCCACCCAGTACCAGCCACGCTGCTCGTGCTGCCAGCGGCCGGGTTCCCACCGACGGAACCCGCGCGGCGGCAGCGTCCAGCGGCCCGGCACCCACACATACTCGGGTTCCACCCAGTGCCAGTAGCCCGCGATCCACACGTACCCGGGTCCCGGCCGCGTGACGATCACCTCGCGGCGCGGGCGCGGTGGTTCGCGCACGATGAACGACACACCCACCATGCGGCGCGGCGGCGCCGAGGCCTGGCAGCCGGGCGCTGACGCGAGCAGCGCGAACGACGCCAGCGCGAGAAAACGTCGAGTCCTGGTCATGTGATGCGCTCCGGTGACAAGGTGCGTGGCGCCGCTGCATGGTGCCGCTGCGCGGCGCCGTCTCGTGAGGCCAGCCCGCGCATGGTCATACCACGCCGACGCGCGTGTGTGCGTCAGTCGCCGGCCGACATCGCGCGAACCAACCGCGCCTTAATCGGCGATTAAGCGTCGCAATCCGGCCACGCCATCGCGTTAACTGCAGTGTTATGCACCGAATTCGAAAATGCAGGCGTACGAAGTGCACCCCGCTCCTTGGTCACCGGCAACTGGAGAGATTCGCATGCGCAGTCCGTTCACCATGTCCCGCGCGGTTCCCGCGATCGTCGCCGGCCTCGCCGTCGCGATGATCTCGGCGGCGCCCGCGCGCGCCCAGTCAGACAATCCGCTCACCGGCCGCCTCATGATCGGCGGCAGCACGCCGAGCGGCGGCATCAAGGATCGCTACGACGCCGGCGGCCTCGTCGGCGTGCAGGCGTCCTACCGCATCAACAAGTTCCTCGACGTCACCGCGAACTCGGCGTGGCAGAACGCGCCGCTGATTCGCGCCGACAACGTCGGCGACAACTCCACCGCGTGGACGATCGACGCCGGCCTCGAAGGCCGCATGCCGTCCATCGCGCGCACGATGGGATCGATGACCATCCAGCCGTACATCGGCGCCGGATGGGGACAGCGGTCGTACAACCTGAGCAAGTCCCTCGGCACGTCCACCACGAGCTCCGTCACGTACGCGGCCCTCGGCGGTGACTTCAATACGAGCGGGATGTGGGGCTTCCGCCTCGAAGCGCGTGACTACTTCGGCTCGTTCAACGACCCGGAGCGCCTCACGCCGAAGAAGAGCGGCTCCGACCTGGGCATCGCCATTGGCGTGACGCTCAAGTAGGCAGCCCGCGAAGGACCGTCGCGGACCGGGACACTGGGGGGTGAACCGAGAAGCGACGTGGCCCGTGGCCTGAACAAGGTCACGGGCCGTTGTCTTTCCGGGAGACGGCCGGTGCCAGGTGACAGGCGGTGCGGGCGGTATGTTTCGCTGTCTGCCATCTGTCATCCGTGTTCTCCGCCTGCATCTTCTGCAACAAGCCGCTGGGGGCCAACGAGTCGATCGAGACCTTCCCGGTCGGCCGGCGCCTCGCGTTCGACCCCGCGCGCGGGCGCCTGTGGGTCGTGTGCCCGGCGTGCGAGCGGTGGAACCTCTCGCCACTCGACGAGCGATGGGAGGCCATCGAACAGGCCGAGCAGCTCTACCGCGACACCAGGCGCCGGGTGTCCACCGACAACGTCGGGCTCGCGCGGCTGCGCGACGGCACGTCGCTCGTGCGCATCGGCGACCCGCTGCGCCCCGAGTTCGCCGCATGGCGCTATGGTGACCAGTTCGGCCGCCGCCGCCGACGCGCCATGCTCGTGGCTGGCGGCGGCGTGGCCGTCGTCGGCGCCCTCGTCGTGGGTGGCGCAACGGCGGGCGTCAGCGTCGGCAGCTTTGGCTACCTCTTCTCGCAGGTCGGCAATCGCGTCATCCACGGCAGTCCCAACGCCGTGGTGGCCCGCATCCGCACCGATGATCGCGGCGTGCTGCACGTGCGCCGCCGTCACCTCGGCGAGTCCACGATCGGCCTCGACGACGACGGGTCGCTCGCGCTGCACCTGCGCTTCAAGCACGGACAGGCGACGTTCGTCGGCGACGAGGCCGCGCGCATCGCGTCCATCGTCGTGCCCACGGTCAACCGCTTTGGCGGCAACCGCCGCGACGTGGCGGAGGCGGTGGACGCGATCGAGTCGTTCGGCAGCTCCGAACGGTTCCTCGGCGGACTCTCGCACCTGCGCATCGCATCGTCGTTCACGGGCGCCGCGGTGCCGTGGTGGCGGCGCGGCGAGCAGAACACGCGCTACCGCAAGTCGGGTCTGTTCGCGCTCCCCCACACGCACCGCCTGGCCATCGAGATGGCCCTGCACGAGGAAGCCGAGCGCCGCGCCATGGAAGGCGAGCTCACGGCCCTCGAGGACGCGTGGCGTGACGCCGAGGAGATCGCCGCAATCGCCGATTCCTTGCTGGTTCCTGAATCGGTCGAGGGCGCCATGCGGAGGCTAAAAGACGGCAAATGAAGTAACTCTCACTGTTCCGCGCGCACCACCCAACTCTCAACTCGCACCGCCCATGCCTCTCTCCGCCAGGATCGCCGCCGTCGCCGCGCTGTTCGTCGCGACCGCGGCCGGCGCCCAGACTCCCGACCTCACCGCCGCGCTCCACTGGCGCGGCATCGGCCCGGTACGCGCGGGGCGCGCCCGCCCGGCCACGGGCGTCGCGCAGCAGCCGAACACGTTCTATGCCGGCTACGACAACGGCGGGGTGTGGCGCACGACGGACTTCGGCTCCAACTGGACGCCGATCTTCGACAAGGAGCCCACGGGCTCGATCGGCGCCATCGCCGTCGCGCCATCCAACCCGAACGTGATCTACGTGGGCACGGGCGCCGCCATCATCCGGCCCGACCTCGCCACGGGCGACGGCGTGTACAAGTCCACCGACGGTGGCGCCACCTGGACGCACCTCGGCCTCCGCGAAACGCAGATGATCGCGTGGATCGACGTGGATCCGCGCAATCCCGACCGCCTCTTCGTCGCGGCACTGGGCCATCCGTACGGGCCCAACGCCGAGCGCGGCATCTTCCGCAGCACCGACGGCGGGAAGTCGTTCCAGAAGGTGCTCTTCACGGACGAGTACACGAGCGGCAACGACGTGCGCATCGATCCGGAGAACCCGGACATCGTGTACGCGGCGATGTGGCAGCAGCAGCAGGCGTACATCGAGGGCGGCGGCTACGGCGGCACCGACGGCGGCATCTACAAGTCCACCGACGGCGGCACCACGTGGCGCAAGCTCACCGACGGGCTGCCTGACGTGATCGAGGCGAACCTTGCGCTCGCGCCGAGCAACCCGCGCACGCTGTACGCGGCCGTGGCCGGCGTGCCGAACGCGGCGAGCGCGGCGAGCGAAGCGGGCGGGGGCGGCCGCGGCGGGCGCGGTGGGCGCGGTGGTGGCGGC
>CAZKYG010000083.1:0-2914 GCA_964556915.1 uncultured Gemmatimonas sp.
GGACGTCCCACCGGTCGTCTCGCAGGCGACCGTTGAGATGCCGGTGCCGAAGCCAGCGGCGTCGAGCGCCTCCGCGGCGGCTCCGCCGGCGCTGCCGACGTCGGCAGTGTCCGCAACGCCCGCAGGTGGGCAGCCGCGACGCCCGATCAATCCGTTCCTCTCGTCTGATCCGGGACTCAAGGCGAAGCGACTCGCACGCGCCCTTGTGAGCGACATGATCGCATACCTGCCGCAGAAGCGTGAAGAGGGACTCAAGGCCGGAACGCTCAAGCAGCTGTTCCGCGAGGAAATCAAGAAGAGCTACGAGGAGTACGTTGACCAGATCGGCAAGGAAATGGCCGAGTCGACGTCGCACTTCCAGGACGCGCTGAACGAGATCCTGGCCGACGGCCGAAAGATCTTCTAGCCGACGCCCACGCGGGCTATCTTCCGGTATTCCGTGAGCCGTTCTCGGCGCCCTCGCGCGGAGGACGGCTCATGTCATCCAGGACCCCATGGCAGAATCCGAACGCGCGCGACAGCTCAAGCAGGATGAACTCCGGCTCGGCGAGCTGCGGAGGTACCTTTGACCTGGACGGCAAGCGCGCCGCCCTGACCGCGTTCGACGCCGAGATGGCGGACGCCGGCTTCTGGGCGAACCAGGAGCACGCGCGTGACGTCGTACAGCAAGTGAAGTCGCTCAAGGCGTGGATTGAGCCGTTCGACCGGCTCGAAGGCCGCGTGAAGACGGCGCTTGAGATGGACGCGCTTCTCGAGGCCGACCCGGATCCCGACATGATCGCCGAGCTTGATCGCGAGGCGGCCCTGATCCGGCCAGAGATTGACGCGTTCCGGGTGCGATCGCTCATGCAGGGGCCGGACGACTTTCGCAACGCCCAGGTCGAGATATCAGCGGGCGCCGGCGGGACGGAGGCTCAGGACTGGGCGTCGATGCTGATGCGCATGTACACGCGCTGGGCGGAACGCCGAGGGTATGCGGTCGAGATCCTCGACCTGAGCGAGGGCGAGGAAGCCGGCATCAAGGGGGCCGTGCTCGAGATCAGCGGCCCCAACGCCTTCGGGTATTTGCGAGCCGAGACCGGCGTACACCGGTTGGTGCGGATTTCACCGTTCGACTCGCAGGCGCGGCGCCACACCAGCTTCGCCTCGGTCTTCGTGTATCCCGTCGTCGACACGGACATCAACATCGACATCCGCGACGAAGACATCCGCATGGACGTCTTTCGCGCCTCGGGCGCGGGAGGGCAGCACGTCAACAAGACCAGTTCGGCCGTGCGGCTCACGCACATCCCGACGGGGGTCGTGGTCTCCAGCCAGCAGGAACGGAGCCAGTTCAAGAACAAGGCGACGGCGATGAAGATGCTGAAGAACCGCCTGTACCAGCTCGAGGCGGAGAAGCAGGCGGCCGCGAAGGCCGCCCTGGACGCCACCAAGGCCGACGTGACGTTCGGCAGCCAGATCCGGAGCTACGTGTTCCAGCCGTACACGATGGTCAACGATCACCGCACGGAGCTGAAGATCACCGACGTGCAGAAAGTCATGGACGGCGCCATCGATCCGTTCATCGAGGAGTACCTGAAGCAGCAGGGGGCCACCAAGGCCGGAGCGCGCACGTGAGTGAGCACCCGGAGAGCGACGGCGCGGCGGCGGACGATCTCAACTTCGTGATGCGTGCGCGCCGCGAGAAGCTCGAGGCGCTCACGGCCGCGGGGTTGCCACCGTTCGGCTACGCCTACCACCGGACGCATCTGGCGGCGGACTGCCCGGCGCTGCTGGGCGACGCCGAAGAGGGGCCTGAGGTGAGCCTCGCCGGGCGGCTCGTGGCGTGGCGGGCGCACGGCAAGACGATCTTCGCGCACCTTGGCGACGCATCGGGCCGGATGCAGTTGTATTTCCGTCAGGACACGCTCGGGGACACGTTCGCCGCGTTGCAGTATTTCGACCTCGGCGACCTGGTTGGCGTGCGGGGGCCGCTGTTCCGGACGCGCACGGGCGAGGTCACGGTTCGCGTGACGCACGTGGAGATGCTCGCCAAGTCGCTGCGTCCGCTGCCGTTCGGAAAGGAAGAAGTCGTGGACGGCAAGACGGTGCGGCACTCCGCGTTCGCCGACGGCGAGCTTCGCTCGCGCCAGCGATATGCCGACCTCGCGGTGCACCCGGAGGTGCGCGCGCATTTTGCGGCGCGGTCGGCCATGACGCGCGCGATCCGCACATTCCTGGACGGCCTCGGGTCCCTCGAGGTCGAGACGCCGGTGCTGCAACCGCTGTACGGCGGCGCGCTCGCCAAGCCGTTCATGACGCATCACAACGCGCTCGACATGCCGCTGTACCTGCGCATCGCCGACGAGCTGTACCTCAAGCGGCTCATCGTCGGCGGGCTCGAGCGCGTGTACGAAATCGGGCACGACTTCCGGAACGAAGGGATCGATCGCACGCACAATCCCGAGTTCACGATGCTCGAGTTCTACCAGGCCTACGCCGACTACGTCGAGATGATGGGCGTCGTGGAATCCCTGGTGCGTGCCGCCGCAGCGGCCATCCGCGAGGCGCTCGGGCGGGATGACAGGCGCGAGGGGGCGGCGGCGTTTGAGGATGTGATTGCCGACGGGGCGTTCCCGCGAATCGAATGGGTGCCGGCGCTGAGCGAGGCGCTCGGCGTGCG
The DNA here is from genome assembly GCA_964556915.1 of uncultured Gemmatimonas sp. Lineage (GTDB taxonomy): Bacteria > Gemmatimonadota > Gemmatimonadetes > Gemmatimonadales > Gemmatimonadaceae > Fen-1231. Next base: position 2,663 of record CAZKYG010000083.1, read on the forward strand.
CGACGTGCTTGGCCTGGACGACGCGAGTATCCGCGGGCTTGCGGCGAAGGCCGGGGTGGCGTCGGTGGGCACGCTGTCCCGCCCGAAGCTGCTCGACGAGCTCTTCCAGGCACACGTGGAGTCCAGGATCGACCGGCCGACATTCGTGCTCGACTATCCCCTCGAGCTGTCGCCCCTGGCGAAACCGAAGCGTGGCAACCCCGCGCTGACGGAACGGTTCGAACTGTTTGCCCGCGGGAAGGAGCTTGCCAA
>CAZKYG010000084.1:0-18854 GCA_964556915.1 uncultured Gemmatimonas sp.
GGAACCGGACGCCTCGACGCGCGGCGCGCCGACGCCATCGTCCGGGCCGCCGACGAGGTGCTGGCGGGCGCCCATGCCGATCAGTTCGTGGTGGACGTCTTCCAGGCCGGTGCGGGCACCTCGCTCAACATGAACGTGAACGAGGTGCTCGCCAACCGGGCCAACGAACTCCTCGGCGCCGCGCGCGGCGTGTACGATCCGGTGCACCCGAACGATCACGTCAACATGGCGCAGTCCACCAACGACGTGATCCCCACGGCCATCCGGTTGGCGGCGCTGGCCGCCGAGGAGCCGCTGAGCGCTGCCCTGAAGGGCCTCCGCGGCGCGCTTGCCGACCGCGCCGCCGCCTTCCGCGACATCGTGAAGGCCGGGCGCACGCACCTGCAGGACGCCATGCCCATCCGGCTCGGCCAGGAGTTCGCCGCGTGGGGCGGGACGATCGAGCGCAACGCGCGCCGCATCGGCGAGGCTGCCGACTACCTGCGCGACCTCGGCATCGGTGGCAGCGCGGTGGGCACGGGCGTCAACGTCGAGCCCGCCTATCCGGAGCGCATCGTGGCACACCTGCGCGAGGCGACCGGGCTCACGCTGCGCGTCGGCGCCGACCGCGTGCAGCTGATGCAGTCGATGGGCGACGTGGCGGCGGTGAGCGGCGCGCTGCGCACGTTCGCGGTGGACCTCTCCAAGATCGCGAGTGACCTCCGCCTCCTCGCGAGCGGTCCGCGCACGGGACTCAACGAGGTGCGCCTGCCGCCGGTCCAGCCGGGGTCGAGCATCATGCCGGGCAAGGTCAATCCATCCGTGCCCGAGATGGTGAACCAGGTGTGCTACCAGGTGATCGGCCAGGACACGACCATCGCCCTCGCGGCCGAACACGGGCAGCTCGAACTGAACGTCATGATGCCGGTGATCGGACAGAACCTGCTCGTTTCGCTGCGGATCCTCACCAACGCGGTGCGCGTACTCACGGACCGGTGCGTGGCGGGCATCGAAGCCGACGCGGGCCAGGCCGCGTACTGGGTGGAACGTTCGGCGGCGTTGGCGACGGCGCTCGCCCCGTACATCGGCTATGCGCGGGCGGCGGAACTCGCCAAGGAGTCGGTGAAGACCGGCGAATCCATCCGCGTGCTTGCCACGCGAAAGGGTGTGCTGCCGCCGGACGAGCTGGCCCGCGTACTCGACCTGGGCCGGATGACCGACATTGGGGTCCCCGGCGCCGGCTGACGGCTTGTCGTTCGGGCCCGGCGCCGTAGGTTTCGCAACATGCGCATCACCACGTGGGCCGAATACGGCGTCATCTGTGCGCTGCACCTCGCCAGGCGGTCGAACGACGGCGCCGTAACCGGTCGCGACATCGCGGCCCGCGAGGGGCTGCCGGGCGACTATGTCGAGCAGATCCTGCTGCGGCTCCGCCGCGCCGGGATCGTGGGCAGCACCCGGGGGGCGCGGGGCGGCTACAGCCTCACCCGGCCGGCGTCCCGCATCACGGTGCGCGAGATCATCGCGGCTGCCGAACTCGTGACGTTCGACCTGCACTGCGAAAGCCATCCCGTGGACGAGGTGCGGTGCTCCAGTTCGCACGAATGCAGCATCCGGCCGGTCTGGATGATGCTCCAGCGGCGGATCGACGAAGTGCTCGACGCGGTCACGCTTGCCGACCTGCTCAACACCGAGCCGGCCGTGCGTCAACGGGTTGGCCTTCCCGTGCTCCAGGCCTGAGCCATCCGGCCGGACGTGGCGTGGGACCGCTGATCCCGTTCACTCCCGAATGGCGCGCGGTGCGCGAGCGTCAGCAGCGCGCCCGCCGGTACGTGAGCGCAACGCTCGCTGAACCTGCCGACGACGACGTGCAATGGCTCGCCGGTGCGGCCGCCGCGGGCGATGCGGACCACGCCCGCTGGGAGCTGCGATACGCGCGCATGGTGGCGGGCGTGCTCGTGGCCGAGCGCGACGCACTCGACGACCGTACGGGCTCGGACGTGGTGGCGGCGCTCCGGGCGGCGTTCGCCTCCGACGAACGCGTCGCCCCGGACCTGCGTCCGCTCGCGGAGCGGCAGTTCGAGGAGCGCATGAACGCCTACCGCGAGGCGTTCCGCGCGCGCGGCGCCACCGGCGCTGCCGAGCGCATGGGGCGCGTGCTGCTCGCGTTCGCGTCGGACGGGGCCCGCAGCGCGGGCACGCCGCTCGTGCGCGCGACGGCCGTGCTCGACGGGTACATCCTCGCGGCAAACACGTCGCTGCTCGACGCGTACGGTTCGGCGTCACTGCCCGACCACCTGCCGCCGTCCGAGGTCGCCGCCAAACGGTGAGCGGCGGGGCGGCCGGTGCCGCCCGCAGAAAGTGCCGAAGGGGGGACTCGAACCCCCACGGGCTTGCGCCCACTGGCTCCTGAAGCCAGCGCGTCTACCAGTTCCACCACTTCGGCAGGGACGAGCAAGCTAACGGCTTGCCCGACGATACCCAAGGGCAGCGCAAATCGTCCGATTGTCGAGGAAAGTTGTCACCCGTAGTTTCGTCCCGCAGGGGCGTCGCCACCAGGAGCGTTCCTTGGTTGTCCCGGCCCGCCACCACTCGCCACATGCCCAAGCCGTCCCAGCCGCCCGTTGGCCGCGACGCGGTCCACGTGATCGCGCGGAACAAGCGTGCGCGCTTCGACTACGAGATCCTCGAGCAGTGGGAGGCGGGGATCGTGCTGACGGGGACGGAGGTGAAGTCCCTGCGCGCCGGCCGCGCCACGATCAACGACGCCTTCGGCGTGGTCAAGGATGGCGAAGTGTGGCTCCTGAACATGCACGTGCCGCCGTACGAGCAGGGCAACCAGTTCAACCACGACCCGGTCCGCACGCGCAAGCTGCTCCTGCACCGGCGCGAGGTGCGTCGCCTGATCGGCGCGGTGGAGCGCCAGGGGCTGACGCTGGTGGCGCTCGAACTCTACTTCAAGGGCTCGCACGCGAAGGTCCGCCTCGGCCTGGGCCGGGGCAAGAAGGTGCACGACAAGCGCGAAACGCTCCGTCGGCGCGAGGGCGAACGCGAAATCGCCCGCGCCCTCAAGGTGCGATGATGCCGGCACGTGTCGCACGGCTGGTGGTGGGCGCCCTCGTGGCGGCGCTCGTGATCACCGCGCCGCTGGGCGCCCAGGCCGCGCGCCGCCCCGCCCCGCGCCACCGCACGGTGATCGTGGACGCCGGCCACGGTGGCGTGGACCGCGGCATGACCGGTTACACGTCGTCGGGGCGGCGCATCTACGAAAAGGACATCACGCTCGACATCGCCAATCGCGTCGCCAGCCGGCTTGAGAACGCCGGCGTGCACGTCGTCATGACGCGCACGGCCGACACGCTCATCGGCCTGTACGATCGCGGGCCGATCGCCAACCGCGCCGACGGTGACCTGTTCATCTCCATCCATGTCAACGCGGCCAACCCGCACTGGAAGGATCCGTCGTCCGCGCGCGGATTCGAGACGTATTTCCTTGCCGAAGCCAGGACGGAGGACGAGCGGCGCGTGGCCGAGATGGAAAACGCGTCGGTGCAGTTCGACGCGGGTCCCGAGATGCCGACGCACGACAACGCGCTCGGCTTCATGCTCAATGACATGCTGCAGAACGAGCACCTGCGGGAGTCGAGCGACCTCGCCGCGACGATTCAGGGGGACTTGCAGGCCGTCCATCCGGGGCCCAGCCGGGGCGTGAAACAGGGCAACCTCGTCGTGCTCATCAAGGCGTTCATGCCGGCCGTGCTCGTCGAGGTCGGTTTCGGGTCGAATCCCGCCGATGCGGACTGGATGACGAGCGCTCGAGGCCAGGGGCAGATCGCCGATGCCATCTCGAAAGCCGCGCTGAGCTACCTCGCGCGCTACGAGCGCCGCGTGGCGGGCGGGTCGAGCGGCAAGTGACCGACGCGATGCGGTCGCCGCTCGCCGTGACGGCCGCCGGCATCACGTTCCAGAATCCCGTCGTGCTCGCCGCCGGCACGGCCGCCTACGGGCGCGAGCTGGCCGGCGTGATGCGCCTCGATGCGCTTGGCGGCCTCGTCACCAAGGCGGTCAGCGTCGAGCCGCGCGCCGGCGCTCCGGCCCCGCGCGTCGCCGATTTCGGTGACGGCATGATCAACGCCGTCGGCCTTGCCAATCCTGGCGTTGACGCCGTGCGCCGCGACGACCTCCCGTGGCTGGCGCGCGAAGTCACCCGCGCGCGCGTCATCGTCAACGTCGTGGGACGCGTGGTGGAGGATTTCGCCGAGGTCGTTGCCCGCCTCGACGACGCGGCGGGGTTCCAGGCGTACGAGTTGAACGTGAGCTGCCCCAACACGCGTCAGGGCGGCCTCGAGTTCGGCGCGGACCGTGAGGCGCTCGCGAACGTCGTGCGACTCGCCCGCGCGCGCACGAAGCGCCCGCTCTTCGTGAAGCTCTCGCCGACGCTCGCCAGCGTGGGTGACGCCGCGAAGTGCGCGGCCGACGCCGGCGCCGACGCGATCAGCGTCGTGAACACGATCCCGGGGCTGGTGGTGGACCTCGAGGCGCGGAAGCCCGTGCTTGGCTTTGGCACCGGTGGCGTCAGCGGACCCGGGCTGCGTCCCGTCGGCGTCCTCGCCACGTGGCGCGTGCGCAACGCCGTCACACTGCCGATCCTCGGCGTGGGCGGCGTCGCGACCGCGGTCGATGCGCTGCAGTACCTGATGGCCGGCGCGACCCTCGTGGGTATCGGCACCGCCGCGCTCGCGAACCCGTCAGCCCCGGAACGCGTCGTGCGCGAGCTGTCGGCGTGGTGCGATGCCCACGGCGTCCGGTCCATCGGCGATATTGTCGGCTGCATGGAGTGGCCGGCATGACGCATCCCGCGGCGCCGTCCGCGCCGCGTGGGGTGAAGCCCCCCGGGAGCGGGCCCACGCCGATCGTCGCCCTCGACGTGCCGACGCTCGAGGAGGCCCGCGGGCTCGTCGGCCGCATCGGCGCCGAGGCCGGCTTCTACAAGGTCGGCCTCCAGTTGTACACACGCGAAGGGCCGAGGGTGGTGTCGTGGCTGCGCGACGCGGGGAAGCGGGTGTTCCTCGACCTCAAGCTGCACGACATTCCGAACACGGTGCGCGGCGCCGCGGCGTCCGCGGCGGCGCTCGGCGCCGACCTGCTGACGGTCCACGCGATCGGGGGTGCGGCGATGGTTGCGGCCGCCGTCGAGGGTGTGGCTGGCACGGGCGGACCCGCGCCCACGGCGGTGATCGCGGTGACCGTGCTCACGTCGTTCGACGAGGCGGCGTACGCGGAGGCGATCGGTGCGCCCCGTGTGCCGGTACGGGATGCCGTGCTGCGCCTGGCCGGCGTGGCCCATGCGGCGGGCGCGCGCGGGGTGGTGTGCGCCGGTGCCGAAGCCTCCGCGGTCCGGGAGGCGTTTGGCGGCCGGCTCCACACGCTGGTGCCGGGGCTGCGGCCGCCCGGGGTGCCCACCCACGACCAGGCCCGCGTGGCGACGCCGCACGACGTGGTCAGCGCAGGCGCGACGTGGGTCGTGGTCGGGCGGGCGGTCACCGCGGCACCCGACCCGGCGGTCGCCTACGCCGGGATTGCGGCGGCGCTCAGCGCCTGAGCCGGCCAGGTCCAGGCCCCGCCTGGCGGCGGGCCCGGTTTGCAGCTGCGGACTGCCTATAGGCTTGCGTCTAACCCTGACGGTGCGGACATAAGTTGCCCGGTCCGCTCATGGGGCGAACCGTCAAGGTCTTGCACAGTCCGTCAAGGTCTTGTACAGTTCTGGGCATGGACAGTCTGCTATGGGCGCTTGTCTCCATGCTTGGGGCGGTCGTCGGCATTGTGAAGCTGACCGACTGGCCGTCTCGGTTCCGGATCGCCCGCGCATGTGGCGGTGGGGCGTCTATCGCCTTCGCCATGCTTGTTTTCAGCATCACGCCACTCGACGGGACCAGCCTTCCCCGGGTTGCGTTCTGGGTTGGCCTCGGGCCGCTTGCGGGATTCGTCGTGGCGGCGGTGCTCTTCGACTACATCAAGAGCGTAGAAACAGCCGCGCTTACGGCTGCGGACTGGCAACAGGCAAACTGGCTCTGGTTCTGCGCGTTTTACGACCGGGAAGGGCCGTCAATGGCTCCGGTGTTTTGGCGCGAGTACCAAAAGGGCGGCGCGGCCCGAGAAAAGGCCCTCCGTGACCATCTGCACGTCCTGTATGACCGGGTGATGGCTGGCGAAATAGACCGCCCCCCAACCTAGTTCAAACCCTTTAGTCTGGGTCCGGTCGGTTAGACCCATCCAGAAAGGCAGTAGCTGCGGTACACGTCAACCGGTGGGCTTGTGTCAAGGCCTGCACCCGACTATCCTCCATGACTCGCCCCAAATCGGGGCTGGACAAGGTTTTCAGGCGTTCCGACGGGGTGTTCTTCGCGTGAAAGTCCGTACGAGTGTCAAGCCAATCTGTGAGCACTGCAAGGTGGTCAAGCGTCGTGGCGTGACGCGGATCATCTGCAAGCGCACGCCCAAGCACAAGCAGCGGCAGGGTTAACCCACCATGGCCCGAATTTCCGGCGTCGACCTGCCGCGCGAGAAGCGCGTCGAGGTTGGCCTCACGTACATCTACGGCATCGGCCGCGTGATCGCGCGGCGCATTCTCGAGAACTCCGGTGTCAGTCCCGACCAGCGGGTCAAGGACCTGACGGACGCGGACGTCAACAAGCTCCGCCAGGAAATCGAGAAGAGCCATCGCGTCGAGGGCGCCCTGCGCACCGAGGTGGCGATGAACATCAAGCGGCTGATGGACATTGGGTCCTATCGTGGCACCCGCCACCGCAAGGGCCTGCCCGTCCGCGGCCAGCGGACGCACACGAACGCGCGCACCAAGAAGGGTCCGCGTCGCGCGATTGCCGGCAAGAAGAAGGTGACCAAGTAATGGCTATCGGGAAGAAGGCGAAGCGCGTCGTGGAGGCGGAGGGTGTCGCCCACGTGAACGCGACGTTCAACAACACGACGATCACGATCACCGATGCGCACGGCAACGCCGTGTCGTGGGGGTCGTCCGGCAAGGCCGGCTTCAAGGGTTCGAAGAAGTCCACGCCGTTCGCGGCCACGGTGGCGGCCGAGCAGTGTGCGCGCGAGGCGATGACGGCCGGCGTGCGTCGGGTGCATGTCCGCGTGCAGGGGCCGGGATCCGGGCGCGAGAGCGCCATCCAGGCGATCGCCGCGGCGGGCCTGGTGGTGAAGTCGATCAAGGACGTCACGCCGATTCCGCACAACGGTTGCCGGCCGCCGAAGCGGCGGAGGGTCTGAGCCATGCGTTACACCGGACCCGCCTGTCGCCAGTGCCGCCGCGAGGGCACGAAGCTCTTCCTGAAGGGCACCAAGTGCTTCACGGAGAAGTGCCCCGTCGAGCGCCGGCCCTATGCGCCGGGCCAGCACGGCCAGAACACGGCGCGCCGCCGCAAGGTGTCGGAATACGCCAAGCAGCTGCGTGAGAAGCAGAAGATCAAGCGTGTGTACGGGCTGACCGAGCGTCAGTTCCGGAACACGTTCAACAAGGTGAACAGCCTCGCGGGCGTGACGGGCCACAACCTGCTCGCGGCGCTCGAGAGCCGGCTCGACAACATGGTCTACCGGATGGGATTCGCGGCGAGCCGTCGCGCGGCCCGGCAGCTGATCCGGCATCGGCACATCGAGGTTGACGGTCGCACGGTGGACGTGCCGAGCTACGTGGTGGACCCGGGGCAGGCCGTGCGGGTCCGCGAGGGGGCGCGCCAGATGACGGCGGTGCTGGCGTCCCTCGAGCACGCGTCGCGCGGTGCCGCGCCGGCGTGGCTGGCCGTGGACAAGGACTCGTTCACCGGTCGCATGCTCGAGCGGCCGTCGCGCCAGGCGATCCCGATCGCCGCGCAGGAACAGCTGGTGGTGGAGTTGTACTCGAAGTAACAGCGGTTGTTCTGGTCGGATCCCTGACAATCCAACGGGCCTGCCGCGCGTCAGGGGCGGGGCAGGGCGTAGGCGCCGCGTGAGCGGTGCCTGACCAACTCACAGGATGCACCCAATGGCACAAGCAATCGATCTGCGCGGGCTCGTTCGCCCCGCGCTCGTGGAAGCGACGAAGCGGGACGACAACCCGAACATCGGCGAGTTCCGGCTCCAGCCGCTGGAACGCGGGTTCGGCCACACGCTGGGCAACGCCATGCGACGCATGCTGCTGTCGTCGCTCCGCGGCTCGGCCGTGTGGGCGTTCCGCATCGACGGCGTGCTTCACGAGCACCAGACCATCCCCGGCGTCGTCGAGGATGTCCACCAGATCATCGGCAACCTCAAGACGCTGACGCTCCAGCTCGACGAGGACGTCGACGACACGATCCTCCGCATCAACATCACCAAGGCGGGCCCGGTGACGGCCGCAGCGGTCGAGAACCAGAAGGGCGTGCGCGTCATCAACCCGAAGCACCACCTCTTCACGCTCCAGGACGACCGCGACCTCGCCGTCGAGCTGTACGTGAACAAGGGCCGCGGGTACGTCGAGTCGGAGCAGCATCCGGCCGACCGCTCGCTCCCGGTGGACCTGGTGCGCGTGGACTCGCTCTATTCGCCCGTCCGGCGGGTGAACTTCTCGGTGAGCGAGACCCGCGTCGGACAGCGCACGGACTACGACCGCCTCGTGCTCATCGTCGAGACGAACGGCACGGTCACGCCCGAGGAGGCGGTGAGCTACGCGGCGGCCCTCGCGCAGACCCACTTCCAGTACTTCGCGGGCTTCGGGTCGCACCAGGCGGCGCCGGTGGGTGAGACGACGTCGAACGCCGCCCGCCTCGCGAACCTGCTCGCCACCTCCATCGATACGCTCGAGCTGTCCGTCCGGTCGGTGAACTCGCTCAAGAACTCGAGCGTGCGCACGCTGGGCGATCTCGTGCGCCTCACGGAACAGCAGATCCTCGACGTCAAGAACTTCGGCAAGAAGTCGCTGCAGGAGATCGCCGATCTCCTCGAGCGCGAGGGTCTCAACTTCGGCATGCGGTTCGAGGAAGTCGAGGACGGCATCCGCGTCACCGACTGGGGCACGCCGCCGAGCCGCGCCGCCGCCAACGCGCCCGACGACGAGGGCGAGGAATAAGTCATGCGTCACCGCAAGGCCGGGCGCTCGCTGCGCCGCACCAGTGAACAGCGCCTCGCGCTGCTCCGCAACCTCGCCACCTCGCTCATCGAGTCGGGTGGCATCGAGACGACGGAGGCCAAGGCCAAGGAGCTGCGGCCGTTCGTCGAGAAGCTGATCACCAAGGCCAAGACCGGCACGCTGCATGCGCGCCGCCTGGCCGTGCGTCACGTACAGAAGCGCGCCGCCGCCGACAAGCTCTTCCAGGAACTCGGCCCGAAGTACGCGACGCGCAAGGGCGGTTACACCCGCATCGTCAAGGTCGGCCACCGCAAGGGTGACGCCGCCGAGATGGCGCGCATCGAGCTGATCGAGGGTTGAGCGATGCCGATTGATCGTCACACCTGCTACACCTGCGGCAAGGGCGTCGCGTTCGGCAACAACGTGTCGCATGCCAACAACAAGACCCGCCGCACCTGGAAGCCGAACCTCCAGACGGCGCGGGTCGTGGTGGACGGCAAGGTCGTCCGCGTGCGCGTCTGCACGCGGTGCCTGGCCGCCAACAAGATCCGCCGCGCGCCGCGCGGCGCCGCCGTGCCCGCGGCGAAGTGACCGGCGCTCTCGTGAACGAAGGGAGTCCCGCCGGGGCTCCCTTTTTTCGTGCCTCCCGCGCGGATGCGGCGCGGGCGGCCCGGGTGCAAATTCAGGCGTGAAAACCGCCCTCATCACCGGCATCACGGGCCAGGACGGCTCGTACCTCGCGGAGCACCTGCTCACCAAGGGCTACCGCGTCGTGGGAATCGTGCGCCGGAGTTCCACCACACCCTACGACCGCATCGCGCACCTGATCGACCGGGTCGAACTCGTCTCGGCGGACCTGCTCGACCAGACGTCGCTCGTGGACGCGATCGCCGAGACCGGCCCCGAGGAGATCTACAATCTCGCGGCGCAGAGTTTCGTGGCGACGTCGTGGACGCAGCCCGTGCTCACCGGCGAGTACACGGCCATCGGCGTCACGCGCCTGCTCGAGGCCATGAAGCGGGCCGCCCCGAAGGCGCGGTTCTACCAGGCGAGTTCGAGCGAGATGTTCGGCAAGGTCGTGCAGACCCCGCAGCACGAGGACACCCCGTTCTACCCGCGCTCGCCCTACGGCGTGGCGAAGGTGTACGGGCACTGGATCACGGTGAACTACCGCGAGTCGTTCGGGCTCTATGCCGCGAGCGGCATCCTCTTCAACCACGAGAGCCCGCGGCGCGGCCTGGAGTTCGTCACCCGCAAGGTGACGGACGCGGTGGCGCGCATCTCGCTGGGCCTCGCCGACCACGTCGAACTCGGCAACCTCGATGCGCGGCGCGACTGGGGCTACGCCGGCGACTACGTGGACGCGATGTGGCGGATGCTGCAGCAGCCCGAACCGCAGGACTTCGTGGTCGGGACGGGCGAGACGTGGAGCGTGCGTCAGCTGTGCGAGGAGGCCTTCGGGTACAAGGGCCTCGACTACCGGGCGCACGTCCGCCAGGCGGCGCGCCATATGCGCCCGGCCGAGGTGGACCTGCTCGTGGCCGACCCGACGCGGGCGCGCGAGCGCCTCGGCTGGGAGCCGCGGGTTCGGTTCCGCGAGCTCGTGCGCATGATGGTGGACGCCGACGTCGCGCGGCACGCCGCCGCCGCGGCGCGCTGAGGCGGGCGTCCATGGCGGCGCGTCGGGCGCTGGTCACCGGCGCGGGCGGCTTCGCCGGGCAGTGGACGTGTCGTGAGCTGGTGCGTCGCGGGTGGGACGTCGTCGGGTCGTCGCTGGTGGGCGCGCCGGCGCCCGGCGTGCTCTCGCCCGAGGACCACGCACTCGTGCGCTGGCGCCGCGACGACCTCCTGCATGCGGCCGCCGTGCGCGACGCGGTGGACGATGCACGGCCGGACGTGATCCTGCACCTGGCCGGCATCGCGTTCGTCCCGGCCGCCGGGCGCGACCCGGCACTGGCGCTCGACACCAACGTTGGGATCGCGGCGCGGCTGCTCGACGTCGTCGAGGAGCGCAAGCTCGCCGGCACGCTCGACCCGGTGGTGGTCGTCGTGGGGTCGGGCGAGCAGTACGGACGACACGACCGTTCCGCGCTGCCGCTGCCGGAGGAGGCCGACTGCCGGCCCCTCACGCCGTACGCGGCGAGCAAGATGGCGCAGGAGACGTTCGCGCTGTCGGCCTTCCGGCGGTCCGGCGTCCGCGTGGTGTGCACGCGGTCGTTCAACCACAGCGGACGCGGCCAGTCGCCGGATTTCGTCATTCCCGGTCTCGTGCGTCGCGTACTGGCCGCGAAGCGATCGGGGGCGAAGACCACGACCATTGGCAACACGGCGGTCTCGCGCGACTTCCTGCACGTCGAGGACGTGGCCCGCGCGTACGTCGCGCTGGCCGAGGATGGCATGGCCGGCGAGGTCTACAACGTCTCGAGCGCCCGGGCCACATCCATCGGGGAGCTCGCGCGGCTCGTGGCCGATGCCATTGGCGCCGACGTCGAGTTCGTGCCGGACGGGAACCTGCAGCGCACGGTGGACCTCCCCCACCTCGCGGGACGCAACCAGCGGATCCACGACGACACCGGCTGGCAGCCGCGGCTGGGGCTCGCGGACATCATCCGCGACGTCGTCGCCGCCGAGTCGTCGTGACACCCCGCTAGCTTTCCGGGGCGCGCGCGATGCGCCCCGCGCCCACTCCCCCTCTCACCAGTCGTTGGCATGCCCCGCCGCACGGACATTCACCGGATCCTGCTGATCGGCTCAGGCCCGATTGTCATCGGGCAGGGCGCCGAGTTCGACTACTCGGGCACGCAGGCCGTGAAGGCCCTGCGCGAGGAGGGTTTCGAGGTCATCCTGGTGAACTCGAATCCGGCCACGATCATGACGGATCCGGAGATCGCCGACCGGACGTACATCGAGCCGGTGACGCCGGAGTTCGTCACGCGGATCATCGAGCGGGAGCGGCCGGACGCCCTGCTGGCGACGATGGGCGGGCAGACGGCGCTCAACGTCGCGATGGACCTGTACAACAGCGGCGTGCTGGCGAAGCACGGCGTCGAGCTGATCGGCGCCAACGCGCGGGCGATCGCGGTGGCCGAGGATCGCAAGCTGTTCGGCGAAGCGATGACGAAGATCGGCCTGCGGTGCCCGGAGGGCCGGATTGCCACCACCTGGGAGCAGGCGCTCGAGATTTCCGGCTTCACCGGATTCCCCGCGATCATCCGCCCGGCGTTCACGCTGGGCGGGTCGGGGGGCGGCGTGGCGTACAATCGCGAGGAGTACGAGACGATCGTGCGGCGCGGCCTGGCCGAGTCGCCCATTTCGCAGGTGCTGATCGAGCGTTCCCTCCTCGGGTGGAAGGAGTTCGAGCTCGAAGTGATGCGCGACTGCGACGACAACGTCGTGATCGTCTGCTCGATCGAGAATTTCGACCCGATGGGCGTGCACACCGGCGACTCGATCACGGTGGCGCCGGCCATGACGCTCACCGACCGCGAGTACCAGGTGATGCGCGACGCGGCCATCGCGGTGATCCGCGAGATCGGGGTGGATGCCGGCGGGTGCAACATCCAGTTCGCGATCAATCCCGCCACGGGCGAGATGGTCGTGATCGAGATGAACCCGCGCGTGTCGCGGTCGTCGGCGCTCGCATCGAAGGCCACGGGGTTCCCGATCGCGCGCATCAGCGCGAAGCTCGCGGTCGGCTACCGCCTCGACGAAATCCCGAACGACATCACCAGGCAGACGCCGTCCTGCTTCGAGCCGGTGCTCGATTACGTGGTGGTGAAGTGCCCCCGGTTCGCGTTCGAGAAGTTCCCGGGCGCCAGCCCCTCGCTCACGACGCAGATGAAGTCCGTGGGCGAGTCGATGGCCATCGGCCGCACGTTCAAGGAGGCCCTGCAGAAGGGGCTCCGCGCGCTCGAGTCGGGTCGCATCGGCTGGGAAACGTCGCCGCACCTGGCGGACGACCGCGTCGCCGAGCTGACGCGCGACGGCGTGACGGCGGCGCTCGCCACGCCAACGCCCGAGCGCATCTTCCAGCTCAAGCATGCGATGCGCCTCGGCATGACCGACGAGGAGCTGTTTGCGCGCACGGCCATCGACCGGTGGTTCCTGGCCCAGCTGCGCGAGTTGCTGGATGCCGAGGCCGCGTACGCGGCGCTGCCGGACGTGGACGCGGCGTCGCTCCGCGCCATGAAGCGACTCGGGTTCGGCGATCTCCAGCTCGCCCGCCTCCGCGGCGAGACCGAGCGGGCCGTGCGCGAACGCCGGTGGCACATGGGGATCCGCCCCGTGTTCAAGATGGTGGACACGTGTGCGGGCGAGTTTCCGTCCAACACGCCGTATCTGTACTCGACCTACGACGAGGAGTCGGAGGCGCCGCGCACCGGCCGCCGGTCGGTGGTGATCCTCGGCAGCGGGCCCAACCGCATCGGCCAGGGCGTGGAGTTCGACTACTGCTGCGTGCGCGCGGCCATGGCGCTGCGCGAGCGGGGCATCGAGACGATCATGGTCAACTCGAACCCCGAGACGGTCTCGACGGACTACGACACGAGCGACAAGCTCTACTTCGAGCCGCTGACGCTCGAACACGTGCTCGAGGTCGTTGCGCGCGAGCAGCCCGAGGGCGTGATCGTGCAGCTCGGCGGGCAGACGCCGCTCAAGCTCACGCGACCGCTCGAGGAGGCCGGCGTCCGGATCCTCGGCACGAGCCCCGACTCGATCGACATTGCCGAAGACCGCCGGCGGTTCGAGAAGATCGCGCGCGAGCTGGGCGTGGAGCAGCCGCCGAACGGCACGGCGACGAGCGTGGACGCCGCCGTGGAGATCGCCGCGCGCATCGGGTATCCCGTGCTCGTGCGGCCGAGCTACGTGCTCGGCGGCCGCGCCATGGAGATCGTGTACGACGAGAGCGCGCTGCGCGAATACTTCACGCGCGCCGTGCGCGTGTCGGAGGACCGCCCGGTGCTCGTGGACTCGTTCCTCGAGGACGCGTTCGAGGCCGACGTGGACGCCATCAGCGACGGTACGCGCGTGGTGATCGGGGGCGTCATGCAGCACATCGAACAGGCCGGGATCCACTCCGGCGACTCGGCGTGCGTGCTGCCGCCGTACCTGATCCGGCCTGAGGACCAGCGCGTGATGCGCGAGCACACCGTGGCCTTCGCGAAGGCGCTGAAGGTGGTCGGCCTGATCAACGTGCAGTACGCGGTGAAGAACGGCGTCGTGTACGTGATCGAGGTGAACCCGCGGGCGAGCCGCACCATCCCGTTCGTGTCGAAGACGATCGGCGTGCCGCTCGCCTCGCTCGCGGCGCGCGCGATGACCGGCGAGGCGCTCGACGCCATGGGCTTCACCGCCGAGGTGATTGCGCCGTACGTGGCGGTGAAGGAGGCGGTCTTTCCCTTCACGAAGTTCCGCGAGTTCGACCCCGTCCTCGGCCCCGAGATGCGCTCCACGGGTGAGGTGATGGGGGTGGACGACCAGTTCGGGTCTGCGTTCGCGAAGGCGCAGGTCGCCGCCGGCAACGGGCTGCCGCTCGCGGGCACGATCTTCGTCACCGTGAATGACCGGGACAAGCCAGCCCTGCTGCCCATCGCCCGGCGGTTCCACGCCATGGGGTTCACGCTGGTCGCCACGGAGGGCACGGCGGGCTACCTTCGCGAGCGGGGGGTGCCGAGCGCCGTGGTGCAGAAGGTGAGCGTGGCGCGCCCCAACGCCATCGACCTGATCAAGAACGACGCCGTGCAGATGCTCATCAACACGCCGCTTGGCATGCGGGCGCAACGCGACGACGACTCCCTGCGGCAGGCGGCGATCGCGCGGCGCGTGCCGTACACCACGACGCTGTCGGCGGCGAGCGCGGCGTGCGACGCCATCGAGAGCCTGCACCGCGGTCCGGCGGGCGTGAAGTCCATGCAGGAGTGGCAACGGGAGATCCGATGACCGACGCGAAGCCGTTCGTACACGAGAGCGCCTTTGTGGACGAGGGCGCGACCATCGGTGCGGGCACGAAGGTCTGGCACTTCTGCCATGTGATGCCCGGGGCCGTGATCGGCCGCGGCTGCGTGCTTGGCCAGAACGTCGTCGTGATGAACGGCACGAAGATCGGCGACAACGTGAAGATCCAGAACAACGTGTCCGTGTACGAGGGCGTGGAACTCGAGGACGACGTCTTCTGCGGGCCCTCGATGGTCTTCACCAACGTGGTGAACCCGCGGAGCGCGGTGTCGCGCAAGCACGAGTACCGGCGGACGCTGGTGCAGCGCGGCGCGACCATCGGCGCCAACGCGACCGTCGTGTGCGGCGTGACGATCGGCCGGTACGCGTTCGTCGGGGCCGGCGCCGTGGTGACGCGCGACGTGCCGGCCTATGCGCTCGTGACCGGTGTCCCGGCGCGGCAGGCAGGCTGGATGTGCGAGTGCGGCGTCAAGTTGCCGGAGGACATCCTCGAAATGCGCTGCGCCGCGTGCGGCAAGACCTACGCGCGACGGAGCCAGGCGCTGACGCGGGTGGACGAGGGGGAGGCATGAGCGCGCCCGTCCGGATCGCCCTGGTGGGGTGCGGTCGCATCAGCCGCACCCACTTCGACGCGCTCGCCCGCGTGGAGGGGCTCACCCTGACGGCGGTGTGCGACGAGGTGGAAGAGCGTGCGCGCGAGGCGGCCGCGCGCACCGGCGCCGCGTGGTACACCGACTACGCCCGCATGCTGCGCGAGGCGCCATGCGACGCGGTGACCGTTGCGACGCCGAGCGGCCTCCACCCCGAGCACGGCATCGCGGCCGCGCGCGCCGGCAAGCACGTCATCTGTGAGAAGCCGATGGGCACGACCCTCGCCGCCGCCGACGCGCTCGTGCGCGCGTGCGACGAGGCCGGCGTCCAGCTCTTCGTGGTGAAGCAGAACCGCCTCAACCCGGCGATCCGCCTGCTGCGGCAGGCGGTGGACAAGGGGCGGTTCGGCAGGATATACGTCGCCAGCACGACGGTGTGGTGGTCACGTCCCCAGGATTACTACGACCAGGCCCCGTGGCGCGGGACGAGGGCGCTCGATGGCGGCGCGATCCTGAACCAGGCGTCCCACTACGTGGACCTGGTCCAGTGGCTCGTCGGGCCGGTGGAGAGCGTCATGGCGAAAACCGCGACGCTCGCCCGGCGGATCGAGGCGGAGGACACCGGCATGGCCATCCTCAAGTTCGCGAACGGTGCCCTCGGCTCCATCCAGGTCACGATGCTGTCGTTCCCGAAGAACCTCGAGGGTTCGATCACGATCCTCGGCGAGAAGGGCAGCGCGAAGATCGGCGGCACGGCCGTCAACCGCGTCGAGCACTGGGCCTTCGCCGACTACGACGACGACGACAAGCTGATCGAACAGGCGGCGACCGCGCCGCCGAACGTGTACGGGTTCGGCCACGAGGGCTACTACCGGAACGTGCTCGCGGCGCTGCGCGGCGAGACCCGCCCCGACACGGATGGGCGCGGGGGGCGGAAGTCGCTGGAGCTGATCCTGGCGATCTACGAATCGGCCCGGACGGGCTGTGAGGTGCGACTGCCGCTCAAGGCCTGATGGGCTCCCGCGACCCGTCGACCGGTCTTCGTTGACTTCCCCCTGCCGAGCCGCGAATTTCCATGGCTCGGAACAACTATATAGGGCAACGAGTTCAACCGACCATGGCCGTACCTCTCCTCGACCTCAAGGCCCAGCACGCGGCCATCCGCGACGGCGTCGTTCGCGAGATGATGCGGGTGGTGGACGATCAGGCGTTCATCCTGGGCAAGCCCGTCAGCGACCTGGAAGCCGACGTCGCGGCGCTCTCCCGGACGAAGTACGCGATCGGCTGCGCGAGCGGCACGGACGCGCTCCTGCTGGCGCTGAAGGCGCTCGACATCGGCCCCGGCGACGAGGTCGTCACCACGCCGTTCACGTTCTTCGCCACGGCCGGGACGATCCACAACGTCGGCGCGAAAGCGGTGTTCGTGGACATCGATCCGGCGACGTTCAACATCCGCCCCGACCTGGCCGCCGCCGCCGTCACGGCCCGCACGAAGGCGATCGTGCCCGTGGATCTGTTCGGTCAGGTCGCCGCGATCGAGGAGATCCAGCGCCTCGCGCCGCGCGTGCCCGTGATCGAGGACGCGGCACAGTCGATCGGCGCCCGGCGGTCGATCGACGGCGAGTGGCGCATGGCCGGCGAGATCGCGACGATCGGCACGTTTTCGTTCTTCCCCTCGAAGAACCTGGGGGGCTACGGCGACGGCGGCATGATGGTCACGCAGGACGAGGACCTGTTCAACCGCCTGATGCGCCTGCGCACGCACGGGAGCGTGAAGACCTACTTCCACGAGGAAGTGGGGTTCAACTCGCGGCTCGACGCCCTGCAGGCGGCGGTGCTGCGCGCCAAGCTCCCATACCTGGCCGGCTGGTCGGCCAGGCGCCGCGAGAACGCCGCCGTGTACAACGCCGCGTTCGCGGACGTGGCCGACATCGTGACGCCGGTGGTTGATCCGGCGAACGAGTCGATCTTCAACCAGTACACGATCCGGGTGCCGCGCCGCGATGCGCTCAAGGCGCATCTCGCGGCCAGGGGCATCGGGCACGCGGTGTACTACCCGCTGCCGCTCCATCTGCAGCAGTGCTTCGCGTACCTGGGCTACCAGGCCGGCGCATGCCCGGAGGCGGAACGCGCGGCGCACGAGGTGGTGTCGCTGCCGATCTATCCCGAACTCACGCGCGCGCAGCTCGACGAGGTCGTCGCGGCGGTGCGCGGGTTCTTCGGGCGCTGAGCGCGGCCATGCCGGGCACGCTCGTGAAGGATCGCCTCCTGGCGAAGATCCGCGACCGGTCGGCGACGACCGCCGTGATCGGTCTCGGGTACGTTGGCCTTCCGCTCGCGATGGAGCTCGCCGAGGCGGGCTTCCACGTGATCGGCTACGACGTGAGCGATGGGGTGGTGCGCCGCCTGATGAACGGCGAGTCGCACATCCAGGACGTGCCGGCGCGGCAGGTCGCCCGGCACGTGAAGTCCGGCCGGTTCGTCGCCACGTCGAACGAAGCGCGCCTGGCCGACGCCGACACCATCTCGATCGCCGTGCCGACGCCGCTCGCGAAGACCCGCGACCCGGACATGAGCTACGTGATCGCCGCGGCTGAGGCGGTCGCCCGGCGCGCGCACGCCGGGATGCTCGTCGTGCTCGAGAGCACGACCTACCCGGGAACGACGCGCGACGTGCTGCAGCCGCGCCTCGAGGCGCGCGGCCTGACGATCGGCACCGACGTGTTCCTCGTGTTCTCTCCGGAACGCGTGGATCCCGGCAACCCGAACTGGAACACGAAGAACACGCCAAAGGTGCTTGGCGGCATCACGCCGGCCTGCACGGAGGTCGCCGCCGCGCTGTACGAGGCCTGCATCGACCGCGTGGTGCCGGTGTCGTCGCCCGAGGCCGCCGAACTGGTGAAGCTCCTCGAGAACACGTTCCGCTCCGTGAACATCGCCCTCGTGAACGAGATGGCGATCATCTGCGACCGGCTCGGCGTGGACGTGTTCGAGGTGATCGACGCGGCGTCCACGAAGCCGTTCGGGTTCATGCGTTTCACGCCGGGCCCGGGCATCGGCGGGCACTGCATCCCGCTCGATCCGCACTACCTCGCCTGGAAGATGCGGACGCTGAACTACAAGACGCGGTTCATCGACCTCGCGAGCGAGATCAACAGCTCCATGCCGGACCTCGTGGTGCGCAAGGTGGCGGATGCGCTGAACGACGAGGCCAAGGCGCTGCGCGGCAGCCGCGT
>CAZKYG010000085.1:0-4178 GCA_964556915.1 uncultured Gemmatimonas sp.
TCGCGGGCTGGGCGCCTTTCGACCGGACCCCGCCGCCCGCCGCGGTGGCCGTTGCGGTGCTCTCGGCGTTCACCCGCGACCACCCGAAGCACGGTTACCTGGTGGTGCCGGTGCAGGGCCAGGCCGAGGTGGTGATCCGCAAGGTGATCCAGGAGCTCGTGCAGCTCACCGAGGACCAGCCGTACGCGTACGATCGCGACCAGCTGGTGATGATGCTCGACGAGGCGATCGCGCGGGAAAAGCAGCGGCCCTGAGCCGGTGGCTGCCGGGCGCTCGGCCGCCTGCTGGCCGGGCCCGACTGAGGCTCAGTACACGAACGGCACGAGGCGCTTGCGCGTGCGCATGAACGCGCGGTACGGCTCGCCGATCTCCGCGAGCAGCGTGCGCTCCTCGACATTCATCCGCACCACGTACGCGACGAAGCTTCCCACGGCGATCAGCAGCGCCGACCAGGGACTCCCCATCGCGAGCCCGACGCCCGTGTTGAGGATGATCCCCGCGGTGTACGACGGGTGTCGCACGTACCGGTACGCGCCGTTCGTCACCACCTGCTGGCCGGCGCGCACCTGCACGTCGCCGGTGAACGACCGGCCGAGCGTGCGGTGGCAGTGGCGGCGGAGCAGGCTGCCCACCACGAGCGTCGCGATCCCGGCGTAGAGCGCGGTGAGCCGATGCTCGGGCGCAAATCGCAGCGCGGGCACGGCGGCGGCGACGAACGCGGCCACGAACGCGACCCACTGGATCCGGATCAACGTGTTGAGCGACGGATCCGCCGGCGCCTGCTTCGTGCGCTGGCTCTTCCGCGCACGCATGATGATCCCGAACTCGGGCCAGAATGCCCAGACGAACGCGACCCAGAAGACCAATACGTGCGGCCACATGGCGAAGGAAAGTACGGGTCAGCTGTTCGTACGGTTTCCGCCTGGGCCGCAGGCTCCAACGAGCTATCGCATGGCTACGGGTCTTCACGGGTTGACCGGGTTTGCACGGGTACCGCAGTACCGTCCCAACCCGTCCAACCCGTACTCACCCGTAGCCCCGCGGTAGCGAAGTTGCGCCCGTCGAGCGGGCCCTTCGGAGCATGAACGAATCCTGAATGACGGCGGCTCGCGGGCACCGCGTCCGGCGGATAATCTCCATCCGTCTCCCACCCGAACGCGACCATGCGTATCCGCACCATCGCCCTCGCCGCCGCCCTTCCCATGGTAGTGGCCGGCGCCCAGCAACCCGACTCCGCCACGCTCGCCGGCCTCGAGTGGCGCTCCATCGGCCCCGTGAACATGGCCGGCCGCATCACCGACGTCGAAGGCGTGCCGGGCACGCACACCTTCTACGTCACCGGCGCCGGCGGCGGCGTGTGGAAGACGGTCAACGCGGGCACGACGTTCTTCTCCAGCTGGGACGACATGCCCATCGGCTCCATCGGCGACATCGCCGTGGCGCCGAGCAATCCCAACGTGCTCTATGTGGGCACGGGCGAGAACAACTCGCGCAACTCGGCGGCGCCGGGCTGGGGCGTCTATCGCTCCGACAATGGCGGCGTCTCCTGGACGTCGCTCGGCCTCGAGAAGACGCAGCACATCGGCCGCATCGTCGTGGACCCGCACAACCCGATGGTCGTGTACGTCGCCGCGCTCGGCGCGCTCTGGACCGAGTCGCCCGATCGCGGGCTCTACAAGTCCACCGACGGCGGCAAGACGTGGAAGATGTCCAAGTTCGTCTCCAACTCGGCGGGCTTCATCGACGTCGCGATGGATCCGCGCAACCCGAACGTACTCTTCGCGGCCAGCTACGACCGCGTGCGCAAGCCCGCGTTCCTGCGCTCCGGCGGGCCCGGCTCCGCCCTCTGGAAGACCACCGACGGCGGCCAGTCGTGGACCGAGGTGAAGGGCGGCGGTTTCCCGGCCACGCCGAAGGGCCGCATGAACATCCAGATCGCGGCGAGCAATCCCAACATCATCTACGTGATGGTCGAGGCCGACTCCGTGCGCGGCAAGAAGCCGCAGCAGCTGCTTTCGGGCCTCTACCGATCGGCCGACGGCGGCAAGACGTGGAAGTGGATGAGCACGGTGGACAACCGGCCGTTCTACTTCTCGCAGGTGCGCGTCGATCCGAAGAATCCCAACCGCATCTACCGCGGCGCCGTGGACTTCGCGTTCAGCGACGATGGCGGCTACTCGTGGAAGCTCTCCATGGTGGGCAACCACGAGGACTACCACGGCATGTGGATCGACCCGAACGACCCCGACCACTTCATCATCGGCGGCGACGCGGGCGTGTTCCAGACGTGGGACCGGGGCGGCACGTACGACTCGATGAACAACATGCCGATGGGGCAGTTCTACGGCGTGAGCTACGACTACCAGGTACCGTATCGTGTCTGCGGCGGCCTGCAGGACAATGGTTCGAGCTGCGGCCTCTCGCGGCGCCGGAACGGGCAGTTGCAGATGACCGACTGGTTCGCGCTGTTCGCAGCCGACGGCCTGCAGACGGCGCAGGACCCGGTGGACCCGAACATCATCTACTTCGAGTCGCAGGGCGGCAACATGCAGCGCCGCAACCTCGCGACCGGCGAATCGGTCAACATCAAGCCGCGCACGAGCGGTCGCGGCGGGGCGCCGGCCGACGCGCAGGAAGCGTCGCGCTGGAACTGGAACACGCCGTTCATCCTGTCCGTGCACGACCGCAACGTGTTCTACTCCGGCGCGGAGAAGCTCTTCAAGTCGTCGAAGATGGGCGACGATCCGCGCGCGATCTCGCCCGACCTCACGCGCGCCGACCCCATGTGGCTGCGCGTGTCGAGCGGGCAGAACCCCGACGGCTCGCTCGCGGCCGACGGGTCGGGCGGGATCACGCGTGACGCGACGGGCGCCGAGGAGAACTCGACGATCGTCAATATCAATGAGAGTACAATCCGGGCTGGGTTGCTCTACGTCGGCACCGACGACGGCAAGGTGTGGCTCACGCGGAACGACGGCGCCACGTGGGAGGACCTGAGCGACCACTTCACCGGCGTGCCGCCGATGGCGTACGTCTCCAAGATCGACGCGTCGCACCACGACTCGGCCACCGTCTATGTGACGCGTGACAACCATCGCGAGAACGACTTCAAGCCGTACGTGTTCATGAGCACGGACTGGGGGAAGACGTTCAAGTCCATCTCGTCGAACCTGCCCACCGACAAGCCCGGCACCGCGTACGTGATTCGCGAGGATCCCGTGAACGCGAACCTTCTATATGTAGGGACCGAGACCGGCGTGTACGCGTCGCTCAACAAGGGCGGCAGCTGGTTCAAGCTGGGCAACGGCTTGCCCGCCGTGCCCGTGTACGACCTGCAGGTGCATCCGCGCGACCATGAGCTGATTGCCGGCACGCATGGGCGCGGGATCATGATCCTCGACGTGGGCCCGCTGCAGCAGATGACGAGCGCCGTGCTCGCGCAGGGCACGCATCTCTTCACGCCCACGACGAGCTACGTGTATGGGCAGATGCTGCCGCCGAGCGAGCCGCGGAGCCAGCGGCAGTGGCACGCGGATGGGGGCCCGAGCGGCGCGGAGATTCCGTACCGGCTCGCGGGCAAGGTGGCTGGCGGCGCGAAGCTGATGGTGGTGAACGCCGCGGGCGACACCATCGCGCGCATCCAGGGCGACAGCACGCCCGGGCTGCACTACGCGAGCTGGAACTTCCAGATCGTGTCGCCCCAGGTGGCGGCGCAGCAGGCCGAGCTGCTCGCGCAGTTTGGCGGTCGCGGCGGGTTCGGCGGTGGTGGACGCGGCGGGCGTGGCGGCCGCGGCGGGTTCAGCGACACGACGCAGGTGCCTGGCTTCCCGCGCGGGTTCAACCCGCGGCCCGCGGAGTCGATGGGGCCGGCGGACTCGTCAGGCTCGCCGACCGCCGTGTCGCGCCCGCTGGGCGAGGCCGAAGGGCGGGGTGGTCGGGGCGGGCGGGGAGGCCGTGGCGGCGGCGGTGGCCGGGGCCGCGGGAACATCGAGACGGCCGAGACGGGCGACTACCGCGTGGTGCTGGACGCGGGCGGCGTGAAGCAAACGGCGGTGCTGCGGGTGGTGAAGCTGGTGGGTGGGGAGACGAGTGTAGGGAGGCCGTAGCAGCGGCGGCGCGGCCGACAGTTGGATCGTCGCCGTTCGCGGCTACTGACCGTGGTCCACTTTCACGCAGTC
>CAZKYG010000086.1:0-4609 GCA_964556915.1 uncultured Gemmatimonas sp.
GACGCCGGCGCGGTGGCGGCAGCGCAGGCGAACGCCCGGCGCGCGGGCGTGGCCGACGACCTCGCGATCACGCGCGGCGCGCTCTCCGCCATCGTGGCACCCGGGCGAGCGGGGCTGCTGGTGACCAACCCGCCGTATGGAATTCGGGTCAGCGACCGCGCGCCACTGCACAACCTGTACGCGCAGATCGGGAATGTCGTGCGGCGCAAACTGCCCGGCTGGCGCACGGCGCTGGTGTCGGCCGACGTGTCGCTGGAGACGCGCACGGGGCTCCCGCTCACCACCGTCCTCGCGTTCTCGAACGGTGGCATCAAGGTGCGGCTCGTGGCCACGCCTCCTACAGCACAATCCCCATCGCCACATTGATGTGGTCGTTCACGAGGGGGCCCGTGCGGTAGGTCGTCTCCATGCGGCGGTACTCGATCCCCAGCACGACGGGTCCGCCGGGGCGAATGTGCAGGTGCACCTCGGCGGCGGCATTCC
Organism: uncultured Gemmatimonas sp.; assembly: GCA_964556915.1. GTDB lineage: Bacteria > Gemmatimonadota > Gemmatimonadetes > Gemmatimonadales > Gemmatimonadaceae > Fen-1231. The sequence continues at coordinate 484 of CAZKYG010000086.1, forward strand.
TGAGGCGGGCTGTGGCCGGCAGGTTGGCATCGGCCGGGTCATCCTGGCCGTAGCCGGCGCCGAACGTCACACGCGGCACCGGCGTCACGTTTACCTGGCCCCAGAATCCGGCGCTGTGGACCGGCGCGTTGTTCGTGTCGAACAGCTGGCCGATCGCGCCGCCGCCGAGCACGCGCATGCCATCGCCGGCGTACCACTCGCCGCGGAACTCCAGCCAGCGGTTGAACGGCACCATCGCGTCCACGCCCACGCCGCGCGTTTCGCGGTGCGCCGTGGAGTTGGGCGTCGCGAGCCAGCCCTCGTGGATGCCGATGCCAATCTCCCCGGCTGTCGCGTCCGCGCCCCAGCTCAGGTGCGCGCGACTCTCGAGGTATGGGCGCCGCGCGCTCTCGGCGAGGTCGTCGTCGGCGGACGACTGTGGCACGCCCGCCGAGGGCGCGATCACGGCGCCCTGCAGGCCGACGCGCACGGATCCGGCCGTGTGTACGCCGAGGCGCACCTGCGGGAGCCAGTCCCAGAGGTTGCCCGCCGCCGAGAAGCCCGGCACGCCGACGGCCGCGAGGCTCACCGGGTTGAGCGTGCTGATCAGCGGATCGTCCTGGCCCACCATCACGTCGGCGTGCGGCCAGTGGATCGCCACGCGCGAGGTGCGGAGCCGCACGATTGGCGTCATGGTGCGGGCGTCCTGGCCTCCGTAGAAGTCGGCGTCCACGTCGGCCGTGAGGTTGCCGCCCAGCACGTCGGCGACGGCGGCCGAGAACCCGATCGTTGTCTGGCGGATGCCCATGCCCGCGCCGCCGGGCGGCGGGCCACCGGCCGTGTCGGGTCGCACGAACACGGGCGCGTCGAGCGCGGTCACGCGGCGGGTGTTCGAGAAGGCGTTCACGAGCACGCGCCCGGTGAGCTCCACCTCGATGCGCGACCGCGTGTGGATCGCGATGGCCGACTGGTCGGCCATCTGCTGCTTCAGGAACTCGATCATTTCCTCGGCGCGCTCGAGTCGCGCGGCGATGCTGTCGGGCGACGTGCGCGGGGCGGTGCGGATGGTGTCCTGCGCGGCCGCCGGCGTCACGCCCGTCACGCCGCCGAGCATGGCGGCGCACCACGCGGCACACGGCAGGGCACGCCGCAGGGCGCGCCGGAGGTTGTGCCACACGCCGCCGTGCGCGGCGGGCGTGCTTGACCGTCGTGCGCGACGCGACCTATTGTTGCGCAGCGGGGTTTGACGAGGGGAACCGGAGGCCGGAATGCAGGGCATGGAGCGTACCGTGAACGGGTGGGGACTCTGGCGGGGCGGCGGCGGGGCGCGCGTCGCGTGCGCGGCTGTCGCAGCGGCGATTGCGGCGCCACTCGTGCTTGCGGCGCCGTTCGGCGCACCGGCCCTTGCCCAAGGGACGGTTGCGGGCCGCGTTTCGATACAGGAGAAGCCCGGGGCGAAGACGACCGACCTCGGCAACGCCGTGATCTACCTCGAGCCGAAGGGCGGGGCGCCGCGCGTGGCGCCGGTCAACACGCAGATGGCGATGAACGGGCGGTCGTTTGCGCCGCACGTGCGCGTGGTCACCGCCGGATCCCGCGTGGACTTCCCGAACCAGGACCCCTTCACGCACAACGTCTTCTCGACGACCGTTGGCGCGCTGTTCGACCTCGGCGCGTACGGCAACGGCAAGAGCAAGCCGGCCGAGTTCAGGAAGCCGGGCGCGTTCCCCATCTACTGCAACGTGCACGCGAAGATGGCGGGCTACGTGGTCGTGGTGAACACGCCGTGGTACACGCAGGCGGGGAACGACGGCCGCTGGGAGATCGCGCACGTGCCCGCGGGCACGTACACGATGACGGTGTGGCACGAGCGCGCGCCGTCGCCGGTGACGTCGGAGGTGGAGGTGCCGGCCGCGGGGCTCGCCGCGCTCGAGACGAAGCTCGACGCGTCGGGCTACAAGGAAGTGGCGCACAAGGACAAGAACGGCAAGGACTACTCCACCCACGGCGTGGTCTACTAGGGCGACGCGCCCGCTCCCCACCTGTCGCCCGAATGGCATCTCGCGGGCTGTCCCTCACCACCCGGATCTTCATCAGCACGGCCGCCGTCGTGGCGGCGGTGCTCGCGGTCACGCTGTACTTCACGGCGCGCGAGGCCAGCCGCACGGCTGACACGACCGTGAATCGTGCGCTCGCCGCGGCGGTGGACCAGATCCAGACGCAGCTCGACGCGCGCCGCCGCGCCCTGCAGGGGCAGGCGGAGATCTTCGCCAAGGACCCGAACTTCTATTCGCTGGTCCAGAGCCGGACGAAGCTTGCGGACATCCTCGACCAGGCCGTGGAGGCGCAGCAGCGGATCGGTGCGGACTGGACGCAGGTCGTGGACGACGCCGGCATGCTCCTGGCCAAGAGCGACGAACCCGCCGCCGAGCCCGCGGACCTCACCGGGTCGTCGCTCGTCACCGACGCGCTGGGCGGCAAGCCGGCCACGGGGTACGGCAAGGACTCGCTCCGGCTGCTCCAGCTCATTTCGGTGCCGGTCACCGTGCCCTCGAGCGGCGGCCAGAAGGTCGTGGGCGTGCTCATGGCCGCGCGCGCGGTGGACTCCGCCTTCACCCGCGCCGTCAAGGCCGCATCGCCCGACTCGATGGACGTGGCGTTCTTCGCGCTCGACGACAAGGCGCCGCGCCTCGTGTCCAGCACGATCGGCAACCAGGCCGAGGTCATGTCCACGATCGGCGCGCTGCAGTGGCCCACGGGGAACGACAGCGCGCAGGCGACGGCGCAGGCGCCCGCCATGCGTACGCGCACGCGGCTGGCCGGCATCGAGTACGTCGCGCTCGGGGCGCCGCTCCGCACCGCGGGCGGGTCGCTCATCGGCGGCGTGGTGGTGTTCCGCAACCGCGACGCCGAGTTCGCGGCGTTCCGCCGCCTGGAGCGGATGATCATCCTCTGGGGCGCGCTCGGGCTGGTGATTGCCGGGCTGCTCTCGTTCGGCATCGCGCGCCAGATCACGCGGCCCGTGCTCGCGCTCGTGGGTGCCACGCGCCGCGCCGCCAACGGCGACTACTCGGCCGACATCACCGTGCGCACGGGCGGCGAGATCGGCACGCTCGCCGACGCGTTCCGCCGGATGCTCTCCGACCTCCGCGAGAAACAGGCCCTCGTCGAGTTCCTGAGCGCGTCCGGCACCGATGCGAAGACGGTGCAGCTCAACGCCGCCAGCGCACCGACGATGGCGATGCGCCTCCAGGAAGGCGGCATCGCGCCCGGCTCCACCTTCGCCGTGCGCTACGAGGTGAAGGAGATGCTCGGCGTGGGCGGCATGGGCATGGTGTTCAAGGCCGTGGACACGGAGCTGGGGGACGTCATCGCCATCAAGACGCTCAAGCAGGACGTCCTCGGCGAGGATCCCAGCGCGCTCGAGCGGTTCAAGAGCGAGATCCGGCTCGCGCGCCGCATCTCGCACCGCAACGTCGTGCGCACGCACGACCTCGGCGAGTACGGCGGCGTGTACTTCATCACGATGGAGTACGTCGAGGGTCGCTCGCTCAAGGATCTCATCCAGTCGCGCGGGCGGCTGCCGCTCCCCGTCACGCTGAGCGTGGCCAAGCAGCTCTGCCGGGCCCTCGAGGTCGCGCATGACGAAGGCGTCATCCACCGCGACATCAAGCCGCAGAACATGGTGGTGCAGGGCGACGGCATCCTGAAGGTGATGGACTTCGGCATCGCGCGGCTCGCCAAGCGCAAGGAAGGCGTCACGCAGCACGGCATGGTGGTCGGCACGCCGGAGTACATGGCGCCCGAGCAGCTCATGGGCGACGAGATCGACGCCCGCGCGGACCTCTACGCCGTGGGCTGCGTGCTGTACGAGTGCCTCACGGGCAAGACGCCGATCACGGCCGACACGCCGGTCACCCTGATTGCGAAGGTGCTGGAGGACACGCCGCTCGACCCGCGCGTGGTCAACGGCGACGTGCCCGAGGCGCTGAGCCGGGTGGTGATGAGCTGCCTGGCGAAGACGGCGGCCGAGCGGCCGGCGAGCGCGGCGACGCTGCACGACCTGATCGACGCGATCGGCTGACGGGCGCGGGACGCGCGCACGGCGCGCTCACGGCACGCTCAGGGCGCGCGAACCCAGGCCGTG
>CAZKYG010000087.1:0-5584 GCA_964556915.1 uncultured Gemmatimonas sp.
CGCTGGCCACGCCCGCGACCCCCAAGCCGGTGCTGCCGCTCGTCGGCGGGCGGCCGCTGGTCGCCGAGTCCATCGACCGCCTCGATCCGCTGGTGCCGGCCGATCGCGTGCTCGTCGTGACGAGCGCCGATATCGCGGGTGCGGTGCGCGCCGCGCTCCCGACGCTGCCGGGCGCCAACCTGCTCGTTGAGGAACGGCCGATCGGCACGGCGTCGGCGCTCGCGTGGGGTGTGGCCGAAGTGCAGCGGCGCGCGGGGGAGGGCACCATCGTGTGCGCGATGCACGCCGACCTGGCGGCGGCCTTTCCCATGGCGCTGCGCGAGGCGCTTCGGCGTGCCGGACTCGTCGCGGCGCGCGAGCGCGCGCTTCTGGCGATCGCGGCCCGTCCGCGACGTGCCGAGCCCTCGTTCGGATACCTCCGGGTCGGCGCCACGCTCGATCCGGACGACCCATTCGACGCCGGCGGGGCGGCCGAAGCGACGCAGTTCGTCGAGAAGCCGGGAAGCGAGGCGGCCGCGGCGCTCATCCGGGATGGGGCCCTGTGGCACGCCGGGATGTTCGTCGCCCGCGCCGGGGACATTCTGGCGGCCCTCGCGCTGTACACACCCGAGGTGGCCGGGGGCCTGCGGCACCTCGACGCCGGAGACGTGCACGCGTTTTCCCTGTGCGTCCGGCCGGTGAGCATCGAACGCGGCCTGCTCGAGCGCGTCGGCCGGCTGCTGGTGGCGGCGCCCGACTTTGGGTGGGACGACGTCGGCACGTGGGCCGGGCTCCGGCGCGTGCGAGACCTGGACGACGCGGGCAACGGCGCACTGGGGCGCGCGCATTTCATCGACGCCACGGGAAACGTCGTGCACGCCGACGAGGGTGTGGTCGTGGCATTCGGCGTGTCGCAACTGCTGATTGTCACCCGGCCGGGCCTGACATTCGTGACGTCGCTCGAGCGCGCCGCCGACCTCAAGCCGCTCCTCGATTCGCTCCCGGGCAGCGCGCGCATCCACCCCGCCTCGCTCGGCGACGTCTGACGCGCCGGGCCCGGCGTCCCGGGGCTTGGACTCCCTCGCCGGGTTGCCCTATCTTGAAGGCGATGCCCGTCGCCGCGCCGTTCTTCTACCGCATCACGGAAGGGATCCGCATCACGGTGCGGCCGGCCTTCCTGCCGGAACAGTCCATCCCGGAGCAGCGACAGTTCGTGTTCGCGTACAACGTGCGCATCGAGAACACGAGCGACCAGTCGGTGCAGCTCCTCTCGCGGCGCTGGCGCATCCACGACTCGATCGGCGAGGACACGGTCGTGGCCGGTGACGGCGTGGTCGGTGAGCAGCCGCTGCTCGTGCCTGGCGCGGTCCACGAGTACCAGAGCTTCTGCGTGCTCAAGTCTGCCCATGGACACATGGAAGGCGAATATCGGTTCATCCGCGCCGACACATCGCGCTTCGAGGCATCCATCCCCCGGTTCATGCTGACGGCGGACGAGTGGCAGGGCACGCAGAGCTGAGCCCCGCCGCGTGACCGCCGGCGCACCGGGCGCACCGGGCGCACCGGGCGCGGCGGACGGGACGATCGATGCGGCCGACGTCGCCCGCTGGCGCGCCGACACCCCCGGCGTCGCGAAGCGCCATCACCTGAACAACGCGGGTGCCTCGTTGCAGCCGCGCGTGGTGACCGATGCGGTGCGCGGGCACCTCGACCTCGAGTCGGAGATCGGCGGGTACGAGGCCGCCGCTGCCGCGCAGGCGCGGATTGACGACGCGTATCGCGCAATCGGCGCCCTCGTGCGCGTGCCGCCGGGCAACATCGCGGTGACGTCCAGCGCCACGGCGTCCTACGCGGTGGCGCTCTCCGCGTTCGACTTCACGCCCGGCGACACGATCGTCACGACGCGCGCCGACTACCTGTCCAACCGCATCATGTTCGAGTCCCTCGGCGCGCGCCGCGGCGTGCGCGTCGTGGAGGCGGCCGACCTCCCGGCCGGCGGCGTCGATCCCGATTCCGTGCGCACGCTCATCCGCACGGAGCGGCCGCAGCTCGTTGCCGTCACGTGGATCCCGACCTTCGGCGGCCTCGTGCAGCGCGTGGCCGATGTCGGCGCGGCGTGCGCGGTCGCCGGCGTTCCGTTCCTCGTGGATGCGTGCCAGGCCGTGGGCCAGGTGGACGTGGACCTCGCTGCGGTGCGTTGCGATTTCCTCGCCGCCACGGCCCGCAAGTTCCTGCGCGGACCGCGCGGCATCGGCTTCCTCGCCGTCTCCGACGCGATGCTCGAACGACGGCGCTTCCCCTTGTTCGTGGACATGCGCGGGGCGTCGTGGACCGGGCCCGGCGGCATGGTGCTCGCTGACGGTGCGCGCCGGTTCGAGCAGTGGGAGCAGCCCCACGCCCTGGTGCTCGGGATGGGCGCGGCGGTCCGCTACGCGCTGCAGGTCGGCGTACCGCGTGCGGCCGCACGCGCGCACGCGTTGGCTGCCGACGTCCGGCGGCGCCTCGCGGCGCTCCCCGGCGTGCGCTCACTCGACCGCGGGGAAACGCTTTCGGCGATCGCCGCGTTCGCGTGTCCCGGCCCCGACGCGGCGATGATCGTGCGGGCCCTGCGGGAGCGCGGGGTGAACACGTCGGCGCAGTCGCTCGACGAGAACGCGTTCGCCCTCGGGCACCTCGGCGCCACCTCGCTGCTCCGGGTGTCGCCGCACTACTACAACGACGCCTCCGACCTGGACGCCGTCGAAGTCGCCCTGGGCGAGGTGCTCAGCGGGTAGGAGACGCGCGCGGCGGCAGGTCCGGCGCCGCGGGACGCGCCATGCGGCGAAAGAGCGCGACCGATGCCGCGGTCGTCGCGAGCAGCACGACCACCGCCGCGGCGCGCGCGCCGCGCGCGATCGCGGTGTCCTGCTTGAGCAGACCCGCGTGCGCGAGGAGGTAGTGCCAGTCGTGGCCACCGCCGTCGGGCGAGAAACTCACGAGATCGAGGGCTTGTGCCCGGGCATCGCCGATGTAGGGCGCAAGATCCGCCAGGCTGGCCGCGAGCCACGTGCCGCAGGCCACGGCGCCGAACCAGTCCTTGCGCGGCGTAGCGATCATGGCGCAAGCCGCGCCGACCGGCACGAGGAGCTGCATGAGGCTCCCGCCGGCGACGGACATCCATTCGCTGCCGCCGAGGGCGAAGAACAAGTGCCCGAACTCGTGGGCGCCGAAGGTGATGCCGCGAAACACGTGCCACGCATCACTGTCGCGCAGCGGCCGCGCGGCCTGCCACGCGAGGAACGCGAGCAGCAGGGCGCGCCAGCGCCAGTCGCGGCCGGCGCACCATTCGGCGATTGCGGCGCGCACGGGTGTGCGGTCCATGGCACGATTGTAGCACGACCGTTGCGGGCGGCGCCACGCGGCGCCGCTCCCGGCGGTGGCACTCCCGGCGCGGCCCCGTATTGTTCAAGGATGGGGTTCCGCCGGTTTGCCATCGTCGCGTGCGTCGCGCTCGCCGGGCTCGCCCGCGCCGCGCTCGCGCAGTCCGTTTGCACACCGGCGCCATCGAGCCCCGAGGCGCGCCTCCTCGCCTTCTACGCCGCGCCGCTCGCGTTTGCCGCGTCCCCCGACGCGATACCGCTCGCGCGGGGCGCCGTGGTCGTCAGCGGCGACATCGCATGGTTGCCCAACCCGCCGCGCGCCATTCGCGCCTCGAGTGGTGCGTGCGGATTCGCCAAGCCGGAACACTCGGGACTGGCGCCGGTGTTCCCGCGACCCCGGATCCGCGTCGGCCTCGGGGGCGGCCTGGTGGCCGAGGCGTCCTGGCTTCCGCCGGTCACGGTGGCGGACGCCACGCCGCACCTCGGAGCCGTCGCCGTGGCGTGGACGCCCGAGCGCACCTTTCCCGGCGCCATGCAGGTGACGCTGCGCCTGCACGCCACGCTCGGCGGTGTGGACGGCCCGATCACGTGTCCGATGAGCGCGCTCCAGACGACGAGCGCCGCGCAGGCCTGCTATGGAACCAACGCGTCCGACGACACCTATGATCCCCGGGTGGCGGGCGCCGAGGCGGTGGCCTCGAAGGCGGCGGGTGGATGGCGATGGTACGCCGGCGGCGGCGTCAATTCGACGCACGCGCACCTGCAGGTCAACTTCACGAACCGGGACGGCGTGGTGGACCACAACCAGGTCGAGACCTCCCTGACGCGCGCGGCGCTCCTCGCCGGAGCGGCCTGGTCGCCTCGCGCCGGCCTCGCGCTCTCGGTCCAGCTGTATGCCGTGCCTGCTGATGTCACGACGGGTCGTATCGGGATTGCCTGGCGCGTACGCTAGGCGGCGACGGGCCGCCGGACGTGTGGCCGGACGTGCCGCGGCATGTGCCGCCGCATGCGCCGTAGCGGTCGTCGCGTTCGCGTGCCGGGGCTCCGACGGACCCACCGAGACGTCGCCGGTGGTGACGGTGAGCCTCGCCGTCACGACGCCGTCGATCCTCGTGGGCGGCACCACGAGCGTGGTGGCGACGCTGCTCGATCGTGAGGGCAAGGTGATCGAAGACCGCACGCCCGTCTGGTCGTCGCTCACGCCGGCCGTGGTGAGCGTCACGCAGGACGGTGTCGTCACCGGCCTCCAGTCGGGAACGGGCCAGGTGCGCGCCTCCAGCGGCCATGTCTCCGCCGACGCGACCGTGACCGTCACGAATCCCACGGCCGCCGCCATCCAGCTCGCGCGCGACACGGCATCGCTCTTCCTGCCGGGCGGCACGGTGCAGGCGATCGCGGCGGTCACCGACGCCGCAGGTCACCCGCTCAGCCGCCCGCAGATCGCCTGGAGCTCCTCGGCGCCGCAGATCGCGACCGTGAACGTCGCCGGCCTCGTCACGGCGGTCGCATCGGGCAACGCCACCATCTCCGCGGCGGTGGACGGCCTCTCGGCGTCGATGGTCGTCACCGTACGGCCCGTGACCGTCGCCGGCGCCCCGACGATCACTGCCGTGGCGCCGGCCACCCTCCGCCCGGGCACGGTGACCACGGTCACGGGCACGAACTTCGCGCCAAGCGTGGCGGGCAATCAGGTCGTGGTGGACGGAATTCCCGCGACAGTCGTTGGCGCCACGGCCACGCAGCTGACGCTCGTCATGCCGACCGCGGGATTCACCTGCGACCCGACGCGCGACGCGTTCATGCAGGTCACCGCCAACGGCCTGATCGGCGGCGGCGCCGTCCCCCTGCAGGTGGCGTCGCGCCGCGAACTCGCGCCGGGGCAGTCGGTGGTCGTGACGAACCCCGCCGAGGTCCGGTGCAACGAGCTCGTGCCAGCCGACGGCCGGTGGGTGGTGAGCGTGTACAACGCCTCGCGCGCGGCCGTGACGCCGACGGCAACGGCGAACGCCCTGTTCGCGGTGCGCGGCGTGGCCGGCGCGGCGCTCGGCGGCAGCGAGCCGCAGCAGCAGGTGGCGCCGCCGGCTGGCGCGCCGCGCACGCTCGTGACACCGGTCGGGACGCCGCGTGGCCAGCGGTTCACGCCGAGGCAGGGTGCGCTCGCCGCGGACGAACGCGCCCGGCTCGCGACGCATGCGGACATCATGGCGCGGAACATCGCCGCCGCGGCGGTGCGCGCAGCCGCGCCG
>CAZKYG010000088.1:0-3520 GCA_964556915.1 uncultured Gemmatimonas sp.
CGGCCGAAGCTGCTGGACGAGATGTTCCAGGCCCTTGTCGAGGCGAAGCTCGATGCGCCGACGTTCGTGCTCGACTATCCGCGCGAACTCTCGCCGCTGGCCAAGCCGAAGCGGGGCAATCCCGCGCTCACCGAGCGGTTCGAGCTGTTTGCCGCGGGGCGCGAGCTCGCCAACGCGTTCAGCGAGCTGAACGACCCGATCGACCAGCGGCGCCGGTTCGAGGCGCAGGCACGCCTCAAGGCGGCCGGCGACGAAGAGGCGTCGATGGTGGACGAGGATTACCTGCGGGCCATGGAGTACGGCATGCCGCCGACCGGCGGTGTGGGCATCGGACTCGACCGGCTGTTCATGTACCTCACGGGAACCCAGCACATCCGCGACGCCATCCTGTTCCCGACGATGCGCCCCGAATGAACGCACGGCTGGAACTGTCCATCGCGTGGCGCTACCTGCGCAGCCGGAGAGGCTCCCGACTCGTGTCGTTCATCACGGTGATCGCGATGGGTGGTGTGGTGGTCGGCGTCAGCGCGCTGGTCGTCATCATGGGAGTGATGAACGGCCTGCAGACCGACTTGCGCGAGAAGATCCTGGTCGGCAGTCCGGACATCCGGATCCTCAACTTCGGCGACGACCTGCGCATCAACGACTGGCAGGCGACGCTCGACCGCGTGAAGAAGATGCCTGGCGTCGTCGCCGTGGCGCCGTTTGTGCTCACCGAAGGCCTGGCGAACGTGCCGGGACGTTCGTACGCAGGTGGCGTATCCGTCGTGGGAATCGACCCCGCCGGCGGGCCCGGACCGGAGGTCACCACCATCCGATCCAAGGCCACGATGGGCGATTTCCGCTTCGCGACCACGGACGGCAAGCATCGTGGCGTCGTGGTCGGGAGCCTGATGGCCGAGCGTTTCAGCGCCTATCCGGGCGCCAAGCTCACGCTGTACACCGTGGGGACCACGGCGATCTCCCCGATCACTGGCACGATCATCCCGCGGGGTGAGGAGTTCGAGGTAACGGGGGTGTTCGAGACGGGAATGTTCGAATACGACAATCAGTACGTGTTCGTCGACCGGAGGGCGGCGCAGGCGGCGGCGGGGCTCGGCGATGCGGTGACCGGCCTCGAAGTGCGCACGACCGATCGCTGGGCGGCACCCGCGCTGGCCGAGACCATCCAGGACTCGTTGGGGTATCCGTTCCGGACAATCGACTGGCAGCAGCAGAACGGCGCGCTGTTCAAGGCCCTGAAGCTGGAGAAACTCGGCATGGCCGTGATTCTCGGGCTCATTTCCCTGGTCGCGGCGTTCAACATCGTCGGGACGCTGACCATGGTGGTGCGCGACAAGCAGCGCGAGATCGGGATCCTTAAGGCGATGGGGTTGCGCGCCTCTGCCGTCCGACGGGTCTTCCTGCTCCAGGGCGCGGTGATCGGCTCCGTCGGAACGGGCATGGGGCTTGCGCTCGGAGTCGGTGCCGGGTTGGCCGTAGGGAAGTACCGGCTGATTCCGCTCGACCCGCAGGTCTACTTCATCGACCATCTGCCGGTGCTGATGGAGCCGCGCGACATCGCCTTGATCGTGCTGGCGAGCCTGGCGATTGCGACGCTCGCGACGGTCTATCCGGCGACGCAGGCGGCGCGCCTGTATCCCGTGGAAGCGATCCGGAGCGAATGACGCCCCCGACGAATGGCGGTGCGCCGATCATCCTGACCGCCACAGGCCTGGCGAAACACTTCACCGGCGGCGATGGCGGCGAGGTGCGCGTACTCAACGATGTGGACCTGTCGGTGGCGCGGGCAGAAATGGTGGCGGTGGTCGGCGCGAGCGGGTCGGGGAAGAGCACGCTGCTTCATGTCCTGGGCGGGCTTGAGCGGGCGAGTGCCGGAACCGTGGCCGTTGTCGGACGGGAGTATGCTGGCCTGGCGGACGACGCGTTGGCCGACGTGCGTAACCGGCATATAGGGTTCGTCTTCCAGTTCCACCATTTGTTGAAAGAATTCTCCGCGCTCGAAAATGTGATGATGCCGCTCCGCATCGCGGGGACCGATGCCCGCGCCGCGCGGGCGCGGGCGCACGACCTGCTCGATCGGGTCGGCATCTCGGCGCGTGCCTCCCACCGACCCGCGGAGATGTCGGGCGGAGAGCAGCAGCGCACCGCTGTGGCCCGGGCGCTGGCGATGGGGCCGTCGCTGCTTCTGGCCGACGAACCTTCCGGGAACCTGGATCATCATACGGCTGAGGCCCTGCACGACCTGCTGGCCGGTTTGGTTGCGGACCTTGGGGTGGCGGCTGTGGTGGTGACGCACAACCGGCTGCTGGCCGCCAGGGCGTCGCGCGTGCTCTTGTTGGAGGACGGACACCTCGCCGATACTTCGGTGAGCGAGGGGATGGTCTGATGATCTGCAGTCAATGCCAGGAACGGGATGCCGTCGTCCACCTGACGCAGATCGTGGACAATGCGGTGACGCAGGTCCACCTCTGCGAGAAGTGCGCGGCGGAGCGGGGCATCGAAACGAGCGCCTCGGCGCCACTGCATCCCCTCGGGGAGTTCCTGCAGGCCGTGCAGCAGCAGGCCGTGCAGATGCCGGGCGACGCCGCCCGGTGCTCCTACTGCGGCACGTCGTTGCGTGAGTTTCGGACGAGCGGGCGACTCGGCTGCGCGCGATGCTACGGCGCATTCGAGCAGAGCCTGCGCGACCTCTTGCGACGGGTTCACGGAAGCGCCACGCACGTCGGGCGCGGCTATGCCGGAGCGGATGAGCCCGCGCTCGAGCGCGATGCCGCGCTGGCCGAGCTGCGCGGCCGCCTGGCGGATGCGATCCGTGACGAGCAGTTCGAGGTGGCGGCCACGTTGCGCGACCAGATCCGGACCATGGAATGAGCCTCGACCTTTCGCTTCTGCCCGACGGAGGCATGCCGTGGCTGGCAGGGAGCGGCGAGCACGCCGACATCGTGCTCTCTTCGCGGATCCGCCTGGCCCGCAACATCGCCGGATTCAACTTCTCGGCGAAGGAACGCGACGGTGAGCGGTTGCGGGTGCTCGCGCAGGTGCGGGAGGCGATGCCGCGCGTGCCCGCGCTGGCCGGCGGCATGGTGTTGCGGATGGACGACCTGTCGGCGCTGGACCGCCAGGTGCTGCGCGAGCGCCACCTGGTGAGTCGGGAGCTCGTGGGCGACGCCGCGGCGGAGGCGCGTCCCGCCTCGGCGGTGGTGGTGTCCGAGCACGCGGCCGTGATGGTGAACGAGGAGGACCACCTGCGCCTCCAGGTGTTCCGGTCCGGGTTCGACGTGCCGGGGGCGCTGCGCGACGCCACGCGCGTCGACCGTGAACTGGGCATGCAGGTGCCCTACGCCTTCCACCGCGAGTTCGGTTTTCTGACCTCGTGCCCGACGAACACGGGCACCGGAATGCGGGCGTCGGTGTTAATACATTTACCAGGGCTGGTCCTGACCAAAGAGATCGGGAAAACCCTGAACGGGTTGCAGCAGATGGGGCTCACGTACCGTGGGCTCTACGGGGAGGGGAG
>CAZKYG010000089.1:0-2765 GCA_964556915.1 uncultured Gemmatimonas sp.
CCGAACTCGGCCGCGTGAACAGCAACCCGCCCAGCCATCACGCCGGCAACATGGACAACAAGGAGCTCGTCGCCGGCACGACGCTCTATGTGCCCGTGTTCGCGAAGGGCGCGCTGCTCGAGATCGGCGACGGCCACGCCGCGCAGGGCGACGGTGAGGTGGACCAGACGGCCATCGAGACCAACCTGAAGGGCCGCGTGCAGGTGATCGTGCGCAAGGACATGAAGCTCGACTGGCCCCGCATCGAGACGCCCACGCACTGGATCACCATGGGCACCGACACATCACTGGTCGTGGCCACGAAGACGGCCATCGGCGAAATGGTGAAGATGCTCCAGGAGATGAAGGGCATCACCCAGGTCCAGGCCTACCAGGCGGCGTCCATGGGCGCAGACCTGCGCATCACCGAGCTCGTGGACGGCAACGTGGGCGTCCACATGATGATCGAGAAGAGCAAGTTGAAGGGTGGCAGGTAGCAGATAGCAGAAGGCGGACCGCAGATCTGCCGCCCGCCATCTGCCGGCTGCAACCTTTCACCCATCCTCGGTGTCTCATCTCCACCTACCTGTTCAGTGGACCGCCCGGCCGATGCCCAAGACCCCCACCGACCTCCTCTACGGCACCCTCGACACCCTCGTCCTCAAGACCCTGTCGTGGAAGCCCATGCACGGCTACTCCATCACCGAGTGGCTGGAGCGCCGCACCGAGGGCGCGCTCGCCATCGACGACGCGGGCCTCTACAAGGCGTTGCACCGGCTCGAGGAGCGTGGCGACGTGGAGGGTGAATGGGGCGTCTCGGACAACAATCGCCGGGCGAGGTACTACGCCCTCACCGCGCAGGGCCGCCGGCGCCTCAAGGCCGAGACCACGACGTGGAACGAGTTCTCGCTCGCCGTGAACCGCGTGCTCCAGGCCACCTGACCATGACGGGCCCGGACGACCGCGACTACCGGCCGGAGTTCAAGCGTCCCGGCCGCCCGGACGGTGAGGTGGACGCCGAGTTCCAGTTCCACCTCGAGGCGCGCATTCGCGCCCTCGTGGAGCAGGGATGGGAGCCTGCGGCGGCGCGCACCGAGGCGCTGCGCCGGTTCGGCGACATCGACGACGCCCGGCGCTATTGCGAACAAACCGACAAGCGGAGGATGACCCGGATGCTGCGGATGGAATACGGGCGCGAGTTCCTCCAGGACCTCGCCTATGCGGCGCGCAGCCTGCGCAAGGCGCCCGCGTTCACCTTCTTCGCGGTCCTCACGCTCGCGCTCGGCATCGGCGCCAACACGTCGATCTTCAGCGTCGTGCGCGGCATCCTACTGCGCCCCATGCCGTTCGCGGCGCCGGAGCAGCTCGTCACCCTCTGGGCCAGCTCCGGCGGGCGCAGCTTTCCGTACTTCTCGCCGCTCAACCTCACCGACATCCGCGCGCAGAATCACACGCTCTCGGCGGTCGCGTTCTATGGCAGCGATGACGGGGTGCTCACCGGCCGTGGCGACCCGGTGCGGCTCCAGGCCGCCGACATCAACGCCGACATGTTCCAGGTGCTCGGCGTGCGGCCGATCGCCGGCCGCATCACGTTCACCGCCGGCGAGGACACCGAGAATGGCGCCAACGCCGTGCTGCTCAACGAGTCGCTCTGGCGCACGCGCTTCGGCGGCGACACCTCCATCGTCGGCACGTCCATCACGCTCGACGGCAAGCCGTACCCCGTGGTCGGCATCGTCCCCGCCGATGCGGCGTGGCCGGCCACCGCACAGGTGTGGTATCCACTCCAGATCAACGCGCAGAAGGTCTCGCGCGGCGCCGTGTACATCCAGGCGGTGGGGCGCGTGAAGCCGGGCGTCACGGTGGCCGAGGCGTCGGCCGACGTGCACGCCATCATGTCGCGACTCGCCGAGCAGTACCCGGGGTTCGACAAGGGCATGAGCGGCGAAGCGCGCGAGATGCGCGAGGCGCTCACCGGGCCCGTCGAGCAGCCGCTCATCATCCTGCTCGGCGCGGTGACGCTCGTGCTGCTCATCGCGTGCGTCAACGTGGCCAACCTGCTGATGGTGCGCGGCGTGGGCCGCGCGCCCGAGATGGCCGTCCGCGCGGCGCTTGGCGCGGGCCGCGGCCGCCTGGCGCGGCAGCTCATCACCGAGAGCCTCCTGCTCGCCCTGCTCGGCGGGGTGGCGGGCGTCGCGGTCGGCTGGCTCGCGACGCGCGGGCTCGTGAGTATCGCGCCCGCCAGCATCCCGCGGCTCGACGCGGTGCACATGGACGGCACGGTGCTCGGCGTCGCGCTCCTCGTGACGCTGGTGACGGGCCTGGTGTTCGGCCTGGTGCCGGCTCGCCAGGTGGCGCGGGCCGACGTGAGCCACACGCTTCGTGAGGGTGGCCGCGGCGGCGCCGGCGGGCGCGCATCGGCGAGGGCGCGCACGACCCTCGTCGTCGCCGAGGTCGCGCTGGCGGTCATGCTCGTCGTGGGCGCGGGGCTGCTCGTACAGAGCTTCCGCCGGCTGATGGACGTGGATCCGGGATTCCACGCTGAGAACGTGGTGTCGTTCGCCGTGTCGCTGCCGGGCGTGTCGTACCCCGACCCGGAACGGCTCGACGGCTTCGGCAACGACCTCCTGACCCGGCTCAAGGCGCAGCCGGGTGTGCGCGACGCGGGGCTGGTGATGGCGCTCCCCCTCACGCCGTTCGGGTTCGGGTTCACATTCACCGTGGCCGAGCATCCCAAGCCACCGGAGGGCGAGGAGCCCGACGCGCAGGTGCGCGTGGCGTCGCCC
>CAZKYG010000090.1:0-7252 GCA_964556915.1 uncultured Gemmatimonas sp.
GGCCAACGTGCAGGCGGTGGCGTCGGTGGAGGTGCTGTTCCGTGTGGCGGCCGGCGCGTTCTCGCCGCCGCCCAGGGTGGAGAGCGCCGTGGTGCGCATCACGCCGGTCGCGGCGCCGGTTGTCGCGCCGCACGAAGAGGCGCCATTCCGCGCCCTCGTGCAGTCGCTCTTCTCGTTCCGCCGCAAACAGATGACGCGCGCGTTGCGCGAAGCGCGCGGGCTCGATGCCGCGGCCGCGGCCGCGGTGCTGGCGCGCGCCGGCATCCGGCCGGCCGATCGTCCCGAGGTGCTCACCCCGGACGATTTCGCCCGGTTGTTGCGCGCGCTGGGCTAGCGGGCCGTCAGCGCGTAGGAGAGGATCTCGAGCTCGAGGGCCATGTCCACCGAGCGGAGCGCCACGCCGGCGGGCGCGTGCAGGGGCGTGGGCGCGAAGTTGAGCACGCCGCGCACGCCCGCCTTCGTCACGCGGTCCACGATCGCCTGCGCCGCTTCCGTCGGGACGGCGATGAGCACGATGTCGGGGTGGAGCGCCTTGATGTCGGCGTCGAGTGCGCGCTGGTCCTTGACCACGATCGTGTCGAGCGGGCGGCCGATGCGCGCGGGGTCGATGTCATAGACGCCCACGACGGCAAAGCCGCGGTCGCGGAACCCGGCGTACTGGGCGAGCGCGGCGCCGATCTTGCCGGCGCCGACGATCATGACGCGCCACCCGCGGTCGAGGCCGAGGATCTCGCGAATGCGGTGCGCGAGGGCGGGGACGGAGTAGCCCAGGCCGCGCGTGCCGAACGACCCGAAGAAGGAGAGATCCTTGCGCACCTGGGCGGACGTGGTGCCGCCGAGCGCCGCGAGATCGCCGCTGGAGATGGTGTCGAGCCCTTTTCGCCTGTGCTCCTCCAGGAACCGGAGGTAGAGCGACAGGCGTCGGACCGTGGACTCGGCGATGTGCTTCACGAGGCGGTTTCGCGCTTGTGAATCATTTCACAAGATTAGCCGCGGGGGCCGGAGCATGGAAGTCGGCGGAATCCCGGGCGTCCTGTCAGATTCCGTCCATGTCCGCCGTCGTGCGCGAATTCGAGCAGATGGATGACGATGAACGGGGCACCCCGCTCGATCGCGTCGAGTTCGCCGTCGTGGACCTGGAGACCACCGGCACGGGCGCGCGGCATGGACATCGGGTGACGGAAATCGCGATCGTCACCGTGCGCGGCCGTCACGTGCAGCCCGTGTTCCAGACGCTCGTGAACCCGCAGCGCGCGATCCCGTGGTTCATCACGCAGCTCACGGGCATCAACGACGCGATGGTGCGCCGCGCCCCGACGTTTGCCGAGGTCGCGGGCGACGTGGCGTCGCACCTGGCCGGTCGGGTGTTCGTGGCGCACAACGCGGCGTTCGACTGGACGTTCCTCGAGGCGGAGTACGCCCGGCTGACGAGCGGCGGGCTCGCGGCCCTCGCGTCGGCGCAGCTGTGCACGGTGCGGCTCGCGCGGCGGCTGCTGCGTCACCTGCCGCGGCGCAACCTCGACGCGGTGTGCGCGCACTACGGCATTGCGATCGACGGGCGGCACCGCGCCGGCGGCGACGCCGTCGCCACCGCGCAGGTGCTCGTCGGCCTCCTGCGCGACGCGGAGCGTGCGGGCATCTGGTCGCTCGAAGGATTGATGAAGTACGGCCGGCGACGGGTGCCGCGCAAGAAACGTCGCACCGCGATGCCGACGTGGTCCGACGGCGCGGACGGCGCATAATCGGCATCCGATCGCGTAGGTTTCGACCATGCCCGCGCCCACTCCCCTCGTACAGTCGCGCACGGTCGGCCGCTTGCGCGTGCACGCCGTGCAAGCCGGCGGTCAGCGGCTCGACGGCGGCGCGATGTTCGGTGTCGTCCCCAAGCCGCTCTGGCAGCGCCGCATCCCGGCCGACGACCGCAACCGCATTCCCCTCGGCATGCGCTGCCTGCTGGTCGAGCATGACGCGGGGCTCGTGCTGATCGACACGGGCGCGGGGAACAAGGAGGACGCGAAGTTCAAGGACATCTATGGTCTCGAGAACGAGGCGGCCGCGGCCGATGAGGACGGCGTGCATCGCACCGCGCTCGAGGCCGGGATTCGCGCGGCCGGGTTCGACCCGAACGACGTGTCGCTCGTGATCAACACGCACCTGCACTTCGATCACGCCGGTGGGAACACGTTCATCGACGCCGGCGGCGCCGTTCTGCCAAGCTTCCCGAAGGCGCGGTACGTGGTGCAGCGGGGCGAGCACCACTATGCCACGCACACCAACGAGCGCACGGCGGCCAGCTACTTCGGGCGCAACTGGGACCCGGTCATCGCCGCGGGGAAGTTCGAGTTCATCGAGGGTGACCGGGAGATCGTCCCGGGTATCCGTTCCATGCTTACCCCGGGTCATACGCCGTTCCATCAGAGCATCCTGCTCGACGGGGGCGGCGGCGAAGTCGCCTGCTTCCTCGGCGACGTGTGCCCCACGGCGGCGCACCTGCCGCTGCCGTGGATCATGGGGTACGACGTGGAGCCGCTCGTGACGCTCGAGTCCAAGCGGACGCTCCTCAAGCGCGCCGCGGACGAGCGGTGGCTGGTGATTTTCGAGCACGACGCCACGAACGCCTGGGGCCGCGTTGTTCACGACGGCAAGTCGTACGGGCTCGAATCGGCTCCCGGAGACGAGCGCACCATTGCCTGACCCTTCGGCCGATGGTTGACCCAAGCGCCAGTGCGCCTTAGCTTTGGCGGACATCGTGAATGCAAGCGGGCCGGCCTCGGTGCCGGCCCCACCCCTTGGCCTCCGTCTCGCGTGCGAGACGCCGTGCTGCCGGGTCCGCGGAGTGGGGGACGTGCACCGCGAGGTGCGCGGCCGCCATCATCATCGCGGGCCCTGACGGGTCCGCGATTTCTTTTTCCCGTTGTGGAGGATTAGCCAGATTCAGGATACGACCAAGCGGCCGCCACGCGTCAATCGGCAGATCCGCATCAGCCCGGTCCGCGTCATCGGGGCCGACGGTTCCCAGATGGGCATCATGGAAGTGGATGCGGCACTCGCCGCGGCGGTGGAGTCGGGTCACGATCTCGTGGAGGTCGCCCCGCTCGCGCGGCCTCCCGTTGTCCGGATCATGGACTACGGGAAGTACAAGTTCGAAATGGCCAAGCAGGCCCGGCAGGCCAAGAAGAAGCAGCACGTGATCCAGATCAAGGAGGTGAAGTACCGCCCCGGGATCGAGGACCATGATTTCGACACGAAGACGCGTCACGCGCGCCGGTTCCTCTCGGAGGGGAACAAGGTGAAGGTGACGTTGATGTTCCGCGGCCGTCAGATCGCGCACCCGGAGCTGGGGCGTGCGGTGGTCGAGCGGGTGGCGGAGAGCCTGGCGGACGTCGCGAAGATCGAGACCGACGCCCGGCTGGAAGGGAAGGCCCTCACGATGATCCTTACACCGAAGTGAGATGGCGGGGTGCAGGCGGCAGGTGGCAGATCGACTGCCCGCTGCCACTGCGCGACCGCCGTCCCTGGAGCGAACGATGCCGAAGATGAAGACCCACAAAGGCGCCAAGAAGCGCTTTTCCGTGACGGGGAAGGGCAAGGTGCGCCGGCTGAAGGCGTTCAAGAGCCACATCCTCACGAAGAAGGACTCCAAGCGGAAGCGCCGGCTGCGCCGTGCGGCCTATGTGACCACCGTCGGTGAGGCGAAGCACCTGAAGCGCCTCCTGCAGGCCTAACGGAGAACTCCAATGCCACGCGTCAAGTCGAACGTCGTCCGCCACAAGCGGAAGAAGCAGGTCATGAAGGCGGCCCGCGGCGCCTTTGGCGGCCGCAGCAAGCTCTGGGGCCCGGCCAAGGAGACCGTCGAACGCGGCTGGGTGTACGCCTATCGCGATCGCAAGAACAAGAAGCGCGAGTTCCGGAAGCTCTGGATCGTCCGCATCAATGCCGCGGCGCACCAGAACGACCTCACGTACAACGCCTTCATCAACGGGCTCAAGAAGGCGGGCGTCGAGGTGGACCGGAAGATGCTGTCGGACATCGCCATCAAGGACCCGGCGGCGTTCACCGCGCTCGCGGACCAGGCCAAGAAGGCGCTCGCGGCCGCGTAACCGCGGCCCGCAGGCGGCACGCGGCCCACGGCTGACGGTCGGCGGCTCCCCCGGTGGAGCTGGCCGACGCCGGCCGTGGGCCGTGTGCCGTTCGACCGTCCCTTAGTTTTCGGATGCCATGACTGACGCACCGATCACGCTGCAGGAATTCACGGCGCTCCTCGCCGCATTCGAGGCCGAGGCGGTCCCGGCGATTGCGGCGGCCGACGGCGCCGACGCGCTCGAGGGTGCGCGCGCGCGGTACCTGGGCCGCGCGCACGGCTGGTTGAAGGAGATTTCCGGAAAGCTCGGCGCGCTGCCGGGCCCGGACCGCGGGGCGGCGGGCCGGGCGTTCAACGACGTGCGCGCGCGCGTGGAGGCGGCGCTCGACGCGCGGCACGCCGCACTCGCGCCGTCGTCGCGTGCGGCCGTGGCGCTCGCGGACCCCACAATGCCGTCGCGCCGCGCGTGGGCCGGCTCGGTGCACCCGGTGTCGATCGTGATCGACGAGACGATCGAGATCTTCCGTGAACTCGGCTTCACCGTGGCGCTGGGGCCCGAGGCCGAGAACCTCTGGTACAACTTCCACGCGCTCAACATCCCGGCCGACCACCCGACGATCGACCTGCACGACACGCTCTACCTCTCGGACGACGTGGTGCTGCGGACGCACACCTCGCCCGTGCAAATGCGCACGCTGCAGTCGTATCCGCCGCCGATCCGCATCCTCGCGCCCGGGAACGCGCACCGCCGCGACCCCTTCGACGCGTCGCACGCGCCGATGTTCCCGCAGATCGAGGGCCTGGTGGTGGACGAGGGCATCACGTTCGCCGACCTCAAGGCCACGCTGGGCCATTTCGCGCGCCGCTTCTTCTCGCCCGCCACCAGGACGCGCTTCCGCCCGTCGTACTTCCCGTTCACGGAGCCGAGCGCGGAGCTCGACGTGAGCTGTGGCGTGTGCGGCGGGTCGGGGTGCGGCGTGTGCAAGCAGTCGGGATGGATCGAGATCGCGGGCAGCGGCCTCGTCCACCCGAGCGTGCTGGAGGCGGCCGGCCTCGACAGCGAGAAGTACTCGGGGTGGGCGTTCGGCATGGGCCCGGGCCGCACCGCGCTGGCGCGCTACGGCATTCCCGACATCCGCATCCTCTACGATTCGGACATGCGGTTCCTCACCCAGTTCGCGCGGTAACGCATGCACATCTCGCACGAGTGGCTCAAGGAATTCGTGCCGCACGGCCGGTCGGCGGAGGCGCTGCGCGACCTGATCACCGCGCACATCGCGACGGTCGAGGGGTTCGAGCGGACGCGGGCCGAGCTGGCGCCGTTCGTGGTGGCCCGCGTGGTGGAGAGCGAGAAGATCCCCGACACGCGGCTCTCCTTCAACAAGGTGGACGACGGCACCGGCACGCTGCTCGAGGTCGTGTGCGGCGCGCCGAACGTGACGGTGGGTACGACCTACCCGTTCGCGCGGTCCGGCACGACCATGCCCGGCGGCCTGCTGATCGAGAAGCGGAAGATCCGCGGGTTCACGTCGAACGGCATGCTCTGCTCGCCGCGCGAGCTCGGGCTCGGCGACGATCACGACGGCATCCTCGCGCTGGACACCGACGCCGCGCCGGGCACGCCGCTGCTGGACGTGCTGCCGCTCGCCGATGTCCGACTGTCCGTGGACGTCCTGCCCAACCGGCCCGACCTGCTCTCCCATCGCGGGCTCGCGCGTGATGTGGCGGCGGTGACCGGCACCGCGCTGCGCGTACCGCCGGAACTCGGTGCACTGCCGAAGGCGCCGCGCGCCACCAGGGGCGCCGCGCACGCCGCGGCCGGAGGCGTGTCCGTGCGGATTGACGACGCGGCCGACTGCCCGCGCTACGTTGCCATGGTCATCCGCGGGGTGACGGTGGGTCCGAGCCCGGCATGGCTGCGGCGCCGCATCGAGGCAATCGGCGCGCGTTCGATCAACAACGTCGTTGACGCCACGAACTACATCCTGCACGGGTTCGGCCAGCCGGTGCACGCCTTCGACCTGGCGCGCATCGCCGAGGCGTCGATCGTCGTGCGTCGCGCGCGCGCGGGTGAGACGCTCACCACGCTGGACGGCACGGCGCGCCGGCTGGACGCGGCGATGCTCGTGATCGCCGACGCCGCGCGGCCGACGGCACTCGCGGGGATCATGGGCGGGCAGGCCAGTGAGGTGACGGACGCGACCACCGACGTCCTGCTCGAAGTGGCGACGTTCGCGCCGAAGGTGGTCCGCGCGGGCCGGCGGGCGCTCGGCCTCTCCACCGATGCGAGTTACCGGTATGAGCGGGGCATCGACGACGCCGCGGTGCCGGAGATCGCCGCGATCGCGGCGGGGCTCATCGCGAAAGTCGCGGGTGGCGCCATCGCCGCCGCGATCGACGTCGGCGCGCGCCCCGCGCCGCGGAAGGGCATCGCCCTGCGTCCGCCACGGGTGGGGAAGCTGCTCGGTGACCGGGTGGGCGCGGCGGAGGTGAAGAAGATCCTCGGGTCGCTCGGATTTGGCGTGGCCAAATCGGGCACCGCGCTCAAGGTGACGCCGGCGTCGTGGCGGCACGACGTGACGCGCGACGTGGACCTGGTCGAGGAAGTGGCGCGCATGCGCGGCTACGATCGCCTGCCGGACGCGATCGAGGGCGCGAAGCCGGGCAGCGTGCCCGACCATCCCATGTACGTGACGGGGCGCCGTGTGCGCGACGCCCTCGTGGCCCTGGGGCTGAGCGAGGTGCGACCGCTGCCGTACGCGCCGGCCGGCGCCACGCCGCTGGTGCGCGTACGCAACCCGATCGGCGACGATGAGCCGTTCCTGCGGGAGTCCCTGCTGGCGACGCTCGGGCGTCGTGCCGAATACAACCTGTCGCGGATGCAGGGCGACGTGCGGATCTTCGAGGTCGGCACCGCCTTCATTCCGGCGGGCGCGGCGGTGGTGAAGGAAGAACTCCGCGTGGCGGCGCTCGTCATGGGTGCGCGCCGGCCGCGCCACTTCACCGAGCCCGAGCCGCCGGCCTACGATGCCTGGGACGCCAAGGCGGTCGGCGAGGTCGTGGCGCGCGCGGCCTGGCCGGCGGGACGCGTGCAGCTCCTGCCGGCGGGCGACGGCGCGCTCTGGACCGTGACGGTGGACGGCACGGCGAAGGGCACGGTGCAGGCCGTGG
>CAZKYG010000091.1:0-8169 GCA_964556915.1 uncultured Gemmatimonas sp.
ACATTCACGTTGGTCATTCGGAGTGGCTCGCGGCGCAGCGCGAACTCCTAACCGAGATCGCCGAGGACGGCCACGCTGACACGAAGTTCGTTCGGGGGGCGTACGGGTCCGGCAAGAGTCACTTCCTGTCGGTCGTGCAGGATTTCGCTCGCGAACATGGATGGATGACTGCCCATGTCGAATGTAAGGTTGACCGGGTGCAGATCGATCGCTTCGAGACCCTCTACCCGCAGATCGTCGGAAAGCTCACCTCCCAGGATCTCGCGTCCCCCAACAATGACGATGCAGGGATGGTCGACCCGGCACGGCACCTGCTCGAGCGCTGGAGCCGACTGCAGTGTAAAAAGGCTGGCATTGCTCTCGACGGAATTCGCAAGCCTTTCGACGCTGCGCACCGCCTACACAATCATTTTCAGTCCGGCCTTCTTCAGACAAATCTGCCGCCCGACTTGGTCCGAGCACTAGTTGGGGCTGCGCAGGCGCTGCTGGCGTCCGACACGGAGACTTTCGCGGTGGCGAGCCAGTGGCTCCGAGGGATCGAGGAAAAGGTACGCATTCCGGCAGAGTACCTGCGCGGCCCTGGGCGTGCGCAACCGGGGCGTCCCCCGGCGGTTGAATTGCGACCGATTGGCAAAGGCACTGTCCACGAAACGATGCGTGGACTGCTTTGGCTCGTGCGTGCGTGTGGCTACTCCGGTCTCGTATTGTGCATCGATGAAATCGAAGAACTCGCGAAGTTGAGCCCTCGAAAACGGCAAGATCAAGCCCTTCAGGCATTGCGCGAGTACGTCGATCACGCTGGCGGCGAGGGAGGCTATCGCAACTTGTGCATGTACCTTGCGGCAACGCCAGAGATGTTCGAGGGCGAGCAGTACTTTCCTCGTTATGACGCCTTGGCCACGCGCATCCAGCCTCTGAGCGACGAGCGGAACTGGAGAGCACCCGTGATCGATCTCGATCACACGCCGCTCGATCACCAACAAATGCGCGAGATGGCTCGGCGAATTGACCACGTGTACCGGGTCGCATATGGAGACGCTTCCGGACACAGCTTCAACGAGGTGTCGTTGGATAGGCTGCTCGAGGGTTTGTCCGTCAGCAAGCTGCGGATCGCAAAACCTCGGCTCCTCGCGCGGGTTCTCGTCACCGAATTGGAGAGGGCCCGGCAAGAGGGCGCCGGTTATCGGCAGCACCAAGACATTGATGCGCTGTTGGGTAATGTGGCGCGCGACCTCGTTCGCGAGGCCGCGTCATGACCGGTCAGGAGCGGGCCGCAATTCGACGGCTTCGCGCCGGCGTCGTCCCTCCGTGGGAACTCGAGCGCCTGTCCGTCGGCTACGATGCGATTCGATCCACGATCAGTGCGGCACTAGGCGCTCTCAAGCAACGAAGGCAACCATCCCCCCTGTTTGTTCGAGGTGAATGGGGGACCGGAAAAACGCACTGCTTGTCGGTCATTCGGGCGTCCGCCGACTTCGAACGCATCCCGAACGCCACGGTAGATCTGAATGGCAGGTCCGGTGCTCTGAACTACCCCCAGCGGTTTTACGGCAATCTTGTCGAGAGCTTTCGCCTTCAGACACGCCTGGGATTGCGCAGCCTCCTGCTTGCTCTTCTTCAAAACGATTCAAAGCGATCGCAGCTTCAGGCGTTTGCTAACTCATCGGCCGCGGGCATTCTGGCCGCGCCATTGCGAACGCTCGTCTCGAAATACGAGTCCGGCGAAGCGTTGATGGCGGATGAAGACCCGGCGTGGTTTGCCCTTACCGGTGGTGACATTGCCTGGGCAGACTATGCATACAAACGCGCAGACGCACTGTCGCGGATCGCTATCTTGGCGCGCTTGTGTGTCTCAGTCGGTCTAGGTGGCCTGGTGGTCGTGTTTGATGAAGCAGAAACCATCGAGCAACTGTGGGACATTCGCTCACGGAGAGCAGCGTATAACGTGCTCGGGCACCTGTGCCGATGCCCAGGGCTGTGGGCCGTATTCAGCATCACACAGCGCTTTGAACGCGTCATTGCGTCAGACCTCGCCGGCGGAGTCCTGAACGACGGCGGAGTCGGTCCAGAAGGGGCATGGTTTCTGGCTGCATGGTCTCGGCGCGAACTCCCGAAGATGAGTCCGCCACCGGTTGACCCGACGAACGCGTACGACTTGGCTCAAAGAGTGTCCGCGCTGTACGCGACTGCGTATCCGAATGCTCGCGCCGACAAGGACCTGATCGTACGGTGCGTCAAAGAGTGGGCAAATAACCCGACGCAGAATCCCCGACGTCTGATCCGAGTTCTGGTCCATCGTCTCGACGCAGCTCGCGCCTTGTGAACGCGGAATCTCCGTCGCATCCCGTGTCGATGTGCCGTGCAACCAACGCAGTAGACATCCTGGCAAATGGCGTGGCTACGAGGCGAATGCCTGAAGGCGTGGCTTCCCAACATAGGAACCCGAGAGTTTTCCTTAAGCTTTTCGCTTCGGGAGTGCGGCACACCTCATGCCTTCTTCAGGGTGTGTGGCGTCCGCTACCGGCAAGTTGGTGTCTGCTCTTGTTCACGTTAGGACGCCAGTGGCCAACCATTTCCAGCGTTCGGAGTAATCATGTCGACTTTCACGACGGTTGCGGAGTTTGGAACGATCCCTTGTCCGAACTGCGGCACGAGAATCCCTATGGGGGACGCACTCCAAAGAGAGCTCACTGAGCGAACCGAAGCTACTGTTCATGCAGAACTGGCACGCGCTGAGGCGTCACTTGCCGCCCGGCGGACGGAACTCGCAAGTCGCGAGGCAAATGTTGCGCAAGCCGAAGTCGCGTTCGACAGCCGCCTGCGCGACCGCCTCTCGCATGAGCGTCAGGTGCTAGAGTCTGAGGCCCGTGCCGCCGCGCGAGCCGAGATGGAACGCGAACTTGAAAGTCTGAGGGCCGAGGCAGCTGAGAAGGGTCGGAGGCTGAATGAAGCCGAACGCTCCGAGCTTCTCCTCCGGCAGCAAAAGCGAGCCCTCGAGGACCAGAAGGATCAGTTGGAGCTCGACGTCGCCCGTCGAATCGACGCCGAACGCTCAGTGATTCGGGACGAGGCGATTCGACAGACTCAGGAGGATCAGCGACTCAAAGATGCGGAGAAAGACCGCAGGCTTCAGGATGCGCTGCGCATCAACGAAGACCTGCGGCGCCGTCTGCAACAGGGCTCCCAGCAGATGCAGGGAGAAGTGCTCGAGGCATCACTCGAGGACTTGTTAAGGGTGCACTTTCCCTTGGACCGGATCGCCCCTGTCCCAAAGGGTGTCAACGGTGCAGATCTCGTGCACAACGTTTACACACGCACTGGCCAATCCTGTGGAGCGATTCTGTGGGAGACGAAGAACACGAAGAACTGGAACGACAGCTGGATTGAGAAGCTCAAGGACGACCAGCGAGATGCCAAGGCCGATGTCGCAGTTCTGGTCTCGACGGCGATGCCAAAGGACATCAGCGGCTGCGGCGTTCGCGAGGGCGTCTGGGTGGTTGATGCTCGACTGGCGCTCGGACTTGCAATGGCTCTGCGGCAGGGCCTCGTGGAGGTGACAATCGTCAAGCGCGCGGTGGCTGCCAAGAGCGAGACCGTAGAGGTGTTGTTCACCTATCTGACCGGTCCCGAGTTTCGCAATCGAGCCGAGGCCATTATTAGAACGTTCGCCAGCCTTCAGGTCGATCTCGAAGAGGAGAAGCGGACAATGGCGCGTCGCTGGGCAAAGCGCGAAAAGGCGATAGGCCGAGCAGCAGAGAGCATGAGCGCGATCTACGGTGACCTTCAGGGACTACTTGGTTCGTCAATGCAAACAATTCCAGCCGTCGATCCGGCAGACGCTCACGGTGGCGATGATGCGCAAGGCGCAACTCAGGAAGGGACAGCCGCGTAGACCCCACGCCATGAGCACCGTACGCGATTTTCTTTTCACGGAACTGAAGGACGCGGACCTGATCGTCGATGCGATCTACAGGGGTGGCACGACCCGTAACGCTGGCGCCGATGCGCTCGCTCGATTGCTTCCGGTCGGCAACCAGGGCGGTTTTCGAATGGCGGGAGGCAGAACGCTGGCGGGATGTCGACTCGTTGCAATCTTCAGCAACTTAAGCGAGCCCAGCTGGCCGGACGCGCTCGACGTCGAAACCGGGCGTTTCACCTATTACGGTGATAATCGCCGACCGGGACATCAACTGCACGAGACCCCTCGCGGAGGCAACGCTCTTTTGCGTGATTGCTTCAATCAGCTCCACGCAACGCCGGCGAATCGGTCGAGCATTCCACCTTTCCTTGTTTTTACCGGCACAGGGCAAGGCCGCGACGTTCGCTTCCGTGGCTTGGCCGTTCCTGGCTTTGCCGGCGTCAGTGCCACTGACGATCTCGTCGCCATCTGGAAGACAAGCGGCGACGAACGGTTTCAGAATTACAGGTCTCTGCTTACGATCCTCAACGCTCCCGTTGTTGAGAGAGCGTGGCTATCCGACGTCTTGGCGGGAAGTCCGCTATCCAGCAACTGCCCGGAAGCCTTTCGTGAGTGGGTAACGTCAGGCCGGTATCGAGCGTTGGAAGCCGAACGGAGCGTTCAGTGGCGTACAAAGCACGAGCAGCTTCCCGCTACGGAGGAAGGCCGCGACATTCTGCGCGTCGTCTACGCATACTTTCAGGAACGTCCAACTGAGTTCGAGAGGTGCGCAGCATACCTGGCGAGGCTGATGGCCCCGAATATTGTGTCGATCGACGTGACGCGTCCCTGGATGGATGGGGGCCGAGATGCCGTCGGTCAATATCGAATCGGCACCGATGCCGACGCAATTAAGGTGGAATTCGCACTCGAGGCGAAGTGCTTCGATATACGCAACGGCGTCGGCGTCAAGGCAACATCCAGACTCATTTCGCGCTTGCGCTTCCGACAGTTTGGAATATTCGTGACAACGTCATTTCTCGATCACCAGGCGTACGAAGAGATACGCCTCGACGGTCATCCCGTGGTTGTGATGAGCGGCAGCGATATCGTCACGCTCTTGACGCAACGAGGACTTACGAGCACAGACGCGGTCCAGACGTGGCTACAGCGGGAGTTTCCTGTTGGGTCCTGATTCGCCCTTCGCACCTACACAATCAGAGGATGTGAATGCCTTCAACTGTCGAGCACGATACACCAGGGAGAGACCTGTGGCCACGATCCGATGTCACTGTACGAATAGACATCGATCCGGAGCAGCTCGCCACGCCCTGCGGCATCTGACCTCAGTTCGCGCAACGGAGGCGCGCGTGGATGCCGGGTGCACAGGGTGTGCGTACGCATCATTGCCGCGGCGCTTGGCTGGCGGGGCTGGTCGAAGGACAAGAGTCATCACGCAGATCCGCTGGGAGCAGTTCTGGCGCGATTGCTGGGCCGTGGTGATCGTCGGTGCCGCTGCCCAAACGGCTGCTTGAGACGGAGTGATGTTCGCGAAACGAAGGGAGCCGCCGGGAGACCCGTTCGGATTAGCGCACGAGGTTCTGCGACAACACTCTCCGAACTAGTGTCGTGTCTCAGAAAAAGTCTTGTACTTCGGCGGTCGCACAGGTACGCTGCGCGACATGCTGAGGAAACGCCATCACAAACCGTTGTTGCTGACCGACGACGAACGCCGCACGCTGGAGCAGTGGACGCGCCGCCCCACAACGGCGCAACGACTGGCGTTGCGGTCGCGGATGGTGCTGGCTTGCGCGGAGGGGCTCACCAATCGAGCGGTGGCCACACGGCTCCACGTGTCGAGTAACAGCGTCTGCAAATGGCGCGAGCGGTTTCGCGTCCGGCGTCTGCCGGGCTTGACGGACGAGCCTCGGCCGGGCGCGCCACGCACCGTGACGGACGATCGGATTGTCGACGTCATCACGCGTACGCTCGAAGGTCCGCCGGCTCACGCGACGCAGTGGACCACACGGGGCCTGGCGGACGTGGCCGGCCTCTCGAAGGCCACCATCGCGCGCATCTGGCAGACGTTTGGGTTGCAGTCGCATCGGCTCGATACGTTCAAGCTCTCGGCGGACCCGCAGTTTGTCGAGAAGGTGCGCGACATCGTCGGGCTGTATTTCTCGCCGCCGGATCGCGCCATCGTCTTGTCGATGGACGAAAAAAGCCAGGTCCAGGCCCTGGATCGGACGCGGCCCCTCTTGCCGATGCGGCCGGGCATCCCGGCCCGCCAGACCCATGACTACATTCGCCATGGCACGACGTCGCTGTTCGCGGCCTTGGACGTCGCGACCGGGAAAGTGATCGGGCAGTGTCACCGTCGTCATCGGCATCAGGAGTTTCTGAGATTTCTCGAGCGCGTCGATGCGCAGTTGCCGCCGGACCGCGACGTGCACGTGATCATGGACAACTACGGCACGCACAAGGCGCCCAAGGTGATTCGGTGGTTTGTCCGCCATCCGCGCTACCACCTGCATTTCACACCGACGAGCGCGAGCTGGCTCAATCAAGTGGAACGCTTCTTCGCGACGATCACCACTCGCCGGATTCGCCGTGGTACCTTCGACAGTGTGCCAGCCTTGGAGACGGCCATTCACGAGTATCTGGCACACTACAACGAACATTGCGCGCCGTTCGTCTGGACCGCGACCGCCGATGTCATCTTGGACAAGGTCAGCCGATTCTGCGAACGAACTTCAGGGACACGACACTAGGTCGTCTGACGTTCTATACTGGAGGGCCGGAGTCGGACCGTTGTGTTGCCCGCTGGGTCGCCAGACGGGACCAAATCGCCGTAAGTGATTTGGAAGATTGAGGGACTTATCACAAAAACTATCACAATCGGGAGGATCTGGCCGGAACGCGTAGCTGCAAGTTGTTGATTCTAAAGACACGGAGAGATGTCCGAGTGGTTGAAGGAGCACGCTTGGAAAGCGTGTGTAGGGGAAACTCTACCGAGGGTTCGAATCCCTCTCTCTCCGCCAACCTTCGCCAAACGCTCGCTACGCGAGCGGCTACGGTTGGCAGGCCGCGTCAGGCGAGCTCACGCGAAGGTTGTCCACCGTAGCTCCGAAGGAGCGGAGGTGGACGCCTACTCCAGCCTCAACGACTCACGAAACAGCCGCGCCAGAATCTCCGGCGTGGGCTCGATGGGCGACAGCTTCAGCAATCGCGCCTGAACCAGCGTGCCGTCAACGAGCCGAGGAATATCGGCGTCGGTGTAGCCGAACGCCGCGATGCCCATCGGCTGATCGGTCACGCGCATGAAGTGCAGGACACGCTCGGCGAGCACGTCACCGGCCGCGATCAACGGCACGTCACGCACGTCCGCGCCGAGCGCGGCGGCTGCGCGTAGATGCCGCTCCGGTGCGGCTGATGCCGTCAAACGGCACACCGCGGGCGTGTGCACGATCACCGACGTGCCGTGCGGCACCATCGCGTGATCGCTGGCGTAACCGGCGGGACGATAGTGCTCGACCTGACCAGCCACCGGATACGCCATCGCATGCGGCAGGTGCACGCCCGCGTTGCCGAAGCCGATGCCGGCGTAGGACGCCGCCAGCAGCATCCGGCCGCGCGCCTCGTCATCCGACGGATCACGATAGACGCGCGGGAGGCACTCGGCGAGGATACGCAGCGCTTCGAGCGCCCAAACGTCGCTGATCGGATTCGCACCTTGATAGGCGGATCGCAATGACGGCCGCGCCGGCGGCTCGCGTTCGAGATAATGCCGCGCGGTGAACGACTCGAGCGCGTGGCTCAACACGTCGAGACCGGCGCTCGCCGCAACGGCCGGCGGACAGCTGCGCGTGTTCTCGGGATCGAGAATTCCGAGCGTCGGGCGCATGAAGCGATTCGCGATGCCGGTCTTGACGCGCTCGCGCTCGAAATCGAACACGGCGACCGCCGTCGTCTCGCTGCCCGTCCCCGCGGTTGTCGGCACCGCGATCAGCGGCTTGAGCGGACCGGGTGGCGTCGCGCCGCGGCCGAGCGTTGGATTGACGTACTCGGTGAAGTCGGCCGGCCACGTCGCGTAGAGGTTGGCGGCCTTCGCCGTATCGATGGTCGATCCACCGCCGACCGCGAGAAAACCGTCGAATCCTCCACTCGCCGCCGCGGCAATCGCCTCGCGAAACGACGCGTCCGTCGGCTCACACCGCACGTCACTGAACACGTCGAAGTCGACGCCGGCGGATCGCAGGGATTCCACGGCG
>CAZKYG010000092.1:0-5204 GCA_964556915.1 uncultured Gemmatimonas sp.
AGGTCGGCGAGCGCGGCGCGGCGCAGCATCCGCATCTCGGCCGTGAGTGGGGGCACGCCCGCGCTCGCCCGCGCTTCGGCCCGGCGCCGGATCGTCGCGACGACCGCGTCCTGGCGACGCCGCGCCGCGTCGCGCAGCCACGATGCGCGGAAGGCGTTCGCGTGGACCGCGAGGCGGTACGTGCCGCGCATCGTGAGGTCGGCGGCCGAGTCGCCATCGGCCGCGAGGTCGTAGGTTGCGCCCGCCGGAACGATCCACGATTCGCCGGTGCCCGCACGCCACGCGGCCAGCCCGCGCGGCGCGACGATCGCCGCCGGCGCCGACACCACGCGCAGGTGTTCATCGTCGTCCCACTCGGCGATCCGCTCGGCCCACGTGGCGCCGTCGGAGAACGCGACGCGACGCGCCTCGCGCTCGCGCGGCCGTGCGAGCGCGATGGACACCACGCCCGGCTCGGCGCCGGCCGCCCGGGCGGACGTCGAGTCCGCGAGGTCGTCGGACCCGACCACCTCCTGCCAGGCGTCGGGCCCGTCGGCCGCCACGGACGCCTGCGACGCGACCACCACCGGCTCGGCCGCGGTCTCCGGCGCCGCCACGAACCGGCCTGCGACGGCGGATAGCACAACGAGGGCCGCCGCCGCCCCGGCGCGCACGGTGAGCGTCGGCATGAGCGCACCGGCGACGCCGCCGGCGAGCGCCGCACCCGCGACCGGGATCCACTCGGCGCGGAACCACGCCACCGGCAGCCAGCCCGCGGTGACGGCGATGGCCGCGGCCAGCGCCGCCACACCCACCGACCCCGCCCCGATCGCCGCGACGCGCGCCGCCGGGAACGCGCATGCGACGACCACGCCCGCGGCGAGCGGAACGCCGACGATGGTGGCGAGAGAAAGCGGGGCGTACAGGCCCGAGGCGCCCGTGCCCGCCGCGGCGAACGCGGCCGCACTGAATCCGAGCGCGAGCAGCAGGACACCCGCGACGCGCACCGCGATGCTCATGCCCACGAGCTTATCGCGGTCGCGCGCCGGACGTCAGCCCGTCGCCGAGCTTGCGCCGATTGCCGGGCCGCTACGGCGCCGTCGCGAGCTTGAGCACCAGCGGCTTGTCGAGCGCGAGCGTGATTGCGCCGTCGCCGCTGAGGCAGCCCTCGTAGTGGTTGTCGCCGGCGGCGACCGCCGCGCCGGCCGCGGCCCCGACGACGCCGCCCAGCACCGTGGATTTCGTGTTGCCGCCAAGGATCCGGCCGGCGATCGCGCCGATGGCGGCGCCCGCGCCGACCTTCTTGGCCTTGTCCGTGGTGCTCTGCGCGTTCACGCGATCGAGCGGCGCCGACTCGACCACGTGCGCGTTGACCTCGTACGTCTGGTCGCCGACCTTGATCGACAGGATGTCGAAGGCGAGGTGCGCGCTGTCCTTGGCGGACTTCGTGCCGCTCGCGTCCACGATGCGGAGGATGGCGGCCGACCCCGCGGGAATCTCGGCGCCGTTGCTCCCCGTGACGGGATTGGCCAGCGTCGCGGTGAAGCGGTCGCCGACCTTGTACGTGTTGGTGCAGACCTTGACGGCCGGCTTGACGGTGAAGCTGGTGCCCGCGGCCACCGTTCCGGTGGTCGGCAGGGGCAGCGCCGCGGGCGCCGCGGCGATCGGCGCGGCGGCCGCGGGCGCCGGCGTCGCGACCTTGTCGTCCACCATCGGTTCGAGGCGCTTCGGCTCCGGCGCGCTGCGCTTCGGCGCGGGCGCCGTGGCCGCCTTGACCGGCGCCTTCGCGTCGGCCTTTGGCAGCGGCGCGTCGGCGAGCTGCGGCTCCGCCGCCTTGGTGGGGGCGAGGTCGATCTTGCGGGTATCGGTGTTGGCGGCGTCGCCGCCGCAGGCGGTGAGGATCATCGCGGCGCAACCGACGGCCGCGATCCGGGACATGTGGGGTGTGGCGCGCATGCGTTCTCCTGGTGCCGCGGCGCGATCTCCGTTCGCGACCGCATATTGAATGCTAACCACGACGCCGCGCCGGGTTCCGCGCGTGTCAGCCGGCGTCCGTAACATCGAGCGGAACCTTTGCGTCGTACGCAGGTACGGGCTGCAGCCGCTCCCGCCAACCACCACCCGCCGCCGCCTCACGCTCCCATGCACTCCTCCTCGCGTTTCCTGGCCCCGGGCGTCGCCGCCCTCGCGCTGATCCTGGGCATCGCCCGTCCGGCGCACGCGCAGTTCGGCGGCAGCGTTGACGGCATGTCGGTCGCGCTTTCGACGGACCTTCCGACGGGCACGTTCGCCGACAAGGCGGCCACGGGATTCGGCCTCACCGTCCGGCAGGGCGGCAGCGAGACCGAGCGCTGGTCGGGGCGCGGCGT
Source organism: uncultured Gemmatimonas sp. (assembly GCA_964556915.1). Classification (GTDB taxonomy): domain Bacteria; phylum Gemmatimonadota; class Gemmatimonadetes; order Gemmatimonadales; family Gemmatimonadaceae; genus Fen-1231. Next base: position 2,349 of record CAZKYG010000092.1, read on the forward strand.
GTTCGGCTTCGACTACTTCACGGGCAAGAACGGCTATCACGACATCCAGCTCATCGCCGCGGGCTTCGACTTCGTGCACCGCACCCCGGGCAACGGCTTCTACCAGTTCGGCGGGCTGTCGCTCAGCACCACGCGTTTCACGCAGAAGAGCGGTCCGTCCACGCTGGTCACGCAGACGGAACAGGATTTCGGCCTGACCGGCGGCGTCGGCGTGAACTACGAGACGTCGAGCGTCAAGTGGTTCCTCGAGTTCGCGGCCACGACGTACTTCACGCGCGGCGACAACAGCGCGTGGTTTCCGGTGCGGGTCGGCCTCCGCTTCTAGCACCGCCTCACCGCCACGCGGCGCGCGACCCCGCGCGCGCGAAGAGCACGAACTCGGTCGCGTTGTCGGCCGCGTCGTCCACGCGATCGAGCAACGTCACGCCGCCGAAGAGCCGCGCCGCCGCCGCCGAACCGATCACCGCGTCCACGTCGAGCGCGCCCGCCATGAGGTCGCGCACGCCGCTCCCCGTGTCGGCCACCTCGACGCGCGCGCACGCGGGAAACGCGGCGAAGAATCGCGCGCACTGGCGCAGCGCCACCGGGTGCGACGCCACGCGGCGCAGCGTGCCGAGCGGCACGCGGCGCCGCGCGATGAGGCACTGCGCGACCGGGTACCGGAGGCGTGCCATTTCGACGAACGCCGGCGCCCGCACGCGCTGGGCGTTGTCGAACACCGGCCCCGCGATGGTGTTGTGCACCGGCACCACGCCCCGATCCGCGCATCGGCGCGCCACGGCGGCGAACAGCTCATCAAACGAGCCGCAGCTCAGTACGCGGGCGTCGCGGCCCGCGAGGCGCTGCGCGGCCCCCTCGCTGAACGAGCCGGCCGCTCCCTGAATCGCGACGATCACGGCGCGGCGGACAGCCGACGGCGCGGTGCCCGCGCGCACGACCCTCCCCGATTGATTCTCCTCGACACGCTCCCTCCCGCAAGGCGAAAAAAAGCGGCCCGTCGTGTGACGGACCGCGGATCCTTCGAGGCGCCGACTGCTGGCTACACGCGCGCGCTCGGTCCCGGGCCCGTTTGGGGTCCGAAAAAGAACACGTGGTGGAGGTGCGCCCGGCGAAGCATTGGAGCACGGATTGTAGCGGCGGCGCGTACGACGGTCAAGCGGCCCGCGCGCCGCTGCGCGCGCTCCCGGGTCAGATGCGCGAGCGCAGAAACTCCGGCGTGAGCGCCTGCAGCATGGTGGCGAGGATCGTGAAGTAGTTCGTCACCATCAGGACGCCGACGGCGATGAGCAGGACGCCCGCGACCTTCTGCACGTAGCCGAGGTAGCCCTTGAACTTCGCGAACATCCTGAGGAACCAGTCCACGGCGAACGCCGCGGCCACGAACGGCACCGCGAGGCCCATCGAATACGAGAAGAGGAGCAGCATGCCGCGCCGCAGGTTCGCCTCGCTCGCGGTGAACGTGAGGATCGCGCCGAGGATTGGGCCGATGCACGGACTCCATCCGGCGCCGAACGCGATGCCGACGAGCACGGTGCCCAGGTAGCCCATGGGCTTGTCGGCCAGGTGCACGCGGCGTTCGCGCGCGAACGCGCCGATGTTGAGCACGCCGAGCAGGTAAAGGCCGAACACGATGATCATCGCGCCACCGATGCGCGAGAGCCAGGCGCGGTGCGACTTCACGACGAACCCGAGCGACGTCGCGCCCGCGCCCATCAGCATGAAGATGATCGTGAAGCCGCTGATGAAGAGCAGCGAATGGAGCAGCGCGGCCCGGCGCGCCTTGGTCACGTCCTCGACCGAGAGCCCGGTGATGAACGTGACGTAGCTCGGCACGAGCGGAAGCACGCAGGGCGAGAGGAACGAGAGCAGGCCCGCGGTGAATGCGATCAGGATGCCGACGGACCCGGACGTTTCCACGTTCAGCGCCCTCCGTGGGCGGGATGCGCGCCGCCGCGCGCGGCGCAGTCGGCACAGAGACCGTACACGGTAAGCCGGTGGCGGACGGCCACGAACCCCGCGGCGCGCGCGGCGGCGGCGGCGCCCTCGGCCGCGCCGCGGGCCGCGATGGCCGTCACGCGGCCGCACATCGTGCAGAGCAGTTCCTCCGATGACACGTCGTCGCGGCGCGGGCGGAACCGGCGGAACCCCTCGCGCCGGTCCTCCTCGGTGACGAGCCCGCACGCGATGAGCACGTCGATCGTGCGATAGACCGTGGCGACACCCGGCGCCGGTCCGCGCGCCCGCAGGCGCTCCACCACTTCCTCGGCGGCCAGCGGATGCTCGGCCCCCAGCACCACGGCGGCGATCGCGAGCCGTTGCGGCGTGGCGGGCTGGTTGCGCTCGCGCAGCCACGCGCGGAAGCGCTCGAGCGAGGCGTCGCGGGCGACGTCGAGCGCGGTGGTCATGCGGCCATCACGCGGTCGGTGCCGCCGCGGCAACCGCGGGCAGCGGCGCCGGCTCGGGCGGCGGCAGCGTGGCGCGCACCTCGTCGCCGGTCATGCGGTGCGCGTCGAGCGCCTCGCCCGCACGTTCCTGCACGCCGCGGACGACCGCCTCGACGGTGGCGATGGGTGCGTGCGCCTCCGCCGTGAGCTCGACCACCCACTTGCCACGCTCCGGGCCCTTTCGCGTCCACCGGTAGGTCGCGGTGAGCACCTCGGCGCGGGGCGGCGGGGCGTCGGCGTCGCCCTCCATTTCCGGCACGGCGTCGGCGCGGGGCTCGTCCGCCGCGTCGCCAGCGGGGCCCGGCCCGGTCAGCGGGGTTGCCGCGATGACCGCGACGCCCGTCTCGACCTGGCCCTGACGGATGGACGGAAAAAAGTACGCCTCGACGATGCGTTCGGCCGGCAGTCGCTC
>CAZKYG010000093.1:0-16441 GCA_964556915.1 uncultured Gemmatimonas sp.
CGGTCGCGCGCCCCGCATCCACGAGCGCCCGGTTGCCCGCGTAGCGCACGAGCACCGTGTGCGCCGGGAGGGCGAGCCGTGCGGCCACGTCGCCGGACAGCGCTTCGCACGCGATCGGCGCGACGGCGGCCCCGCGCAGCGTCGCCGCGAGCGCGTTCGCCGACTCCGCGTCGTCGCGGGCGGGCGACGCACAGAGCGTCACGTCCACGGGCGGCCGCGCGCGCAGGCGAACCGTGACCTCCGTGATCACGCCCACCGTGCCGAACGCGCCCACCATGAGGCGCGTGAGGTCGAACCCCGCCACGTTCTTCACCACGCGCCCGCCGCCGCGCGCGACGGCGCCCGTCCCGTCGACGAACTCGACGCCGAGCGCGATGTCGCGCGGGCGGCCGAGGGCGGCCGCGCACGGTCCGGTGGTGGCGGTGCCGAACGTCGCGCCGACCGTGCCGGCGTCGTCGCCCCACGGCAGGAGCGGGCACCACTGGTTGTGGGCGGCGGTGGCGGCGTTCACCTCGGCGAGCGAGGTGCCCGCGCGCACCGTGAGGGTCAGGTCGTCCGGGACATACGCGACGATCCCCGCCATGGCGGCGAGCGAGACCGGTGTTGCGGCCGGCACAATCCGCGCGGCCGGCGAACCGGGGCCGGACCAGGCGCCCGCACCCACGATGCGCAGGGGCGTGCGCGCGCTGCGCGCGTCGCGCACGATTGCCGCGAGTTCCGTCACGTTCACCGGCGCGCTCGCTGGCGCGTTCGCCATCGTGTTCACGCGCGCGCTCCGGGTGCGGCGGTCCACTCACGACAATGCCGCACGGGCACGACTTTGCCCGGGTTGGCGCGGCGTGCCGGATCGAACGCGTCCCGCAGGCGGCACATGGCCTCGAGCGCCCCGGGCGCGAACAGCGATTCCATGTACGGCAGCTTGTCCAGGCCCACGCCATGCTCGCCCGTGATCGTCCCGCCCTCGGCGATGCACAGTTCCATGATCTCGCGGCAGGCGGCGTGGACGCGATGCACTTCGTCAGGATCGTCGTCGCTGTACGGGATGTTCGGGTGCAGGTTGCCGTCGCCGGCGTGAAAGACGTTGCAGATGCGGACGCGGTGGCGGGCGGCGATCTCGAGCATCGCCCTCAGGATGGGTGCGAGCTTCGTGCGCGGCACCACCGCGTCCTGCACGACGAGGTGCGGCGCAATGCGTCCCATGGCGCCGAACGACTTCTTGCGGCCCTGCCAGAGGCGCGCGCGATCGGCGGGGTCGGTGGCGGTGCGCACGTCGCGCGCGCCGCATTCGCGGCAGATTCGCTGCACCGCGGCCACGTCGTCCGCGAGCCCCGCTTCCGGACCGTCCACCTCCACGAGCAGGCACGCCGCCGCGTCCGTCGGATAGCCGGCCGCGTAGATGGACGCCTCCACCACCGCGATCGTGCCCTGGTCCACCAATTCCAGCGCGGCGGGCACGATGCCCGCCGCAATGATCGCGCTCACGGTCTCCGCGGCGCCGTCCACCGTCATGAAATCGGCGAGCATCGTGCAAATGCCCGCCGGGTTCGGCGTGAGCCGCACGGTCACGTCCACCACCAGGCCGAAGCAGCCCTCCGAGCCGATGAACGCACCAAGTAGGTCGTAGCCGACGCCGTCGTCCCGCGGCGCCTCGAGGCGCACCACCTCGCCGTCCGGGAGCGCCACCGTGGCGGCCACGACGTGGTTCATCGTGACGCCGTACTTCAGGCAGTGCGGCCCCCCGGAGTTCTCGGCGACGTTGCCGCCGATCGTGCACGCGGTCTGGCTCGACGGATCCGGGGCGTAGTGCAGGCCGAACGGCGCGGCCGCCTTCGTGAGGGTCGCGTTGACCACGCCCGGCTCGACCGTGGCCGTGCGTGCGACCGGGTCCACCGCGATGATGCGGCGCATGCGCTGCATGCCGACCATGACGATGCCGTCGGCGAGCGAACCCCCCGAGAGACCCGTGCCGGCCCCGCGCGCCACGAACGGCGCCTTCGCCGCCGCCAGCGCGCGCACCACGGCAATCGCCTCGTCGCGGTCACCGGGTGCGACCACGAGGCGCGGCCGCTTGTGGTAGCCCGGAAGGCCGTCGTTCTCATACACGAGCAGCTCGGAGGCGCGCGTCGTGACGTGCGCCGCGCCGACGATCCGCTCGAGGGACGCGATCAGGGAATCCACGACTGAATTATCGCCGATGTGCGATGCAAGAAGGGCCAGACCGAGTGCTCGGCCTGGCCCTTCCTTCGTCAACGCTTGCGAACCGGTTCCGGGCGGTCCGAAGGTTGGGTGGGGAATCCGGCGATCAGCTGATGGCCCAGAAGCCGGCCAGCGACCGGCCCTCGGGCGCCTCGCGGAGCTTCTCGAACGCCCGCTCGCGGATCTGCCGGATCCGCTCGCGCGTGACGCCCATGAGGGCGCCGATCTTCTCGAGGGTCATCGCCTCGGCGCCTTCGTCGAGGCCGTAGTAGAGGTTCAGGATCTTGCGCTCGCGCGGCGTGAGGTGACGGGCGAAGACCTTGTCGATCGTCTCGCGCATCAGCTTCACGTCGGTGGTCTCCTCGATTTCCACCCCGTCGGCTCCCGAGAACCGCTCGCCCAGCGTGCAGGCCTCGCGGTCGCTGCGGTCGACGGGGGCGTCGAGCGAAACCTCGGTCGCGGACATCTGCTTGGAGGCACGCACCTGCTCGGGCGTTTCCTCGAGCAGGCGACCAAGCTCGTGGTCCGTGGGGTCGCGCTTCAGCACCTGGCCGAGGATCGTCTCGGCGCGCGAGAGCCGGATGAGCTGCGAGTTCTGGTTCAGCGGGATGCGCACGGAACGGGTCTGTTCGGCGAGCGCCTTCAGGACCGCCTGGCGCACCCACCACACGGCGTACGAGATGAACTTCACGCCCTGGTCCGGGTCGAACTTGCGGACCGCCTTGAGCAGGCCCTCGTTGCCGATCGCGACGAGCTCGGAGAGGTCGAGTCCGTGCCCCTGGTACTTCTTCACGTAGGAGATGACGAAGCGGAGATTCGCCGTGACCAGCCGCTCGGCCGCCTTTTCATCGCCCTTCTGGGCGAGCCGCGCGAGGCGCTTCTCCTCGGCGGGGTCCGTGATCAGCGGAAGCTTCTGGATGTCCTGCAGGTACTGGTCGAACGCTGACGATGGGGACGAACGAAAAAACGACTTGCTCCTCGACTCAATCGCAGGCTGCATACACCCCATCCGGTCAGTGGGTAGTAGCGCATCACACGGCGATACGGCTCGGAACGGCGCCCGCGGGCGTCAGCGCGCAGGGACGGGCAGGATATGCGCGGGTGCGGATATGGTCAACACCCAAACGCTGTGCCAGTCCCGGAGCGGGCGCGAATCGATCAACTAACCCGTTGTAGATGCATAAGTTACGGTGGCATCACAAATCTTTGCGAGGCGACCGCCCGCTGCCGTGTCACCCGGCGATGCACGCCGTGAGCGCGGCGAGCACCTCACGGTCGGGAACGACCGTGCCAAATCCCGAATCGGCGCCGGCCATGGCGCCGATCGCCCGCGCGAGGGCGTACTCCACCTGGTGGCCGCGCGACTTCTTGTCGCTGCGCGTCGCGTCGAGCACGTCCTGCGGCGCCATCGTCGCGGCCGGGCGCGTGGGCAGTCCGAGCGCAACGAGGGCGCTCGTGATGTCCGCCTCGAGCGATGGGGATGCGAGGCCCAGGGCCGCCGCGATGCGCGCCTCGACCCGCATCCCGATCCCGACGCACTCCCCATGGGGAATCGCGAACTGCGCGACCGCCTCGATGGCGTGCCCGATCGTGTGGCCGAAGTTGAGCGTCTTGCGCGGACCCGCTTCGCGCTCATCGCGCGCCACGATGCCCGCCTTGATCGCGATGTTGTGCGCGACGAGCCGGGCCATCGTGTCGGACGTCGCCTGCGCGGGATCGGATACGTCGCGGGCCGCCGCCAGGAGCCAGTCAAAGTCCGCGCGCGACGTGATCACGGCGTGCTTGAGCGCCTCGGCGAGCCCGTTCCGCAGCTCGCGCGGCGGGAGCGTCGCCAGCACCGCCGGGTCCGCGAGCACGAGTGCCGGTTGATGGAATGCGCCAACGAGGTTCTTGCCGGCCGGCGTATCGACCCCGGTCTTGCCGCCGACCGACGCGTCGATCATCGCGAGCAGCGTGGTCGGCACCTGCACGACGGGCACGCCGCGCATGTAGGTCGCGGCGACGAACCCGGCGAGGTCGCCCACCACGCCGCCACCAGTGGCGACGACGACGGAGTCCCGGCCGAAGCCGCGGGCCAGCATCGCGTCGGTGAGCCGCGCCCACTCCTCGCGGGACTTGCTGGCCTCGCCCGCGGGCACGGTGAAGGTGTCGTCGGGCGGCACGCCGAGGGCGTCAGCGAGGACGCCGCCGTGCAGGGGCATCACGTGCGCGTCGCTGATGAGCGCGATGCGCCGGCCCGCCGCCGCCGCGCGCACGTGCTCGGCGCCGGCGCCGCCCAGCGCCGCGCCGACGATGATGCGCGATCCGTGCAGGTCGAGCCGCACGGGTCCGTCGCCCGGGCCCGCGCCTACCAGGTGACTTCCCCCGCGCCCGCGCGCCGGTTGGCGACGCGCGCGAGCACGAAGAGCAGGTCCGAGAGGCGGTTGAGGTACACGACGACGATCTGCGGCACCTCCTCCGACTGGCGGAGCCGCACCACGGATCGTTCGGCGCGGCGGCACACCGTGCGCGCCACGTGGAGCGCCGACGCCTTGGCCGTGCCGCCCGGCATGATGAACGCCTTGAGCGGCTCGAGTTCCTCCTCGCCGTCGTCGATCGCCTGCTCGAGCTGCGCGATGCGCCTGTCGGTGAGCTTCGCCTTCTCGAGCTGCTTACGGTGGTCCTCGGGATGCGGCGTCGCGAGCAGGGCGCCGATCGCGAAGAGGTCGCGCTGCACCGGCGCGAGCACCTCGTCGATGCGCGGCATCATCTCCACCGACCGCGCCTGCCCGATGACGGCGTTCAGCTCGTCCACGTCGCCGTAGGCCTGCACGCGGAGGTCGTCCTTCGTGACGCGACCGCCACCGAACAGCGCGGTGCGGCCGTCGTCCCCGGTCCTCGTGTAGATCTTCGGTGCCATGCGGGTGGGTCCGTGGTGAGTGGCGACGAAACCTAAGCCGTGCGGAGCGCCCGCGAACGCCGCGGGCTCAGCTGGTGGTTCCGCCGGGCAGGTTCTGGATGGCGGGGGTGCGGCTGCTGTCCGGCCGCGCCTCCACCGGCGGGCTGTACGTGGTCGGGAAGATCCGGGCGAGGTGCGCTTGCAGGCGTTCCGGGGTGCCGACGGTGCCCTGGCGCGCACACCACTGGTCGAGCGCGAGCCCGAACATCGCGGCGTTGGGGCGCAGCATCGGGTCCTTCGAGATCGCCAGCGTGATGAGCCCCGACAGCCCGGCGTCCACGTCCGGCAGCAGCCGCGCGACGTTCGGCGTCGGCGCGATGGTCACCTCGTCCATCGCGGCTTCCGTCTCGAGCTCGCGGAACAGCTGCTCGCGCGCGAGCAGCTCGAACAGGACGACGGCCGCCGAGAAGACATCGGTCCGCCAGTCCACGCGCACGCCGAGGATCTGCTCGGGGCTCATGTAGTGCTTCTTGCCGATCGTGAGGCGGCGCGCCTCGGCCGGGTCATGCATCGTGCGCGCCTTGGCAATGCCGAAGTCGCCGAGCTTCACCTGCCCGTCCCAGGTGAGGAGCACGTTGCCGGGCGAGACGTCGCGGTGCACGATGTAGAGCCGCTTGCCGAGGTCGTCGACGAAGTTGTGCGCGAAGTCGAGGGCCCGGCACACGCGGCTCACGATGTACGCCGCGATCGGCGTGGGGATGGGTTCGTCCAGCGCCCGATGGCGGTCGATGAGCGCGCGCATCGTGACGCCGCGAATGAACTCCATTGCCATGTAGAACTGGCCGTCCACTTCCTCGAATTGGAAGATCTGGACGATGTTCCCGTGGACCAGGTTGGCCGAGAGTTTGGCTTCGTCGATGAACAGCTGGAGCCACTCCGGCTCCTTCGCGTACCGCTCGTGGATCACCTTGAGCGCAATGCGCTTGGTGAAGCCGCGGTCGCCGACCTGCTCGGCCTCGTACACGGTGGCCATCCCGCCCCGCGCGACGCGCCGGACGAGTCGGAACTTGCCAACGTACTCGATCGTGCTGCCCGGGTCGCTCATGCAGGAAAGGGGGTTCGGGGATGCTTCCTCGATATTAACGGTTGCCGCAGGGGCCGACGGTGGTGAATTTTGTGACATGGAGCACGAGTTGCGCGACATCACGATCATCGGCGGCGGTCCGACCGGCCTGTTCGGCCTCTTCTATGCTGGCATGCGGCGCGCCAGCGCACAAATCGTCGACGCCCTGCCGGAACCCGGCGGCCAGCTTACGGCGCTCTATCCCGAGAAGCTGATCTTCGACGTGGGCGGGTTCCCCAGGGTGCTCGCGAAGGATCTCGTGAAGTCGCTCACGGAACAGGCCCGCCAGTTCGGCGAGCCATTCCACGGTGGCCAGCGCGTGACCGGCCTCGAGGCGCGGGACGGTCACTTCGTCCTCGTCACGGAGACGGACCGGTTTCCCACGCGGGCGATCGTGATCGCCGCCGGCATCGGCGCCTTCGCGCCGCGTCGCCTGCCACAGGCCTGCGCGGCGCCGTGGGAGGGGAAGGGCGTCTCGTACGAAGTGGGCGACCCGGCGCGCTACGCGGGCAGGCACGTCGTGATCATCGGCGGCGGCGACTCGGCGTTCGACTGGGCCGACCAGCTCGCGCCGCGGGCCGCCAGCCTCACCCTGGTGCACCGGAGCGACCGCTTCCGCGCGCACGCCGCGACGGTGGCATCGGTGGAAGCGGCCGCCGCGGCCGGCAAGGCGAGGATTCTCACATTCCACGAGCTGCACGACGTGCCCGCGGGCAACGGCACGCTGCGGGAAGTCGAACTTCGCGACGTGAAGACGAAGGCCATCACGCGCGTCCGCGCGGACCACGTGCTGCCGATGCTCGGCTACGTGAGCGACCTCGGAGCGCTGGTCGACTGGGGCCTCACGATCGAGAACGAGGAGATCGTGGTCAACTCGCAGATGGAGACGGGTCGTCCGGGCATCTGGGCCGCCGGCGATATCACGCGCTATCCGGGCAAGCTCAAGCTGATCGCGACCGGCTTCGCGGAGGCGTGCACGGCCGTCAATCAGGCGGTGCACTGGGTCTACCCCGACCGGAAGGTGAACCCGGGCCATTCGTCGAACCTGGCCATCTTCGGCCAGAAGGACGATTGAAGGCGGCCGGACTCGCGTTCGCCGTGGGCGCCGCGCTCGCGGCGCCGTGCGCCCGGGCGCTCGCGCAGGACCTGACCTGCGGGCCCCGCGGGTCGGAGGTGGCGTCGCTCACCTTCCGCGGCAACGCCACGTTCACGGACGCGACGCTCGAGAGCGGCATCGTGACGACGCCCTCGTCGTGGGGCCGCCGCTACTTCAGCGTGCTGGGCAAGCGGCGGTGCCTCGACCGGCAGCAGTTCGCGCTCGACGTCGTGCGACTGCTGCTCTTCTATCACAATCACGGATACGCGTCGGCGAGCGTGGACACGCTCGTCGCGCCCGCGGGGGCGGGCCGCGTGGCGATCACGTTCACGGTGCGCGAGGGCGAGCCGACGCGCGTCACGGACCTCGTGATCGAGGGCGGCGACAGCGTGCCGGGGCGCGCGGCGATCGTGCGGGACCTGGCCGTGGCGCCGGGGCGGCCGTTCGACAAGTACGCGATCCAGGATACGCGCGACACGCTGACGCGCCGCCTGCACAACGCGGGATATCCGGACGCCGAGGTGTTCGTGGGGTACGACACGCGCGTGGCGACGAACACGGCGATCGTGCGGTTCACCCTCGACCCCGGCCCGCAGGTGCGGATCGGGCCGGTGCGGATCGAGGTGACGACGCACGCGGGCGCCGCGCGTGGCCTGGGCGACGACGCCGTGCTCCGCGTGGCCGGGATCGCCGACGGCGACCTCTACAGCGAGCAGCGGCTCGAGCGCGCCAAGCGCACGCTCTACCAGACGGAGGCATACGACCTCGTGGCCGTGCGCGCCGACAGCGCGTCGGATCCGACCGACCCCGGCCGGCGCGGCGTGACGCTGGCGCTCACCGAGGGGTACATGCACGTCGTCAGCGGCGGCGTCGGCTACGGGACCCTCGACTGCTTTCGCGCGACCGGTGGTGTGACCAAGTACAACCTGCTCGGGGGCGCGGCGCGGCTCGACGTCAATGCGCGCGTGTCGAAGATCGGCATCGGCGACCCGCTCGCCGGCGCGGCGGAACTCTGCCCGCAGGCGAAGGCCGACCCGTACAGCCGCGACCTGAACTACTACGCGTCGGCCTCGGCGAGCCGGAGCGCCGTGTTCCGCGAGTTCGCCCCGTCCGTCACGCTGTACAGCGAGCGACGGTCGGAGTACAAGTCGTTCCTGCGCACCACCCCGATCGGCGGCACGATCGGCCTTTCGCGCACGGCCGGCGGCACGACGCAGGCACTCGGCTACTCGGTGGAGTACGGCAAGACGGAGGCGCAGCCGGCGCTGCTGTGCGCGGTGTTCAATGCGTGCGAGGAGTCCGATCGCGCGGCGTTCGAGCGGTCGCAGCGCCTGGCCGTTGCGAGTGTGTCCGTGGCCAAGGCGTCCGCGGACAACCTCGTGGACCCCACGCTCGGCAGCTCGCTGCGGGCGGAGATCCGGACCGCGGCGCGCTTCATCGGCAGCGACGCGGGCGTGCAGTTCAACAAGATGCTCCTCGACGGCGCCATCTACCGGCCGATCGCCGACGGTGTGGTGCTCGCCGCCCGTCTCCGCATGGGCGCGGTGGTGGGGCCGAGCCTCTCCTTCTCCAATGCGGCGCTCTATGTGCCGCCGCACGAGCGACTCTTCGCGGGCGGCCCGACCACGGTCCGTGGCTTCGGGCAGAACGAGCTCGGCCCGGCGGTGTACATCGCGGCCGCGTACGACACCGTGCGGGCGAACGGCGCCCGCGGCGGCGATCCGGCGAACCCGGCCGACACCGTCTACTTCCGCGCCGTATCGGGCACGCCCGGCGAACGCACGGTGCCGACCGGCGGCAACGCGCTGGTGGTTGCGAACCTCGAGGCCAGGTTCCACAGCCCGTTCCTGCCGGACGTGGTGCAGTGGACGGCGTTCGCCGACGTGGGCGAGGTGTGGAACCGCGGCACGCCGGGCGCGAACCTGGGGTTCAATGCCCTGCGGTGGACTCCCGGTGCCGGCGTCCGGGTGCGCACGCTCATCGGCTTCATCCGCCTCGATGTCGCCTACAATCCCTACGCGCGTCCGGGCGGCGCCGCCTACTTCGACACGCCCGTCGCCGCCGGGGGGGCGCTCCTGTGCGTGAGCCCGGCCAACACGCTGCGGGTCACCGCCACGGGTGACGGGCACCTGAGCCAGGCCGCGGGGTCGTGCCCGGGATCGTACGTCCCGCCGTCGTCGTCGGCGTTCCTGCGCCGCCTGACGCCGAGCATCTCGATCGGGCAGGCGTTCTAGCAATGGCGTCCATGGGCCGCCGCCAGCTCCTCGTGATCGTCACGGCGGTGGCCATGCTGCTCATCGGTGCCGGGCTGGTCGGCGGGCTCGTGGCCGCGACGCAGAGCGACGGCGGGCGCGAGTGGCTTCGCGCCCTCGCGTCGCGCGAGCTGAATCGCGGGCTGCGCGGCCGCCTGCACGTCGGCCGGATCTCGGGCACCTTCCTCACGGACCTCACGATCGACTCGCTCGAGCTGCGTGACCCCGACGACTCGGTGTTCCTCGCCTCGGGCCCGCTCACGCTGCGCTACGATCCGCGCGACCTCGTCGACGGACGGTTCATCTTCCGCGATGTCGAGGCGGACCATCCGCTGATGGTGATCCGGAAGGAACTGGACGAGACGTGGAACTTCCGGAAGATCTTTCCGGCGGACGACCGCCCGGGACCGTCACCCGCGCCGGGTCCCGCGCGCAACGGGTTCGGCTCGCTGATCGTGTTCCACGACATCCGGCTCCGCGGCGGTGCGATGGTGCTGACGATGCCGTGGACGCCGGCCGATTCCCTCACGGGCGCGCGCCGCGACAGCGCGATCGCGTTCAACCTCGCCGACACGTCGAGCGAGATCCGCCGCGCGGCGTTCCGCGGGCGCCGCGGCTATGCGAAGACGTACCGCTGGCAGGACATCGACGGCCTGATCACGCGGCTCAGGTTCCGGCACCCCGACAGCACGGGCCGCCAGTTCGATATCGCCCGCGTGGACGTCAACGAGACATCGCCGCCGTTCCGGGTGCGCAACATGCACGGCACGGCGCTCTGGCGTGGCGACACGGTCTGGTTCGAGATCCCGCGCTTCTCGCTCCCCGGCTCGGTGGGCGCCGCGAACGGCAAGGTCGAGTGGCCGCGCGGCGGGACGTTCTGGGACGTGCACCTGCGGAGCGACTCCACCGCGCTCTCGGACATCCGGTGGATCTCGCCGTCCATTCCCGCGGTGGGCCACGGGTCGATGAACCTGCATGTCAAGTCACGGACCGACCCGGACCTCATCGACTACACCATCACCGACATGGACGTGCACAGCCGCGCCTCGCGCCTGCGCGGCACGATGACGTTCGGCGTGGGCGGTCCGGTGCTCGAGGTGCGCAATGTGAACCTCGCACTGCAGCCGGCCGACTTCGTGTTCTTCGAGGCCTTGAACACCCGGCCGTTCCCCTACCCGTGGCGCGGCACGGTGACCGGCACGGTGCACGCGACGGGCGGACCGGTCAACCACTTCCAGGTCGAGCGCGCGGATCTCCACTTCGCCGATGCGAACGTCGCCGGAGCGACGGCGAGTGGCACGGGACACGGCGAGCTCGACATCCTGTTCCCCGGGCTCGCGAAGTTCCATGGGTTCCGCGTGGACGTGGACCATTTCGACCTCGCGACGCCGCAGTTCCTGAATCCGGAGTTCCCGCGCCTCAACGGCTCGGTGTCGGGCACGGCGACACTCGACTCCATCTGGACCGACGTGCGCGCCACGGACGCCGACATCACGCACACCGACGGCGCGGGATCGGCGCCGTCGCGGTTCCGCGGCGAGGCGCGCGTCACACTCGGGGATGAGTTCGTGACGTTCGACGCGACCGCGGCCGCCCTGCCGCTCTCGGCCACGACGCTCGCCAGGTCGTATCCCGCGCTCGCGCTCCGCGGGGACTGGCGCGGTCCGGTGCGGGCGAGCGGGACGGTGTCCGACTTCACGTTCGCCACCGATCTCACCGGCGACGCCGGCCGCGTGCAGGTGGACGGCCGCTTCGACGCCCTCGAGCCGGAATACGCGGCCGTGGCGCGCGGCTCCGTCAGCGGGTTCGACCTCCGCCGGGCGCTCGCGCGCGAGGCGGCGCCCACGTCGCTGCTCGACGCCCGGTTCACGCTCGACCTCCGCGGCGACTCCGTCGCAAACCTGGCGGGCGCCGCGCAGGTGGACGTCGATCGCTCGATCGTGGACAGCGTACGCGTGTTCGGCGGCGCCGCCGCGCTCCGCCTCGGCGACGGACTCCTCCACGTGGACTCGCTCTCGCTCGAGACGGTGGCAGGAACCCTCCGCGCGCGTGGCGCGCTGGGGACGGTCGCGTCCGCGACCGACACCCTCACCTTCCAGTTCGTCTCCGACTCGCTCGGGGGATTCCGCCGGTATCTCGCCCAGGACGTCGGTGACTCGCTCGTGGGGGTGCTCCGCGGCAACGGTGTGCTCACGGGGCGCGTGTCGCGCTTCGCGCTCGATGCCACGGTCGGCGGCACCGGCATGCTGTTTCGCACGACGCAGGCCCGCGAGCTCCGGGGCACCGTCGCGCTGTCCGCGCTGCCCGACTCCGCGACGGGGTCCGTCACGCTCCGGCTCGACGGCGTGCGGTCGGGGGCGCTGGCGATCAGCTCGGGCGAGCTGCGCGCCGACCTCCTCGGCGGCTGGCAGGCGCGCACGGCGGCGCGGCTCACGGCGCCCTCGGGCGTGGAGGCGCGGCTCGTGGCCGACGTGCGCCGCCGCGCCGACACCACCACGGTGCGTCTCGACTCGCTCAGCGCGCGCACGGCCTCGAACACCTGGCAGCTGCGCCGTCCCGCGACGGTGGTGACGACGGCCGCAGGCTTCGGGCTCGACACGCTCGTGATCGCCGGTGCGCGCGGCGGCCGCCTCGACGCCACCGGACGCACGAGCTCGCTCGACACCATCGCCGTCGCCCTGCGCGCGGATGCCGTGCCCCTCGCGGACGTCGGCGAGCTGCTGCAGACGCACGATCCGATGCACGGCACCGTCACGCTCCGCGCCGATGTGCGCGGCACGCGCACGCGTCCCGACCTCATCTTCACCGGGGCGCTCGACAGCGCGACGGTCGGCGGCCTGCCGCTCGGGCGCGTCGAGGCCGACGGGCGCTACACGAACCGCCGCCTGACGACCGCCGTCGCGCTCTCGCGCGGCGGCGTCGCCGCGATGCACGCGGACGCCACCCTCCCGCTCGACCTCGCCATCGAACCCGCCGGGTCGCGGTTCCTCGAGGAGCCGCTCGTGGCGCATGTCCGCACGGACAGCGCCGGCCTCGGCCTGCTGGAGTCGCTCGTACCGTCCGTGCATGACGCCACCGGCGACCTGCGCATGGACGTGGACGTGTCAGGCACATGGCGCCATCCGCGGTTCACGGGATCGGTGTCGATCACGGGCGGCGCGCTCTCGCTCGCGCCGATGGGCGCCGTGCGCCTCCAGGGCGTCGAGGCCGACATCGGCCTCCTCGGCGACAGCATCGCCGTGCGCCGCATCGCCGCCTGGAGCGGTGCCGACCGCACGGCCACGGCAGAGGCGACCGGCGGCATCAGCATCCGCGACGCGAGCGACCCGACGTTCGCCCTCCAGGTGGACGCCCGGGGCTTCAACGTGCTCAACGACCCCCGCGTCGCCGACCTCGACCTCACGGGCAACCTGCGCCTCAGCGGGCGGCGCAGCGCCGCAGTGCTCACGGGCGGGTTCACCGTGGACCGCGGCGTGATCCGCCTCCCCGAGCTGTACCAGAAGCGCGTCATCTCGCTCGATGACCCGAACCTGTTCCGCGTCGTGGACACGACGGCGCTGGCGAATCGCCGGCTGCTGACCACCGGCGACAGCCTCCTCATGAACAACCTCGCCGTGCGCAACGTGCAGATCCGCATGGGGCCCGATGTCTGGCTTCGGTCCGATGAGGCCAACATCAACCTCGGTGGGGCGGTTTCGGTGACGCGCGCGCGCATCGCGAACGGGCCGAGTGCCGGTCGCTGGCAGCTGGCGCTCGAGGGCCCGCTGCAGACCGTGCGCGGCACCTACCGGCTCAGCCTGGGCCCCGTGCAACGTACGTTCACCGTCGAAAACGGCGACGTGCGTTTCTATGGCGACCCGGACCTCAACGCGACCCTGAACATCAACGCGCTCCACACCGTGCGGCAGGTCAGCCAGCAGGGAGCGCGTCCCGACGTGCGCGTGCGCGTGCACATCGGCGGCACCCGCCTCTCGCCGACGGCGGAACTCTCGAGCCCCGACTCGGCGCGCGTCTCCGCCGCGGACCTCGTGAGCTACCTGGCCACCGGCGGCCCGAGCACGGCGATCAGCGGGCCGAGCACCGACTACGGATCGGCGGCGTACCGCTTCGCGCTGTCGACCGTGGGCACGTACCTCGGCGGCAAGGCGTCCGGCGGCATCTGCGACGACGTGCAGCTCTCCACTGCGGTCGACGCGTACGGTGGCCAGCTGCGATCGGTGGGGACGCAGGTGCTGCAGGGCACGCGGTTCAACTGCGCCAAGCAGGTCACCGACCGCGTGTTCGTGCGCCTCGACGCAGGCCTCTGCCAGGTAGGGCGGCTGGTGGACGCGAACGGGTCCGGCACCGGGTCGCCCGGCATCCAGGACGCCTTCGGTGTGAAGCTCGACTACCGGCTTGGTGCGGACATGACCGTGTCGGCGGGCGTCGAGCCCCCGACAAGCGCGGTGTACTGCCGTGACGACGCCGGCGCGCGCGGCTTTGCGCCAACGCCACGACAGATCGGCCTGGACCTCTTCCGCCTCTGGCGTTTCTGATGGCGGGCACCACGATCCCCGACCACGGCATGCCGTCGCCACCGGGCGACGGCCGGCGCCTGGCCGACCTGCTGGCGGACCTGCCGCCCGAGCACCGGGCCATCGTCGAGGCCATCGAGGCCGAGCGCGACGCCCAGGCCCGTGCGGCCGACCGGCAGGCGGCCGCGCTCCAGCGGCTGCAGGAAGCGAGCGCCGCCATCGCGCGCGTCACGGAGCGCGACGCGATCGTGCGGGAACTGGCGCGACACGCCGCGCGGCTCGCCGGCAGCCCCGGTGCCGTCGTCGTCGAGCTGGCGGACGGCGCGGTGCGCTCCAGCGTGCGGTGGTTTGGCGGGGTCGTGACCACCGAGCCGCTGCATCCGGGCGTGCGCGCGGCCGTGGACGCCGCGGCGGCCACGGGTCGCGCGGCGCGCGGCGACGCCGATGGCGCTCCCGTGCTGGCCGTGCCGATTCGCGCGAGTCACCGCATCGAGGGCGTCGTCGCCGTGCATGGCATGGAGTCCGCCGATCCGTTCGACCTCGCGGTGCTGCTTTCCACGCTGGCCGCCACGGCCGCCGCGTCGCTCGGCATGGCGGCGACGGTGGCCGAGGGCATGCGCGAACGGCGCCAGGCGGAGGCGCTGGCGGAGCTCGGGCGCGCGCTCGGATCCTCGCACCGGCTCGGCGAGGTGCTGCACCTCGGGCTCCGCCACTCGACATCGATCCTCGGCACCGAGGGCGCCGATATCATGCTCGTGCGCGGCGAGTACCTGCATGTCGTGGCGGCGTCCGGTTGCGCCGCTCCGTCGCAGGGCGTGTACATGCCGGTGGCGGGATCGGCAGCCGGGCGCGCGATGCAGGCCGAGCGGCCGCTGATCGTGAACGCGATCACGCCCGAGCTGGACGCGAACCCGCTGATTCGCGACCTGGCGCGCGTCGAGAAGTTCGTCTCGGTGCCCATGCGCACGCCGGACGGCCCCATCGGTGTGCTCAGCGTCATCAACCGCGACACCGACTTTGGTCCCGACGACGTACGCGTGCTCGACCGTCTCGCGACGCAGCTGGCGGTGGCCGTGGTCAAGGTGCGGTTGTTCGAGGAGGCGTCCGAGGCGACGCGCGAGCTGCGGGCGGCGTTCGACGCGATCGCGGGCGGCATGGCCGTGGTGGACGGCGACGGGTTCGTCATCCGCCACAACGCCCGGTTCGGCGTGCTGGCCGGCGCGGGCGACGAGGCGTCGCTGGTCGGGCACTCCGTGTACGAGGCGATCTTCGGCGAGGCGCAGGAGCCGTCGGGCGACGACCCGATCGGGGCCGCCGTCCTCCGCCAGTCGGTGGGGCGCGGCGTGATGCGCCGCCGCCAGCCCGCGCGCGTGTTCGAGGTGGTTGCCTCGCCGTACCCGCACGGGGGCGCGGTGGTCACGGTGGACGACGTGACGTCGTTCGTCGCCCTGGCCGAACGGTACCGGCTCGTCGTCGAGTCCACGACCGACGCCATCCTGATCGCCGACGCCACTGGCGCGCTGACGTTCGCCAACGATGCGGCGATGACGCTCTTCGGCCGCGACGTGGCGAACGCCGGCATGCGGCTCGCCGCCCTCGTCGCGGGCGTCAGCCAGGGGAGCGTGGACGACGCGGCCCTGCGCGCGCTCCGCGGCGAGGCGGTGCGCCTCGAGGCGGAGGTGACGCGCCCGGACGGCGAGACGCGCCTGGTGTCGGCGAGCCTCGCGCCGGTACGCGCGGCGGGCGCCGTCACCGGGTACGTGGCCTCGTTGCGCGACGTCACGGGCGAGACGCTCGCGCGGGCCGCGATGGCCGCCGCCGACTCCCGCTACCGCCGCCTCTTCGAGTCGGCGGGCGATGCGATCTTCACGGTGGACGCGGCGGGCATCGTGACGTCAGCCAACGCGGCGTGCGAGCGGAGTTGCGGCCTCCCGCGCGACGCGATCGTGGGACGACGGATCACGGCCCTGATGGACCCGGCCGACGGCGGCGGCGTGGCCACGGCGCTGGCCCTCGCCCTCGCCGGCCGCGGCACCCAGTTCGAGAGTGCCCTCGCGCACCACGACGGGTCGTCGCGGCTGATGTCCGTGTCGTTCAGTCCCGTCACGACCGACGGCGTGGTCACGGGCGTGTTCGGCATCGCGCGCGACCTGACGCAGGAGCGCGCGCAGGCGGCCGCGCTCGCGCGGGCCGAGTCGCGGTATGCGCGGCTGTTCGAGGCCGCCCAGGACGGCATCTGCACCCTCGACGAGGAAGGGCGGATCACGTCCGCCAACCGGTCGTGTGGGCGGGTGGCGCGCCTCCCCCGCGCGGGAGCCCGGGGGCGCCCAGTGGCGGGAGGAGGGCCGCCGGGCCAGCCGGGCGCGGCGGGGGGGCGGTGAG
>CAZKYG010000094.1:0-15705 GCA_964556915.1 uncultured Gemmatimonas sp.
AGCCGACGATGATGGCGTGGCCGGTGCGTCCCGTGTCCGCGTCCGGCGACATCTCCATCGTGGTGTTCATCGTCACCGACCAGCGCTGCACGCGACCGAGCAGTCGCGGGTGCCGGTCGAAGAACCGCTCCACGGGCTCGATCGCGGCGAAGAGCAGCGGGTTGATCGTGATGGACGCGATCGCGCTCGCGAGGACCAGGCCGCGCGCCTCGGCGGGCAGCACGCCGAGGCTGATGCCAAGCGCGATGACGATGAACGAGAACTCGCCGATCTGTCCCACGGCCGCGCCAAGCGTGAGGGCCGTGCGGAGCGGTTGGCCGAGCGCGAGCACCAGCGCGCAGGCGACGAGCGCCTGCCCGACGAACACCACCGCGAGCACCACGGCGATCCGGGCGGCGTCGTGCACGAAGACCATCGGGTTCACCAGCATCCCGACGGACACGAAGAACAGCACCGCGAACGCGTCCTGGAACGGCAGCGCGTCGGCGGCGGCCTGGTGGCTGACGTCGGACTCGCTCACCACGAGCCCGGCCACGAACGCGCCGAGCGCGAACGACACGCCGAACAGTTCCGCCGCGCCGAGCGCGACGCCGATGGCGAGGCCGAGCACCGCGAGCGTGAAGAGCTCGCGCGATCCGCTTCGCGCCACGAGCGTGAGCGCCCACGGGACGACCCGCGCACCCACGACGAGCATCAGCGCGACGAACGCGACGACCTTGAAGAACGTCACGGCGATCGCCGCGCCGACCGTGCCGCCGGCCGATTGCCCCGCGACGAACGGCGGAACGAGGACCAGCGCGATGACCATCGCCAGGTCCTCCACCACGAGCCACCCCACGGTGAGGCGCCCGTCCGGTGTGTCGAGAATGCCGCGCGGCTCGAGGGCGCGGAGCACCACGACGGTGCTCGCGACGGAGAGCGAAAGGCCGAAGACGGCGGCGCCCGTCCAGCTCCATCCCCACTGGCGCCCCAGGAGGGCGCCGAGGGCCGTCGCGACGGCGATCTGCAGCAGCGCGCCCGGCAGCGCGACCTTCCGCGCC
The DNA here is from genome assembly GCA_964556915.1 of uncultured Gemmatimonas sp. GTDB lineage: Bacteria > Gemmatimonadota > Gemmatimonadetes > Gemmatimonadales > Gemmatimonadaceae > Fen-1231. Next base: position 1,041 of record CAZKYG010000094.1, read on the forward strand.
GCGAGGATGTCGCGCAGCGAGAAGTGCATCCCCACGCCGAACATCAGCAGGATCACGCCGATCTCGGCCAGCTGGCCCGCCACCGAGGCGTCGCCGGTGAACCCCGGCGTGAACGGCCCCATCACGACGCCCGCGACGAGATAGCCGACGACGGGCGTCAGCCGCAGCCGCGTCGCGACCAGCCCCAGCACGAATGCGAGGACGAACGCGCCGGCGATCGTGGCGATGAGGGTGGAGTCGTGGGGCATCGAAAAAACAGTGAGGGGCGCGGGTGAGGGTGAGGAGCGAGCGAGGGGTGATGGGATATTGCCCAAGCCCTCCTACTGCGCCACCGTCCCTCGCATCAACCCGTAGAAGATCCCGTTGAACAGGAACTTGAACGTGCCGTGCGGCTGCGCGCGCTGCAGGATTTCCGGTCCGAAGAGCAGCACGTTGCCCTTGCCGACCTTTGCGCTCACGGCCGCCGCGCCCTGGTCGAGCACGTCCTGCCCCCACGCCCAGCCGCTGCGGAGCGGCGCCTTGGAGTCGTACCACGCCACCTTCTTCACGCCCACGGCGCCGGCGCCGGAGCCGAGCCTGAACGCCGGGCTTTCGTCGAAGAAGACGTCCGTGTTCTCGGTCATGCCGAACCCGAGCGGATCGTTGACGTCCACCTTCGTCCGCAGCACGGAGCCGGGGATGAAGAACTTCTCCGTCGGCAGCGGGCGGCCGCCCTCGTCCACGAGCTGGCTCTCGATGGGCAGCTTGAGGAACGCGGCGAGGTTCGTGGCCGAGGAACCGATCGCCACTGCCGTGCCGCCGTTCTCGATGAACGACTGGATCGCCGGGAGCGTCTTCTGCACCGTCATCGCGCCGAACTGGTCGCGATATTCGGCCGGGATGTCGGCCGGCGGCGCGCCGCCGCCACCTCCGCCGCGACCGCCACGGCCACCCGCGCCGGGAATCGCGCCGGTCACGAAGATCAGCACATCGTACTTCGCGTTGAGGTCGCCCGCATCGAGCTGCGGCGCGAACACGCGCTCGAACGGGAACTCGAACTGTTCCATGATCCAGCGCGTCCAGCCGCTCGGCATCGAGCCGCCGTACTGGTCCCAGAGGCCGATGCGGAGCGGCTTCATGCGCGACGCGCCCGCGGGGACTCCCGCGCGCGTGCCGTCGAAGCTGAGGCCGAGCGTGCCGGCGATCTGGTCGAGTTGCGCGCGCGTCGTGCGCCGTGCCTTCACGTAAAACGAGCCCGCGGGGTACGTGGTCGCGCCAACGGTGATCGACGACGCCGTGCGGTACACCTCCTCGTTGGCCTTGAGGAGCCGGTTGAGCGCCGTGAACGAATCGTTCGGGCGCGCGCTGAGCACGTAGCCCGCCGTGCCGTTCGCGGTCGCGATCGTGCCCTTCGGCGGCGCGACGTTCCAGTCCGGCACGTTCTCGAACGGTCCGCTGAACCCGTCGAGGATGCGGTCGAACTGGATGCCCATCTGGTAGGCGAGCGTCCAGCCCGCGATGTCGTACGGGGGCGTCGGCGGCGAGCCGGGATACGGGAACACGTCCGGGTGCGCCTGCGGCTCGAACATGTCGATCAGGTGCGGGCGGAACGCCTGGTCGGTCTTCACCACGAACGAGCCCTTCGGGTACGCCTTGCCGTTCACGCTGAAGTCCGCGGTCGCGCGCTCGACACGAATGCCCGTCTCGCGCAGCGCGTTGATGAACTTGATCGCCGTCGGGAAGTCGGCCTGGCTCGACGGGATGATGTAGCCGCGCGGGTCGCGCAGCTCGGGCCGGTGCAGCTCCGCCCACGCCGCAGAATCCTGCGCGGGCGTCGTCGCGTCGCCACGACCGCCGCCGCCCCCGCCGCCCCCGCCGCGCCCGCCACGACCTGCGGCCGCGGCCAGCGCGTTGCCCACCGCCTGGATGCGCCGGTAGTTCGGCGTCCACGTGTCGGTGCTGCCGCGCTCGATGGAGTGCTTGCCCATCGTATAGATGTTGAAGAGCAGGTTCTCGCGCATGCGCGAGGCGTAGTCCACGAACGCGCGGTCGAGCGTGATCGAGTAGTCGATCGACTGCCGGAAGTGCCACTCCTGCGGCGGCACGGGGAACGCGAGGTCCGCGCTCGGCACCTGGCGCTGCGCGACGAACGGCACGCGCACCGGAGTCGGGTTGCCGATCATCTCCGTGAGCATCGCGATCATGTTGTGGAACGTCGCCGTGTTGCGGATGCCGCCATTCCACCAGCCGTCGTACGGCCCGCCGGTGCGCATCGTCGCGCCGGGCTTGTTCTCCGCGGCGAGCCGCGTGTGCATCGCCGCGCCGAGCGATTGGAGCCCGAGGATGAGCATCGGGTCGAGGTTCGGGTTGTACGGGTCGCGCAGCGGCGGCGAATAGACCACCGCCCCGGCCGGGCCGGTCTGGTGGTGGTTGTACAGGATCTGCGGAAACCACTCGTGGTACAGCACGCGGTTGATGTTCTCCGTCTCCGCCTGCGTGGAGGTGAAGAACTCGCGGTTGTCGTCGTGGCCGATGTACTTCTGGTAGAGCCGGGGCAGGCCGTTGGTGGTGCGCTGCTCGGGCACCGGGTTGCGCATGTACCAGTCGGCGACGAGCTCGTTGCCGTCGGGGTTGGCATGGACGAGGAGCACGATGCAGTCGTCGAGGAACCGCATCGTCTCGTCGTCCGTGCGGCTCACCATCTGGTACACCATCTCGCCGAGCTGCTGCGCGCCGAGCACCTCGGTGGCGTGCAGGCCGCCGTCGATCCAGACCACGGCCTTGCCTTCGTGCGCGAGCGCGCGCGCCTGCTCGTCGGTCAGGCCCTGCGCGAGCGCGAGGCGCCGCGAGATCTCCTTGTAACGGTCGATCTTCTTCCAGTTCTCCGGCGACGTCACGATCGACATGTAGTGCGGCCGGCCCTCGGCCGTCTTGCCGATCTCGACCACGTGGATGCGGTCGGATTCGCGCTCCAGCGTGTGCCAGTAGTCCGCGAGCTGCGTGTAGTTGGCGAGCCAGTAGTCGTCGCCGAAGTTGTGGCCGAACTGTTCCTTCGGCGTCGTGATGTGCTGTGCGGTGAGCGGCGCGGCGATGAGGGCGAGCGCCAGCGCGCTGAGCGCTCCGAGGCGATTGCGCATGAGGACTCCGGGGGGTTCGCCCGAAGTTAAGCGCGCCGGCGCCGACTCGCTGTCAGCGGTCCACTACGCGCGAGCGTTCGTCCTGCGGCGAAGTCGCGCTCGCTCCCTCCGTACGTCAGCGGGCGTGCGCTTGTACTTCTCCGGGGCGCCCTTCGTCGTGGCCACGATGTTGCCCGTGTCGTCGAACCGCCGCTCCATCCAGTTCCACCACTTGAGGAGCTCGGGGTCGGGCAGCGGCGTCCGCGCGGCGTACACCGCGCAGCGAAACGTGTACAGAACGCACGGATCCTGCTTCGACTTCGTGATGTCACAGAGCCGCGTGTAGAGCCGCTCGGGGTCGCGGAGCGCCAGGGACGCGATCGACGTCACGCCGAGCGGGCGGAGGTCGGCGGCCAGCGACGGGCCGATGGCGGGGAGCGTCTGCAGCTCGTCGCGCACGTGACGCTTCTTCTTCGGCAGCATCGCCGCGCCTACTTGTCGGACCAGATCGCGAGTTCGTTGCCCGCCGGATCCGTGAAATGGAATCGCCGGCCGCCGGGAAACGAAAAAATCGGCTTCACCACCTGGCCCCCCGCGCGCTCCACGCGCGCGAGCGACGCCTCAAGGTCGTTCGCATAGAGGATGACGAGCGGCCGGCCGATCATCTCCTGGTCCTCCCCGTTGAATCCTCCGTCAACGGCGGCGTTGCCAAAGCTCGCGTACGTCGGGCCGTAGTCGGTGAACGTCCAGCCGAACGCGTCGCCATAGAACCGCTTGGCCGCGGCGACGTCGCGGACGCCGAGCTCGATGTACTGGATGCCGAGATCCCTGGGTGCGTTGGCCATGCTCACCGTTCCGTCGCAGAGTGGGCGGGTATCATACCGAAGATAGCCCGAACCCGCAAGCCTGTTACACGTTCGAGCCATGGGTGGTCGTCGTGCATCCAACGCGCGGGGCAGATTTCCCCGATGCCCGCCACCCGTCTCGTGTTCTTCAACCCGGCGTCGGGATCGGCCTGGATCGCCGAGCGCACCCTGCGCGCCGTCGAGCGGCTGGCCTCGGTTCCAGGCACGCAGGTGCACGGAACGGTGCCCGGGTCGATCGCGGAGCAGGTCCGGACGCACCTCACGGCGGATGTGGTGCGCGTGTATGCGATCGGCGGCGACGGCACCGTGGGTGACGTCGCAACCGCGCTGGTCGACACGACCGCGGCGCTGGGCATCATCCCCTGTGGGACCACCAACGTGCTGGCGCGGGAATACGGCATTCCGCTGCGCACCCGCCGCGCGGTCGACGTGCTCGAGGCGAGCGATCGCACCGTGCTGCTTCGCACGTGGGAGGCGAACGGCCACACGGCGGTGCTCGGCGCCGGGGTGGGATGGGACGCGCGCGTGATGTACAAGTCGCCGCAGGCGATGAAGCAGCGGGCCGGCCGCACGGGCGTGGCGATGGTCGGGTTCCGCGAGATCGCGACGTACGACTTTCCGCCGCTCGTCGTCACCGGCACGAACGCGCGCGACGAGCCGGTGGAGTTGCGCGGCACGTCCGTCATCCTCGCGACGGTCAAGCGGTGGGCCGGCGGCAATACGGGCATTCCCGACGCCGATCCGAGCGACGACCTCATCGACGTGGTGGTGCTGGAGTCGCACTCGCGGCTGCACCTCGCCACGTTCTGGGCCCTGATGACGCTGCCGGGCGGTCGCCCGCTCACCCTCCACGGCGTGCGCGCCGTGCAGCTGAAGCGCGCCCGGGTGGAGTGCGAGGACGGCCGTGCCGTGGAGGCGCACGTCAACGGCGAGCCCGTCACGCACACGCCCTTCACCATGGAGCCGGGTGGCGTCGTGCGCGTGATCGTGCCGTAGGCGTCAGCCGCGCACCAGCAGCATGTGGCCGATGCGTCCGATGCGCAGCCCGTCGGGCCGGTTGCCGAGGTAGCGGTCCGTCAGGGCCTGCGGCGCGTAGTCCGCCACGTCGCGGCCACCGAGTGAGCGGATCGCCGCCTCGAGCCCGGTGGGCGTGAAGTCCGCGATGAAGGGCTCGCCCGCCCGCGCCACGCGCCGCCGCACGCCGCCGCCGAAGAGCCGGAAGAGCATGCGCTGCGTGAAGGGCAGCGTGGAGACCGGCACCAGGTAGTCGAACACCAGGCCGCCGGGCGCGCGAATGAACGGCATCAACGACCGCACCGTCGCGAGGACGGCGTCGCGCTCGAGGTACATGGTGACGCCGAGCCAGGAACAGAACACGGGTTGCGCGGCGTCCACGCCCGCCGCCGCGAGCGCATCCGCCGCCGACTGCCGCGCGAAGTCGCACGGCGCGAACGTGAGGCTCTCCGGCACGGCGATGCCGGCCTGCGCGAGCATCTCGCGCTTCCACGCCTGCGTGGCGGGGAAGTCCACCTCGAACACGCGCAGCCCCGGGAACGGATTGCGGTACGCGAAGGTGTCCAGCCCGGCGCCGAGCACGACGTACCGCGTCACGCCGGCGGCCACGGCCTCCGCAAGCAGGTCCTCGGCGAGGCGGCTGCGTACCACGAGAAACGCGCGCAACAGGCGCGCCGTGCGCGTGCGGTGCCGCGTGAGCAGGTCGGCGCGCAGGCGCTCGCCGTATCGGGGGCCGAGGATCCGCAGCGCGACGGAGTCCTCGAACACGAGCGGTCGGTCCAGCAGCTGGTGCGCCGCGCACCGCATCGCGACGCCGAGCGCCGTGCGGCTCGGGCGTCCCTCGATCATGACGTGATCACGGCGCGACGGGGCGCGCGGGTCGCGCCGTCATCGCGCCGAGGCCACTAGCGCCCGCCGTTGGCCGCGGTGCGGATCCGGTCGATGCGTTCCGGCGAGCCCGTGAACACGCCCTCGGGATACTTCCGGTACCGGATCATGTCGGCGTAGATCGGCCCCTGGTCGTAGTGGTTGAGGCTCGCCCCCGCGAGAAACTGCAGCCGGAGGTTCTTGTCGCGGTTGATCTGCGCGTCGGCCATCCACGGCGCGAGCGCCGGTCCCTGCGCGGCGAACGTCGCGAACAGGTCCGTGGCCGAGTAGAACCCGATTTCGGCGAGCGAGTTGCGCACCGGCGCGTACTCGGGACGCGCCAGGCGCGTCTCGATGTCGTCAATGTTGATCGGCGCGTCGTCCTGCTGGCCGAGCAGCACGACATCGTAGCCGCCGCCCTGGTACTCGTTGGCGAACACCATCCCCTTGGGGAACACCGAGAGGAACGTCGCCACCTCGCTCTTCACGGCGGCGAGGTTGCTCTCGTACAGCTGCACGAACACCGTGACGACGCCGCCCGGGTTGAGTTTCGACTTGGCCAGCTCGAAGAACTCCTTCGTGTACAGCGTGGCCGCGCCCTTCACCCACGGGTCGAACGGATCCGAGGTGATGGCGTCGAACTTCTCCTTCGTCGTCAGCACGTAGTGGCGCGCGTCGTCGGTGATGACGTGGACCTTGGGGTTGTCGACCACGTGGAAGTTCTCGTTGCCGAAGAACTTCGACACCACGCGCGGCACGAGCGGCTCGATCTCGACGATCGTCTGGTTCTCGACCATCGGGTCCACGCTCACCGCGCCGGCCGTCACGCCGGCGCCGCACGCGATCACCAGCACGCGCTTGGGATTCTTCGGCACCAGCGTGGTGAGGTGGCCGAGCATGCGCTGCAGCCGCATGTCCTGCGGTTCGCTCGAGGCCTGCACCTTGCCGGCGTTATGGTAGTTGAGCACGCCGTTGTAGAGGCGCGAGACCGCCATGGACGAGTTCATGCCCTCGCCGACGTACACCCACTCGCCGTGGTCGTCGTAGCGCACGGCGGCGAACCGGCCGTAGCCCACGAGCAGCGCCGGTACCGGAATCACCGTCGACCCGACCCACACGGCCGCTGCGACGACGCCCGCCGCCAGCCCCGCGCCCGCGCCCGTGAGGCCCGTCGAGCCATCCGCCCTGACCTTCAGCGCCAGCATCAGCAGCGCGCTGATCGCCGCGATGGCGATGATCGCGCGCTGGCCGTTCTGCGTGCCGATCGCGGCGATGAGCCAGAGGGACGCGATGAGCGATCCCACAATTGCGCCGACCGTGTTCGCGGCGTACACCGTGCCCACCAGCCGGCCGGGATCCTGCCCCTTCGCGCTCACGGCCGCGAGGGCGAGGGGGAAGCTCGCGCCCCAGAGGATCGCGCCGGGGAGCACCATCCACAGCGCCTTCACGAGGTCCACCTGGTACACGGACGACATGGACGTCGCCAGCATCGGGTTCACGGGCCAGTACGGCATCGCTTGGTCCACCGACCACGCGGCCCACCCGAGCGCGAGAATGAGCAGCGCCTGGCACCAGCCGAGGGCCGTGCGCGCGCCCTCGCCGTTCTTGGCGATGTACGACCCCGCGCTGCTCCCGAGCCCGAGCCCGAAGAGGAACACCGCGAGGATCAGCGAGAACGTGTACGTCGTCTGGCCGAGGGACAGCCCGAGCAGGCGCGTCCACACGACCTCGGAGGCCAGCGCCGTCATGCCGGAGAGCGCGATGGACACGTACACGAACTTCGCGCCCGGCGCCGCGGCCGGAGCGGCCGTCGCCTCCGACGCCGCGGGCGGCTCGTACGTCGTGCGCTTCGAGAGCGCCAGCGCGATGGCCGCGACGGTGACGTTGATCGCGACGCCGACGAGGCAGGCCGTCGTCATGTCGAACTCGCGGAGCAGGTAATAGCCGGCCAGCACGCAGCCGCCCACCGCGCCGAAGATGTTGCCGCCGTAGAAGAACCCGAGCCACGACACGCCGCTCGGCGTCGTCTCCACGTAGCGCGAGATGGCCGGCAACGTCGCGCCCATCATGAGCGTCGGGGCAAGCAGGACGATCGCGCAGTAGATCGCGCGCACGACGATCCCGAACACGCCTTCGCCGCCGATCGACGTGTACAGCCCGCCCACGTGCGGCAGGATGAGCGGAATGAGCACGCCGAACGCGCCGATACCGAGCTCGAGGTACGCATACACCCGCATGGGGTGCTGCGCGCGCGACACGTATTTCGCGAGCAGCAGCGACCCGAGGCACATGCCGCCCATGAACGTGCCGAGGATGACGCCCATCGAGATCGCGCTGGAGCCGACGATCAGCGAGAGGAGCTGCAGCCACACCACCTCATAGATGAGGGCGGCGCAGCCGCTCCCCACGAAGAGGAGGACGAGGAACGGGAGCATCGGCCGGCTGGGCTGCGCGGCGGTCGTGGCAGGTGCTGTCATATGGATGTGCCGGACATGCGGCGGGAGTGGCTTGGGCGTGCGGGGGGTGGAAGATACCGGTGCGGGGCCCGGTCCGCACTTCGGCTATTACGCCGTCCCGGGGCCCGGTGCTGGCCGGTCCGGACCGCCCGGGGCGACGGGTTGCGAACCGTCCGGCCGGTGGCGAACATCGGCCCATGCGACCCATCGCCCGCGGCCTGGCCGCGCTCCTCGTGCTGTGGGCAAACGCCGGCGCGCAGGGCGCGCCACCGCCGTACCGCGACGCCCGGCTGCCCACGGAAGCGCGGGTGCGCGACCTCCTCGCCCGGATGACCCTCGAGGAGAAGTTCTGGCAGCTCTACATGTCGCCCGGGGACCGCGACGACCCGGCCAATGACTGGTCGCACGGCGCGTTCGGCCTGCAGATCGGCGTGGCGCCGCCAGCCGGCCCGGGCAACCCGCCGCCGGCCCGCGCCGAGGTGGCGCGTGCACACGCCGCACGCGTGAACGCGATCCAGCGGTTCTTCGTCGACTCCACGCGGCTCGGCATCCCGATCATCCCGTTCGACGAAGCCGTGCACGGACTCATGCGCGACGGCGCCACCGTGTTTCCCGCCGCCATCGCGCTGGCCGCCACGTGGGACACTGCCGTCGCCGGCCGCGTGTTCGCGGCGGCCGCGCACGAGGCCGCCAGCCGCGGCGTGCGGCAGGTGCTGTCGCCCGTGGTCAACATCGCCACCGACGTGCGCTGGGGCCGGGTCGAGGAGACCTATGGCGAAGACCCATTTCTCTCGTCGGTGTTCGCCGCGAAGTTCACGGACGTGTTCGAGCGCCTGGGCGTGATCGCCACGCCCAAACACTTCGTCGCCAACGTCGGCGAGGGCGGGCGCGACAGCTATCCGATCGACCTGGACCGTCGCGCACTGGAGGAGACGCACTTTCCACCATTCCGCGCGGCCATCGCCACGGGCGCGCAGTCGGTCATGACGGCGTACAACTCGGTGGACGGGCGTCCGGCCACGCAGAACCGCTGGCTCCTCACCGACGTCCTCCGGCGCCAGTGGGGCTTCGAGGGATTCGTCATATCCGATGCGGCGGCGACCGGCGGCGCCACCGTGCTCCACTACACCGAGCCGAACACGCCGACCGCCGCGAAGCATGCGTGGGAGGCCGGGCTCGACGTCGTGTTCCAGTCGAGCTGGCGCGAGGCGCGGCCGTACCTGCAGGCGGTGACGCAGGGCCTCGTGGCGCCCGAGGTGATCGACAGCGCAGTGGCGCACGTGCTGCGCGCCAAGTTCGCGCTCGGCCTGTTCGATCACCCGTACGTGGATGCCGGCGCGGCGGCCGTGCTCGCCGGGGCCGCCGAACATCTCGCAGTGGCGCGCGACGCCGAGGAGAAGGCCATCGTGCTGCTGCGCAACGAGCGGCACGTGCTGCCGTTCGGCGCCAGCGTGAAGCGCGTCGCCGTCATCGGCGAGGACGTCGCCGAGGCGCGCCTTGGCGGATACTCCGCCGCCGGGTCGTCCCCGGTATCCGTGCTCGCCGCCCTGCGGGAGCGGCTCGGCGCGTCCGGCGTGCGGTACGCGCCCGGCCCCGGCCGGCTCTCGCCGGAGTACGTGCCGGTCCGCGACTCCAGCCTTTCCACGGATTCCGCCGGTGTGCGCGTCGTTGGCCTGCGCGGCGAGTACTTCGACAATCCCGACCTGGCCGGCGCCCCGCGGTTCACGCGCCGCGACCGCGCGGTGAATTTCGGCTGGACGCTCAACTCGCCCGGCCGCGGCCTCGCGTTCGACTGGTACGGCGTGCGCTGGACCGGGACGATCCGCGTGCCCGCGGGCGGCGTGCGGCGTATCGGCGTGGAGGGAAACGATGGCTGGCGGCTCTGGCTCGACGGCCGGCTCGTGATCGACCACTGGGCGAAGGCGTCGTACGGCGCGCACCTCGCAAACGTCGCACTCGCCGGCGGCACGTCGCACGAGATGATGCTCGAGTTCCACGAGACGACCGGCAACGCGCGCGTGAAGCTCGTGTGGGACGCCGGCGTCCGGCACGACTGGCGCGCCGCAATCGACTCGGCCGTGCGCGTGGCGCGCGCGAGTGACGTCGCCGTGGTGGTGGCGGGCGTGGAAGAAGGGGAATTTCGCGACCGCTCGACGCTCGCCCTGCCCGGGCACCAGGAGGAGCTGATCGAGGCCGTCGCGGCGACCGGGAAGCCGACCGTCGTGGTGCTCGTGGGCGGGAGCGCGGTAACCGGCGGGCAATGGATCGACCGTGTCGGCGCGGTGCTCGAAGCGTGGTATCCGGGAGAGCAGGGCGGCCCCGCCGTCGCGCGCGTGCTCTTTGGCGACGTGAACCCTGCGGGCCGGCTCCCGGTCACGTTCGCCATGCGCGACGGCCAGTTGCCGCTCGTGTACAACCACAAGCCCACCGGCCGCGGCGACGACTACGTGGACGGCACCGGCATGCCGCTCTTTCCGTTCGGGCACGGGCTGAGTTACACGACGTTCGCGTACTCGGGCCTCACGATCTCGCCCGACACGGTGGGCGTGCCGCCGGACGCCGCCGACCGCCCGCACGTGGTCACGCCCGCGACCGATGCGCGGGCGCAGGGGCCGTCGGTCGCGCCACGCGTGATCGCCACCGTACGGGCGACCGTCAGGAACACCGGCGCGCGCGCCGGCGACGAGGTGGTGCAGCTCTACGTGCGCGACGTGCTCGCCTCGGTGGCGCGGCCCGTGGAGCAGCTCGCGGGATTTGCGCGCGTGTCGCTCGCGCCCGGCGAGGCGCGGGAGGTGACGTTCACGCTCGGGCCGGAGCAACTGTCCATGCTCGACGCGGACCTGAACCGCGTCATCGAGCCGGGGCAGTTCCGCATCATGGTCGGCGCGTCGAGCGAGGATATCCGCCTGCGGGGATTCCTGACCGTGCGCCAGGGCGGGCGAACGGGTGGCGGGGACGCCGCGCCGCACCGGGCGCCGTAGGGATTTCCTGCACGCGGCGGGCGAGACCCTCCTTATGGAAGGGCCGCCCGCGCCGCCGCACCATGAAGGTGTGGCAAGTCCGGTCGCCGATTCCCTCGCGGCCGCGGGCGCCGCACCCGCCGCACCCGGGCGCGCGGCGCCCGTCTACCGCGTCCACCATCTGGTGAAGACATACCAGATGGGCGATGTGGCCGTGCCGGCGCTCCGCTCGCTCGATCTCGAGATCTACGACGGGGAGCTGGTCGTGCTCCTGGGCGCGTCCGGCAGTGGAAAATCCACCCTGCTCAACATCCTCGGAGGTCTCGACACACCCACCTCCGGCACGGTGTGGTTCGCCGAGCACGATCTCACGCGAATGACCGAGCGCGAGCTGACGGCGTTCCGGCGCGAGCACGTCGGGTTCGTCTTCCAGTTCTACAACCTGATCCCCACGCTCACGGCGCGCGAGAACGTCGAGCTCGTCACGGACATCGCCAGGGCGCCGATGCGCGCCGACGACGCCCTCCGTCTCGTCGGGCTCGGCGAACGCCTCGACCACTTCCCCGCGCAGATGTCCGGCGGCGAACAGCAGCGCGTGGCGATCGCGCGCGCCGTGGCCAAGCGCCCCGAGGTGCTGCTCTGCGACGAACCCACGGGCGCGCTCGACGCCGAGACGGGCCGGCTGGTGCTGCGCACGCTGGCGGACGTGAACCGGGACCTGGGCACCACCACCGCGGTCATCACGCACAACGCGGTGATCGCGGGCATGGGCGACCGCGTGCTCCGGATGACGAGCGGCACGATCTCCGAGGAGCGCCGCAACGCGCGGCGCACGCCGGTTGAGCAGCTGGACTGGTGAGGCGAGTCGCTCCGATGCGCGCCATCGACCGCAAGCTCCTCCGGGACCTCCGCCGCCACTGGCTGCAGGTGCTCTCGATCGCGGCCGTGATGGGCTGCGCCGTGATGACCATCGCCGGCCTGCAAAGCACGATCCGGGGCCTGCAGCGCGCCCGCGACGACTACTTCACGCGGCACCGGTTCGCCGACGTGTTCGCGACGCTGCAGCGCGCGCCGCTCGCCACCGGGCGTGCGCTCGCGGCGATCCCCGGCGTCGCGGCCGTCGATCTGCGCGTGGTGAAGAACGTGCGGCTCGACGTGCCCGGCCTTGCGGACCCGGCCATCGGCCACGTGGTGTCCATTCCGGCCGTGCGCGGACCGATGATCAACGAACCGTTCGTCCGCGAGGGTCGCTGGATCGCGCCCGGCCGCGACGACGAGGTGCTCATCAGCGAGCGATTCGCCGGCGTCAACGGCCTCCATCCGGGCGACTCGCTCGGGGCCGTGGTGAACGGACGCTGGCGCCGCCTGCACGTGGTGGGTGTCGCGCTCTCGCCGGAATTCGTGGTGGAGGGCGCGATGGGGCCGTTCAGCGACAGCCGGCGCTACGGCATCCTGTGGGCGCCGCGGCGCATGCTCGACGCGGCGTTCGACATGGAGGGCGCGTTCAACGACGTCGCGGTCCGGCTCTCCACCGGCGCCGACGAGCGGGCCGTGCTCGCGGCGCTCGACCGCGAGCTCGCCCCGTGGGGCGGCGCCGGTGCGTACGGCCGGGAGGACCACGTGATGGTCACGATCCTCCGCAACGAGTTCAGCCAGCTGCGGACCAACGTCACCGTGTTCTCGAGTTTCTTCCTGATCGTGAGCGCATTTCTCCTCAACGTCGTGCTGTCGCGGCTGGTGGCGGCGCAACGCGAGGAGCTCGCAGCGCTCAAGGCGTTCGGGTACACGAACGCGGAGGTCGGGCGGCACTACCTCGCGTTCGCCGTCGGCGCCGTGACGCTCGGCGCGGTCCTCGGCGTGCCCGGCGGGGCGTGGATGGGTCACGCATTCACGAATCTGTATGCGGCGTTCTTCAAGTTTCCCTCGCTCAGTCCCGCGATGGACGCCGCGAGCGTCGTTCCCGGCATCGCCGTCAGCGGCTCGTTCGCGTTGCTCGGCGCGCTGGCGGCGGTGCGGCGTGCCGCCGCACTGCCGCCGGCACAGGCGCTCCGGCCGGAGACGCCGGGCCGCACGCGGCCGCTCCTCCTCGAGTACCTGAAGCTCGGGCATGTCCTCTCGCCGTCCGCGCGGCTCGTGTTCCGCAACCTCGAGCGCCGGCCGTTCCGCACCCTCACCTCGATGGTCGCCGTGGGCCTGGCGATTGCCATCCTCATCGCCGGGCTGTTCCCGTACGATGTCTTCGCGGTCGTCCGGCGCGTGGAGTTCACGCTGGCGAACCGGCAGGACTTCACGGTGTCGTTCACGGGCCCGCAACCCGCGCGTGCGTTCCGCGAGTTGCAGGCCATCCCGGGCGTGCGCGCGGTGGAGCCGTTCCGGACCGCACCGGTGCGGCTGCACGGGCCGGCCAGGACGCTCGCGCGGCCGATCACCGGCATCATCCGCGGCGGCGACCTGCATCGCATCGTCGACGTGAACGGCGCGCCGTACGCCCTCCCGGCCGACGGCCTCATCCTCTCGCGCGGCGTCGCCGACGAGCTCGGCGTGCGCACGGGCGACACGATCCGCGTCGAGCTCCTCGAGAAGGGCGTCACCCGCGGTGTCGCCGTCGTGGGAACGGTCGATGAGATGATGGCGCTCGGCGGATACATGGATCTCGACGCGTTGCGCGCCCTCCTGCGCGAAGGGGACGCGATCTCCGGCGCCTACGTTGCCGCGCTCCCGGGCGCGGAGCCGATGGTGTCGGCGGCGTTCAAGCGGTTCCCCGGCGTCGCCGGGGCCGCCCGGCGTTCGGCGATGATCCAGTCGTTCGAGGAGCAGACGAGCCAGAGCATTCTCCTGGTGATGTCGCTCGTGGTGTTCTCGGCCGGGGTGATCGCGGCGGGCGTCGTGTACAACAACGCGCGCATCGCCGTGTCGGAACGCGGCCGCGAACTCGGGAGCCTGCGCGTGCTCGGGTACACCAGGGGCGAGATCACCGCGATGCTCCTCGGCGAGGAGGCCATCGTCACCGCGGGCGCGATTCCGCCCGGCCTGGCGTTCGGCCTCGTGTTCAGCCTGGCCATCGCCGGCGGGTTCAAGACGTCGCATTACCACTTTCCCTTCACCCTGTCGGCCCACTCGCTGCTCGTGGCGGTGGGCGTGGTGGTCGGGATCTCGGCGCTGGCGAGCGGCGTCGTGTGGCAGCTCGTGAGCGGCCTCGACATCGTCGCCGCGCTGAAGACGAGGGAGTGACCCATGCCCCTGCAACGCAAATACCTCATCGGCGGCGGCGTGACGCTGGCCGCCATCGCCGGACTGTTTCCCCTCCTGCGGCCGTCCCCGGTGGCGGTCGAGATGGGCGCCGTGCGCGAGGGCGCGATGGAGGCCACCGTGGACGCCGACGGGCGCACGCGCGTGCGCGACCGCTA
>CAZKYG010000095.1:0-5109 GCA_964556915.1 uncultured Gemmatimonas sp.
CGGCGTTTCGTAACTGCAGGCCGCCAGCAACAGGCTCAGGCCGATCATCAGGCTTCGCATCCGTCCCTCCATCCGCATCGCCGATTGCTGAACCGATCCTATGGCGCCGCCATCCCCCGGCAAGACGGGTCGAGCGCCTTATGCTAGTCTTGCCGCATGCCCTTCATCGACACCGCCAGGATCGAAACACTGAACAAACGCCCTGGATGGCGCGGCAAGCTGTTCCACTCGAAGAACAACACGTTTGTCTGGTGGGAGTTCGACAAGGGCGCGGACATCCACGGCCACTCCCACGAGCAGGAAGAAACCTGGCACATCATCGAGGGCGAACTCGAGGTCACCATAGCCGGCGAGACCCATCGATGTGGCCCAGGCACGGCGGCGATCATCCCACCCGATACGGCTCATTCGGTTCTGGTCCTGAAAGCCGGCCGTGCAATCGTTGTGGATCACCCACTGCGCGAGAGCTTCTAACGGATCGCCTGTATCCTGCGATCCAGATCCTCGACAGCTTTCTCCAACCGGGCGATCCGGCTTTCGCGCGCCGCGCGGCGTGTCCGCGCCCGACGGATCAGCACAAACAGACCGATCAGCGCAGCGGTGGTCATCAAGTCTTGCGCAAGTATCTGCTTCTTCACGAACCTTATCCCCAGTCCAAGCCCGTTTTACCGCGAGAGACGCCGCTGCGACACTGGATTGCAAGGCTTTCTTAAGCGAGCGAATTGTCCAGTCAGGCGCGTTCAGGCTAGCTCCGGGTGCGTAAGTCCGGCGCTGATTCGGCGGTCAGGGAACCTATGGCCAAGAGCAACCAGGCAAAGCTGTTCGACGGCGGCAAGTCGTCCGACAGCTCCAACTATTCCGCGAAGGACATCGAGGTCCTCGAAGGCCTCGAACCCGTAAGAAAACGTCCTGGGATGTACATCGGAGGGACCGATGAACGTGCGTACCATCACTTTTTTGCGGAGTTGCTGGACAACGCTATCGACGAGGCGGTGGCCGGCCACGCCATCAAGATCGACGTGACGCTTGACAAGGACGGCAGCCTTGCCGTCCGGGATGACGGCCGGGGCATCCCGATCGGCATCCACCCGAAGTTCAAGAACAAGACCGCCCTTGAAGTGATCATGACCATGCTGCACTCGGGCGGCAAGTTCTCCAACAAGGCCTACGAGACCGCAGGCGGCCTGCACGGCGTCGGCATCTCGGTCGTCAACGCCCTGTCGGACTTCGTCGAGGTCGAGGTCGCCATCGACCGCAAGCTCTACCGCCAGACCTATTCGCGCGGCAAACCGACCTCGAAACTGCAGACCGTGGGCGCCGCCCCCAACCGCCGCGGCACGCAGGTCAAGTTCCACCCGGACCCGCAGATCTTCGGCGACAAGCTGCACTTCCGCCCCGCCCGCCTCTTCGCGATGGCGCGCTCGAAAGCCTACCTCTCCCGCGCCGCCGAAATCCGCTGGAGCTGCGATCCGAAACTCCTGAAGGACGACGACAAGACCCCGGCCGAGGCCACGCTGCACTACCCCAACGGCCTCGCCGACATGATGAAGCTGGAGGCCGAGGGCGCCAACCTCGTCCTCGACAACACCTTCACCGGCCGCGTCGAAGTCGAAGGCGGCGGCGCCGTCGAATGGGCGGTCGTGTGGAGCTCCAACGGTTTTGGAGAGGCGGACGGGTTCACCAGGTCCTACTGCAACACCATTCCGACGCCCGAGGGCGGCACGCACGAGGCGGGCATGCGCTCGGCCCTCACCAAGGCGTTGCGCGCCTATGGCGAGATGACCAACAACAAGAAGACCGGGATGATCACGGCGGACGACGTGCTGGGCACGGCCGGCGCCCTCCTCTCCGTCTTCATCCGCAACCCTGAGTTCGTCGGCCAGACGAAAGAAAAACTCTCAACCACGGACGCCTTCCGCATCACCGAAAACGCGATGCGCGACCGCTTCGACCACTGGCTCACCGCCAGCCCGAAGGACGCAACGCGCCTGCTCGAATGGTCGATCGGCCAGGCCGAAGACCGCATGCGGAAGCGGAAAGACAAGGAAGTCGCGCGCCAGTCCGCCACCCGCAAGCTGCGCCTGCCCGGCAAGCTGGCCGACTGTTCCGACGGCTCCGCCAACGGCACCGAGCTGTTCCTGGTCGAGGGTGACTCGGCCGGCGGCTCCGCCAAGCAGGCGCGCGACCGCTTCAACCAGGCCGTGCTGCCCCTGCGCGGCAAGATCCTCAACGTCGCCAGCGCGGGCGATGAGAAGCTGTCAGGCAACAAGGAACTGGGCGACCTCGCCACCGCGCTGGGCACCGGCCTCGCCCACCGTTTCCGGGTCGAGGACCTGCGTTACGAGCGCATCATCATCATGACCGACGCCGACGTGGACGGCGCGCACATCGCGGCGCTGCTGATCACGTTCTTCTACCGCCAGACGCCGGGGCTCATCGATGCGGGCCGCCTCTACCTTGCCATGCCGCCGCTCTATCGCCTCAGCCATGGCGGCAAGTCGGTCTATGCGCGCGACGACGCGCACCGCGACGAACTCCTCAAGGCCGAGTTCAAGGGCAAGAAGCCGGAGATCGGCCGCTTCAAGGGCCTGGGTGAGATGATGCCGGCCCAGCTCAAGGAAACCACCATGAACCCGGCGACGCGCACCCTCGCCCGCGTCACGGTTCCGAAATCAGGCAAGACGATCGAACAACTCGTCGAAACCCTGATGGGCAAGAAACCCGAACTCCGCTTCAAATTCATCCAGGACAACGCCGAGTTCGCTGGCGAGCTGGACGTTTGAGACGATCAGGCACCCAGCAGCAGAAAATCTTCGCCGTTCCGGTTGGGTTCTCTTTACGACTCGCTAACCTTGTTGCACTAATATTTTCAATATCCCCCATTGCGTTCTGAGAGAACGCGCGCATTGTATGCGCGTGGGTCGGCGATTCTCTGCGTCCCGCAGATAACGCGCCACAGGAACAACTGTGATGTCGCGTAATGGCATGTTTGGGAGCGGCCCTCCTGGCTACAACCCGCTGACGCTTTCGGACGCCATTCTGGGACTCCGCCCAGAACCACCGACAAACGCCTTCCTTTCTGGGCTCACACCGCCTTTGCCAACATCGAACGCCTTTCTCTCGGCGCTTGCTGGCCCTCCCAGGTCGGGCGATTTCCTCTCTGGCCTAACTGATCCGCTTTCAGCAGCGGCCAGCGCCCTGGCCCAGCTGATGGTGCCACCGAAGGTGGTCGTGCCGGATTACGGCGTGGACTATACTTTCGACGTCTTCCCCATCAGCTACCGGCCAGCCGGCAAGAACTGTGTCTACATCTTCGCCAAGGATCGCTGCTGGATGTACTACGCGGGTATTGCAGAAGACCTGTTCAATCGCCTGACGGGTCACGAGCGAATGCACGAAGTTATCGAAATGGGGGCGAATGAGGTGTGGGTGCACACCCCGGGACCGAACGCCATCTTCGGCTACAAGGAGGCAGAACGGCGCCTCATCGAGCGGCACTGTTTCCCGTTGAACAAACAGCACAACCCGCTGGCCGCGATTTTCCCGTAAGATGCGAGGCTAAGTGGGGCTATGGCGAGATGTACGGCACCGGTTGAAGGCCATCGTTCAGCAAGCGCTGCAGAGAACTGTCCCGCATGCCGTGGGCGCTACGGTCGTTCTAGAGGCTACAGCAGCTACGATTACTCGCGACCGTCCTACTCTTCCCCGTCGTATTCGCTGCCATCCTACTCCTCGTCGAGCAGCGGTGGAGGCACCCGGAGCAGCGGTGGCGGCTCCAGCCGCAGCTCAAGGCCACGCTGGTCGCCTCCGGGCTCTTCCCAACTATACACGATTGAAGAAGTGCGGGCGCTCACGCCGATCCGCGAGACCGTCGAGAAGCGGGCACCTCTGCCGGACCTTCGACAGATCTTTTTGTGCCACGCCTGGGACGACCGGCAGGACGCCGCCAAAGATTTGTACAATTTGCTCGTTGCGCGTGGCGTCTCGGTCTGGTTCAGCGAGAACGACATCGGCCTGGGCGAGCCATTTCTTCGCGCCATCGACAAGGGATTGGCGAAGTCACGGATCGGAATTGTGCTGGTAACTCCCGCGCTGCTGAAACGCCTTCCGGCGGCAGGCGTGGCGGACAAAGAACTTTCGGTGCTGCTGCAGCGCGAGCAACTAGTTCCAATCGTGCATAACACGACCTACGAAGCTCTACGCGAAGTTAGCCCCATGCTCGCCTCGCGAAACGGTCTGGATACTCGAGAAATGCCGATTGCCGACGTCGCTGCGAAGCTCGCAGAGTTGGTCACCTTATAGCACGGCACAAAACAAGCCCGTTACGCGGGCGACTTACTCAACGCCGCACTTACGTTGAATGCCCCTGTATGCTAAGAGCGAAGCATGTCCGAAGACTATCGCAGCATCATAACTCAAGAGCCCGGCAAGCGCGGCGGGCGGCCGTGCATCCGGGGCATGCGTATCGCCGTTGCTGACGTTCTCGGTTGGCTGGCTGCTGGCATGTCGCATGACGAGATCATCGCCGACTATCCCGAACTGACCGAGGCGGACATCCGCGCGGCGCTCGCTTACGCCGCTGACCGCGAACGGCGGATCGTGACCGCTTCAGCGTGAAGCCGCTGTTCGACCAGAATCTGAGCCATCGGTTGTGCCGCCTGCTCGCGGACATCTATCCGGACGCCGCGCAGGCAAAGCGCGCCAAGCTCGATGAGGCAGACGACAACGCCATCTGGGACTTCGCCCGGCGCGAAGGCTTTACGATCGTCACGCTGGATGCGGACTTTGCCGACATGGCTGCGCTGCGCGGAACGCCGCCGAAGGTGATCTGGCTTCGCTGTGGCAACCAGCCGACGGCGACTATCGAGCGCCTGTTGCGGGATCACGCGGCGCTGATTGAAAGCTTCATGGCAAACGACGAAGCGGGTTGCCTGGAACTTTATTGAGGCCGCCGGCAAGCGCGCGATTGCGCACGCAGGTCTAGTTCACCTCAGAGTCATTCTCGGCCAAGCGCGGCAGCGCGCGTGCCGAGAATCTCGGTTCGGTCGGCGGGGGAACTCTGTCTGTCCCGCACTTGCTTCAACCGGGATTCTCGGGATGCGCAGCTTC
>CAZKYG010000096.1:0-20455 GCA_964556915.1 uncultured Gemmatimonas sp.
GTGCCCGTGCCCGTGCCCGTGCCCGTGCCCGCGCCCGCGCTAGGGCGGTAGAGATGCGCACCAGACTGGCCGCGTCCGTCGGCATAACTATTCTTGCAGGTTGCAGCATCCTTGACGCACCGCCTGCGGCACCGCGAGCGGCTGTGCCCACTTCCGGCCCCGTCGCCGCCGGCCAGTCAGCCCTTGTCCGGACGCCGTCTGAGTTGAAGTTGGTCGACCAGATCAGACAACTGCTGCCGCCTGAGACAGGCGAGATCGTCGCGCAACAACTCGCGAACCCGTCGGTTCGCAAGATCAGCTACGCGGCGCGGCCAGACGTTCAATTGCTCATTGACAGTGTGTTCTCGTTGCGACAAGCGCATCCGGTTCCTGCAGCGTCAGCAACGTCCCTGACCCCAGGCGAAATGAGCGTTCGCGTGGCGCTTGTTCAGCGGCTGTCCGACTCGACCGCTACCGCCGAATTGCGACGGCGAGTAGGCGATCCGACCGGGGACATGATCCTGCTACGGGAGGGTCGGGCGACTCCCGGCGCTCTTGCGGCAGCTCTTCGGGCACTTGCCAGGCTGCGTGAAACCGAAGGTGTGCCAGCGTTACGATCCGGTCACGTGGTGATTCATGGAGAGAGCCATCCGAGATCATGGCGCGACGCGCTGAACGAGCAAGCCGGTCGCGATCTGGCAACGCTCGCAAAGGCCCGTCCTGTAGTCGTCCAGGGTATTGGGTCGGTGCGGTCCATTACCATCTACCTCGCACCACGATCGCCGTAATGGTGGTCGGCGAGCCCGGGTGCGCGCGCGGGTAGTCGGCCGCCAGAGGGCTTGACCAAACCCGGCGCTTGCCAGCCATCCTTCATCAGATGGCGGACCAACCGGGACCCCCCGACCACTTGGCGGCCTACCGCGCCAAGCGCTCCGCCGATTCGTCGCCGGAGCCGGTCGGGCGCGTCTCCACCACGCCCGGCCGACTTTTCATCGTCCACAAGCACGCCGCCCGCCAGCTGCACTACGATCTCCGCCTGGAAATGGACGGCGTGCTGCGCTCGTGGGCCGTGCCGCGCGGGCCGTCGTACGACCAGGCGGACAAGCGGCTCGCCGTGAAGGTCGAGGACCACCCGATCGAGTACGGCGACTTCGAGGGCATCATCCCGCCGGGCAACTACGGCGCGGGCGGCGTGATCGTCTGGGACCGCGGCGAGTGGGTCCCGCTCGAGGATTGGCGCGAGGGACTCGTGAAGGGAAAGCTCCTCTTCGAGTTCCGCGGCTACAAGCTCCACGGCAAGTGGACGCTCGTGAAGATCAAGAAGAGCGAAAAGGACTGGCTGCTGATCAAGGAGCGCGACCAGTACCTGCGCTCGCCGGGCGACCAGTTTCCCGAGGAGTCCGTGCTCTCGGGGCTCACGGTTGAGGAGGTGAAGGAGGGCCGAACGCGCGAGGCCGCGCTGCGCGAGGCGGCGGAGCAGGCCGGCGCCGCGACGGGCGACGTGGACGCGCGCGACGTCGAGCCGATGCTGGCCGAGCCGGCGGACGCGGCGTTCACGCGCGAGGGATGGCTCTTCGAACTGAAGCTCGACGGCTACCGGCTCATCGCGGCCAAGCGTCACGGCGAGGCGCTGCTGCTCACGCGCAACGGCAACGACTACACGAGCGTGTTTCCCGAGGTCGCGCGCGCGGTGAAGGCGATTCCGCTCAGCGACTGCATCGTGGACGGCGAAGTCGTGGTGATGGACCCGCAGGGCATCCCGAGCTTCGCGCGCCTGCAAAAGCGCGGGCGCCTGTCGTCTCCCATCGAGATCCGGGCGGCGGCCGTCGAGCTGCCGGCGACGTTCTTCGCGTTCGACATTCTCGCGTTCAACGGGTTCGACCTGCGCGGCCTGCCGCTCTCGGCCCGCAAGCAGCTGTTGCAGCGCGCGCTGCCGAAACTCGGCGCCGTGCGGGTGCTCGACCACGTCGAGACGCAGGGCGAACAATTCCTCGCCGGCGTGACGAAACTCGGCCTCGAGGGCGTGATCGCGAAGCGGGCGGACTCGAGGTACCGCGGCGGCCGATCCGACGCGTGGCGCAAGATCAAGGCCGAGCGTACGGGCGACTTCGTGATCGTGGGCTTCACCGAGCCGAAGGGCAGCCGCCCGCATTTCGGCGCGCTGCAACTCGCCGACATGGTGGGCGGCACGCTCTGCTACGCCGGCCGCGCCGGCACCGGGTTCGACGACCGGCTCCTCGGCGAGATCATGGAGCGGCTCGCGCCGATCACCCGCGACACGCCCCCGTGCTCGGGCCCGTCCGTGGAACCGGGCGCCGGTCCGCTCCCCGACTCCGCCATTCCGGAGACGAAGACCACGACGTGGGTCGAGCCGCGCTACGTGTGCGAGGTGCAGTTCCGCGAGTGGACGCCCGACGGCGTCTTGCGCCATCCCACCTTCCTGCGACTGCGCGATGACAAGGATCCGAAGGACTGCGACCGGCAGGGATGGTGGCCGGTCGCGGCGGCGTCGAGCGTGGCGGAGCCGGCGGTGGCCGCCGCCCCCGCCGGTGATCCCGGGGAGAAGTCCGTCGCGTTCTCGAACCTGAAGAAGGTCTACTGGCCAGCGGAGAAGTACACCAAGGGCGACATGGTCGAGTACTACCGCGCGATCTCGCGGTGGATGCTGCCGTACCTGAAGGACCGCCCGTTGGTCCTCACGCGGTTTCCGGACGGCATCGACGGCAAGTCGTTCTACCAGAAGGACGCGCCCGAGTTCGTGCCGTCGTGGGTGCGCACCGTGCCCATCTGGAGCGAGGAGACCCAGCGGGAGATCCGCTACTTCGTGTGCGACGACGTCGAGACGCTGCTCTACGTGGCGAACATGGGCTCGATTCCCATGCATATCTGGGCGAGCCGCGTGGGCTCGCTCGAGCAGTGCGACTGGTGCGTGATCGACCTCGACCCCAAGGAGGCGCCGTTCTCCGACGTCGTGACGACCGCGCTGGCGCTTCGGAAGATCTGCGAGGCCATCCGGCTGCCGACGTACGTGAAGACGACGGGCAAGACCGGCCTCCACATCCTGATCCCGCTCGCGAAGCAGCTCACGTACGCGCAGTCACGCACGATCGGCGAACTGCTCGCGCGGCTTGTGCTGCGCGAGGTCGGCGACATCGCGACGATCACGCGCCACGTGACCAAGCGCGGCACCAAGGTCTATCTCGACTACCTGCAGAACCGCCACGGGCAGACGATCGTGGCGCCGTTCAGCGTGCGGCCGCTCCCGGGCGCGACGGTCTCGATGCCGCTCGAGTGGCACGAGGTGAACGCGTCACTCGACCCGAAGGACTACACGATCCGGAACGCGGTCGAGCGCATGGAACGGCTGGGCAGCGACCCGGTGCACGGCGTGCTCGAGGAAGTGCCCGACCTCGGCGAGGTGCTGCAACGCCTCGCGGCGCGGGAAGCGAGCGGTTAGTTGCCCGGCGGCCCGGAGCGAACCGCCGGCGCCGCGGTGCCGCCGGGCCGGACCGGGCGGGCGCTCGTCACGGCGTCGGGCGGCACGTCGAGTCGCGGCGCTGCGCGGCGCGGTTTTCCACCAGGCGCCTGAGCTCCTTGATCGGCTCGGGGCTGTCGTCCACCTGCAGGCGCAGGATGACGTCGTTGTGGAGCCAGATGCCGCAGCCGTGCTTCACGTTCGTGATGATCATTGCGGCCGACTGCATGCCGCGCTTGTCGCCGCCGGCGGCCTGACCCGCCTCGATGGCCGCGAGCAGCCGGAACGCGAGCCGACCGGGGGTGCGCTCGAACGCCGCGACCATCGAGTCCGTGACCGCCGGGTGCGCGAGTGTGTTGCCCTGCGCGGTGCAGTGGTGCGGCGCCGAGCAGTAGTGCTGCGACGCCGAATCGGGGGCGCTCGGCCCCGTGAAGGCGAACACGTTGCCCTTCGTATCGATCACGGCGAACTGGCGGCCGGCCTTGGGCCACGCCTGCGGACCGCCCGCGGGCCGGGGGTCGGGGTCGTCGGCCATCACCTTCTTCAGTGCGGCCTCCGCCGACAGCCCCGAGCGGAGGGCGGCGAGCGCCTGCGGACCGTAGCTCACGTCCACCACGGCCTGAGTGGCGGCCGCGCCGACGCCGGCCTCGGCCCACAACACGCCGTTGCCCACGGAAAAGACGCGGGACTGCACGGCGCCGCCGATGTCGCCGGTCTCGGGGTCGTAGCCGAGGATGGAGAATGTCCCGGTGGGCCAGGCGAGGGTGTCGGGCGCGGCTCGCCGGGCGGGGGCGACGTGCGACTGCCCGAGGAGTGGCGATGCGGCCAGCGCAAGGGCGGCAACGATGCGTATGGTCATGACGGAATCCTAGCCCGGCCGGGTTCCGGGCGGCAGATTCGACGTGACCGCATTCCTCCCCGGAGTACTCGACGTGCGTACCATGACCATCCGCCAGCTGCTTTCCGCCGGCACCCTCCTTGCACTGGCCACACCGCTCGTGCGCGCCCAGGGCAACTTCCGCCCGCGCGATACGGTCGTCATCAACCGCTCGGCCGACCCCATGCTCTCGGCGTTCCGGTTCCGCTCGATCGGGCCGGCCAGCATGGGCGGGCGCATCGACGATATCGAGGCGTTCGCCAGGAACCCGAGCGTCATCTACGTCGGGTACGCGACCGGCGGCGTGTTCAAGTCCACGAATGCCGGCACCACGTTCCTGCCCGTGTTCGAGACGTACGGCTCGGCGTCCATCGGCGACATCGCCATCGATCCGACCAACGCCGACGTCGTGTACGTCGGCACTGGCGAGCCGAACAACCGCAACACGTCGACCGTCGGTGACGGCCTCTACAAGTCGACGGACGGCGGCAAGACGTTCACGCACGTCGGTCTGCGCGAAACGCAGACCATCGCGCGCATCGTGATCGACCCGAAGAACACGAACACGGTGTACGTGGCCGTGCCCGGCCACCTGTTCGGCCCGAGCCCCGACCGTGGCGTCTACAAGACGACCGACGGCGGGAAGACCTGGACCAAGATCAAGTACATCGACGAGAACACGGGCTTCACCGACATCGTCATGGACCCGTCGAACGCGAACACCCTCTATGCCGCGAGCTACCAGCGGCGTCGTACGAGCTGCTGCTTCAACGGCGGCGGACCCGGCAGCGCGCTCTGGAAGACGACGGACGGCGGCCGCAGCTGGACGAAGCTCACGGGGAGCGGCCTGCCACCGGGCACGTACGGCCGCATCGGCATCGACGTGGCGCGGTCGAACCCGAACGTCGTGTACGCCGAGATCGAGACCGATGGCGGAAACGAGCCCGACACGACCGACACCGCCGGCGGCGGTGGCGGCTTCGGCGGGCGCGGCGGCTACAACTGGTGCGACAACGGCGGACCCGGTCGCGGCTTCGGCGGGCGCGGCGGCGCGGCGGCCGACACGAACCAGAAGGCGCCGGCCGCGAATCCCCGCCGGCCGGGCGTCTGGCGCTCGACCAACAAGGGGCGCACGTGGACGCTCGTGAGCAACTGCAACGGACGCCCGATGTACTTCAGCCAGATTCGCGTGGATCCGACGAACGAGAACACGATCTTCGTGGGCAACGTGCAGTCGGCGAAGTCGGTGGACGGCGGCAAGACGTTCGTCGGCATGGACGAAGGGCTCGGCGTGGGCAACGAGACGGTGGACAACCACGCGTTCTGGGTGGACCCGAACAACTCGCAGCACATCCTGCGCGGATCGGACGCGGGCCTGGCCGTCACGTGGGACCAGGGCAAGACGTGGGAATACGTGCGCACGATGGCGACCGGCCTCGCGTACTGGGTGACGGCGGACATGCACCGGCCGTACAACGTCTTCTTCGGCCTGCAGGACAACGACAGCTGGAGCGGGCCGAGCGCGACGCGCAGCCGTGGCGGCATCCGGAACCACCAGTTCTTCCGCATCGGCGGCGGCGACGGCTTCCAGACGGCCGTTGACCCGACGGACCGGTTCACCTTCTTCTCCGAATCGCAGGACGGCAACACGAACCGTGTGGACCTGCGCACGGGCCGCTCGACGAGCGTGCGGCCGAGCGCGCCGCCCGCACCCGGTGGTGGCGCGACGCCGGCGGCCGGGAGCTGCGTGGACGGCCGGATCATCGCCGCGGGTGGCGGTGGGCGCGGCGGCGGCCGTGGCGGGCGCGGCGGCGGCGCGGGCAACGTGATCAACGCCACGCCGGGTGACGCCTACCGCTTCAACTGGAACACGCCGGTACTGCTCTCGCCGAACGATCCCAACGTGCTGTGGATCGGCGGCAACCGCCTGTTCCGCTCCGACAACCAGGGCGACCTGTTCTACGCGAGCGCCGATCTCACGAAGCAGGTGGACCGCTGCAAGGTGAGCGTGATGGGTGTCGCGGGCACGGTGGACCAGCTCTCCAAGAACGACGGTCTCACATCGTACAGCACGATCATCTCCATTTCGGAGTCGAGCGTGCGCCCCGGCGTCGTGTGGGCCGGCACGGACGATGGCAACGTGCAGGTCAGTCAGGACAACGGCGTCACGTTCACCGAAGTCGGCCACAACATCCCGGGCCTGCCGGCCGGCGCACTCACGGGCGACAACGCGTACTGGATTTCGCGCATTGACGCCTCGCACTTCGAGCCGGGCGCGGCGTACGTCTCCGTGGACGGTCACCGGAGCGACGACCTGCATCCGTACGTCTTCGTGACGCACGACTACGGCCGCACGTGGGCGAACGTGACGGGCAACCTGCCCGCGTACGGCAACGTGCAGGTGGTGCGCGAAGACCCGAAGAACCCAAACCTGCTCTATGTCGGCACGGAGTTCGGGCTCTACCTCTCGCTCGACGCGGGCAAATCCTGGCAGAAGTTCATGAACGGGTATCCCACCGTGCGCACGGACGACATCCTCGTGCACCCGCGCGACGGCGACCTCATCGTTGCGTCGCACGGCCGCAGCATCTGGATCGCCGACGACATCACGCCGCTCCAGCAGTGGAAGCCGGAGATGGCCGCGGCGGACGCGGTGCTGTTCGACGTGCGTCCCGCGGTCGCGTACCTCAACGACCTGCGCGAGAACATCTACACCGGCGGTGAGAAGGAATTCGAGGGGGAGAATCCATTGCCCGGCACGGCCGTGCAGTTCTACGTGAAGACGGCGGGCGAGGTGAAGGTCACGATCTCCGAGCCGAGCGGCCGCGCGGTCTGCGAGTCCACCGTGAAGGCGACCGCGGGGCTCAACCGCATGCAATGGACGCTGGCGGCACCGATGCTTGCCGGCGGGGCGGGCGGTCGTGGTGGGCGCGGCGGTGGTTGCGGTGGGGGGGGCGGTGGTGGTGGCGGCGGTGCCGGCGGCAACCCGGCGGCGTCGAGCTGCACCAGTGCCGGCGGTGGCGGGCGCGGCGGCGGCGGAGCGAACGCGGCGCCCGGCACGTACGTCGTGAAGCTCACGGTGAACGGCCGCGACTACACCAGGCCGGTGCAGGTGCTCGATGATCGCTGGATGTGGCAGTAGGCGCGACTGAACCCCGGGATTGAGCAAACGATGACACTCCAGAACCGAATCGCCGCGACCGCGGTCGCGCTCCTGGCCCTGGCGGGCTCCGTCGGGTCGCATGCCTCGGCGCAGGCGCGCGGCGCGAAGGCGTTGCCGAGCTTCTCACAGATGTACGGCTTCAAGCCCGGCGACGACCGCAAGCTGCCGAGCTGGAAGCAGGTGACGGATTTCCTCACCGCGCTCGACAAGGCGTCGCCGCGCCTGCAGCTGCGCACCCTTGGCAAGACGGTGCTCGGGCGGCCGTTTCTCGTGTCGTTCATTTCCGACTCCGCGACCCTCGCGAACCTCGAACACTACCGGCAGATCCAGCGCAAGCTCATGGACCCGCGCCTGCGCACCGCGCGCGACGACCGGGCGAAGCTCATCGACGAGGGCAAGAATGTCATCCTCGTCACGTGCTCGATCCATTCGAACGAGGTGGGCGGCTGGAGCACGTGCCTCAACCTCGCCGACTCGCTCGCGCGCTCGGAGAGCGACAACGCGAAGCTCATCCGCGCCAACACGATCATCATGATGGTGGCGAGCCAGAACCCCGACGGCGTGGACATCGTCGGCGACTGGTACCGATCCACGATGGACACGCCGGCCGAGGGATCGAACCCGCCGGAGCTGTACCACCACTACACCGGCCACGACAACAACCGCGACTGGTACGCGTTCACGCAGCCCGAGACGCGCTACGTCGTGGACTCGCTCTACACGCCGTGGGACCCCGAGATCGTCAACGACATCCACCAGCAGGGCGGCAACGCGGGCCGGATCTTCATCCCGCCGTACATGGATCCCGTCGAGCCCAACATCGACCCGATCCTCACGGCGAGCACCAACGCCCTGGGCATGCAGATGACGTGGTCCATGATCGACCAGGGCTTCACCGGTGTCGCGAACAACGCGAGCTACGACATGTGGAGCCCGGCGCGGCAGTATTCGCTCGTGCACCGCGGTGCGCGGCTCCTCACGGAGACGGCGAGCGCCCGGCTCGCGACGCCCGTGAACGTGGACTTCTCGCGCCTGGGCACCGGCCGCGGCTACGACGCGCGCGAGGCGACGTGGAACTACCCGGCGCTCTGGACCGGCGGCAAGTGGGGCTACGAGGAGATCGTGAAGTACCAGACCGCCGCGTCGTGGGCGCTGTTCACGCACGCCGCACGCGAACGCCACTCCTGGCTCGAGTCGTACGCCGCCATGGGCGACCGCGCGCTCGGTGCGATGCCGCCATGGGGCCGCGATCCGTGGCCCACGGCGTTCGTGATTCCGAAGGCCCAGGCGAGCCAGCCCTCGCTGCAGCGCCTCGTGTGGACCCTGCAGCACGGCCAGGTGGAGGTGCGGGAGACGACGGCGCCCGTCTCCGTGGATGGCAAGACGTATCCCGCGGGCAGCTACGCCGTGCTGACGAAGCAGCCGTTCGGCGGGTACGGCAAGTCGCTGCTCGAGCGGCAGAAGTACCCGAACCTCTTCGAGTATCCCGGCGGCCCGCCCAAGCGCCCGTACGACGTCACCGCGCACACGCTGCCGCTGCTGTTCGGTGTGGATGTCGCGACGGTCATGGACGCCCCGCCGCCGACGGGGCCCGTGGTTCCCGAGGTGAAGTCGCCCGCATTCTCCGTCGCCGGCCTCTCCGGCACGAGCACGAAGCGCATCGGCATCTACCAGAGCTACAACTCGTCCATGGATGAGGGCTGGACGCGCTACGTGTTCGACACGTACCGGATCCCGTTCACCACACTGCACGACAAGGACGTGCGCGCGGGCAACCTCATCGCGAAGTACGACGTGATCCTGTTGCCGGACCAGAACGCGAACGCCATCACGCGCGGCTTGGGCGGGCAGTATCCCGACTCGCTGAAGGGCGGCCTCGGGGCGCCCGGCGCCGCGGCGCTCACGGCGTTCGTGGAGGCCGGCGGCACCCTCCTCGCGTTCAACGCGGCTTCGGAGTACGCGATCGAGACCATGAAACTGCCCGTGAAGAACGTGCTGCAGGGCGTTCGCAACACGGACTTCTACGCACCGGGCTCGATCTTCTCCGTGGACGTGGACAAGACGCACCCCGATGCGTCGCTCTTCAATGCACCGGTGCCCGCCGTCTGGTTCGAGGACGGTCCGGCATTCGACATCACCGACCCGTCGCAGGCGACCGCCGTGGCGAAGTTCCCCGACGGCAAGACGCAGCTGCTCTCGGGCTGGCTCCTGGGCGGTGAGAAGATCGCGGGGAAGGCGGCGATGGTGGACGTGACGCGGGGCAAGGGTCACGTGGTGCTTTATGGATTCCGGCCGCAGTACCGCGGCCAGAGCGAGGCCACGTACACGCTCATCTGGGGCGCGATCCTGCGCGGGGAGAACGCGATTCGCCCGTGACGAGCCCCGCCCTGCGGCGGCGCGCCGTCGCGCACCTCAAGCGCGCGGATCCGGCCCTCGGGGCCGTGATCACGCGTGTCGGCCCGTGCCGGTGGACGGGGACCAGCGAGCTCACGCACTTCGGCTACGTGCTGCGGTGCATCGTGTACCAGCAGCTCTCGGGCACGGCGGCCGGCACGATCTTTTCGCGCGTGCAGGCGCTCTACGGCAACACGCTCCCCACGCCGGCCCAGGTCCTGGCCACGCGCGCGCCGAAGCTGCGCGCCGCAGGGCTCAGCGCGCGCAAGGTGGAATACGCCAAGGCGCTCGCGCGGCGCGTGCAAAGCGGCGAACTGCCGCTCGAATCGCTCGGCGCCATGTCCGATGACGACGTGATGGCGACGCTCATCCAGGTGCATGGCATCGGGCGGTGGACCGCACAGATGGTGATGATGTTCCACCTCGGCCGGCCCGACGTGTTCCCGGAACTCGACCTCGGCGTGCAGAAGGGCGTGCAACGGCTGCTCGGCCTCCGCACGCTGCCCACGCCGGAGCGCATGCTGAAGATCGGCGCGCGGTGGGCGCCGTACCGCTCCGTCGCCACGTGGTATCTCTGGCGGAGCCTGGAGCTCGATTGATCATCGTCACCGGCGCGTCGGGCTTCGTTGGTCGCGCGGTGTGCGAGGAATTCGAGCTGCGCGGGCTTCGCGTGGCGCGCATCGGTCGCGGCGCCGGCGCCGACCTGCGCTGGCCCCCACCCGGCGCCGACTTCGACGGCGACGCATTGCGCGCCATGGCCGGCGCGCGGGCGGTCGTGCACCTCGCCGGGGCAACGATCGGCGAACGCTGGACGCCGGCGCGCAAGCGGGCCATCCGGGAGAGCCGCGTCACGCTCACCGCCGCGCTGGCGCGCGCGCTCGCCCACGCGGAGCCGCGCCCGGCAGCCTTCGTGGCTGCGTCCGCCGTGGGCATCTATGGGGATCGCGGCGACGACTGGCTCGACGAGTCCAGCCCGCCGGGAGGTGACTTCCTCGCCACGGTCGCACGGGAGTGGGAGGAGGCGGCCGGGCCGGCGCTCGCGGCGGGCATCCGCGTGGCGCACCTCCGTCTCGGCGTCGTGCTCGGCCGCGGCGGTGGCATGGTGGCGCGCCTCCGCGTCCCGTTCCGGCTCGGGGGCGGCGCGCGCCTCGGCTCCGGCCGGCAGTGGCTCAGCTGGATCTCGCTCGAGGACACCGTCCGCGCGATCGTGCGCGCCGTGGACGACCCCGCGTTCGCCGGGGCGTTCAACGTCGTGGCGCCGGCGCCCGTGACCAACGCCGAGTTCACGCAACGCTTCGCGCGCGCCCTGGGCCGGCCGGCACTCCTGGCCGCGCCGCCGTTCGCGCTGCGCGCCGCCTTCGGCGAAATGGCCGACGGCGTGCTGCTCGCGAGTCAGCGCGTGCGGCCCGCGCGGCTGCTTGCGGCGGGGTTCGACTTCGTCCACCCTTCGCTCGACGCCGCGCTCGCGGCGGCCCTCGGCACGACATCCACGCGCCCCGCATGACGATCGCGTACACGGATTTTCACAACCACCTGATCCCCGGCGTGGACGACGGGGCGCAGGACGCGGAGTTCAGCGCGGGCGCGCTCGCTGCATTCCGGCGCGCCGGCGTGACGCAGGTGATCGTGACGCCGCACTTCGAGGGCTCGCTCACGCACCAGCCCGCGCGACTGGCGGCGCGCCTCGCCGAGCTCGACGCCGGCTGGGCGACGTTGCGCGACCTCGTCGAGGCGGACGCGCGGCAGTTCGGATCGCCGATGCGCGTGGAGCGCGGCGTGGAGGTCATGCTCGACGTGCCCGATCCCGACCTCGCGGACGAGCGCCTGCGCCTGGCCGGCACGAACTTCGTGCTGGTGGAATACCCCGGCCTGCAGCTCCCGCCCGTGAACGCCGCGATGGCGATCGGCCTGCTGCGCCGCGCGGGGTGGACGCCGGTGGTCGCGCACCCCGAGCGGTATCGCAACCTCGAATCCGTCCACCAGCTGGGCGAGTTCATCGCGGCGGGCGCGCTGCTCCAGGTGAACGCGGGGTCGCTGCTCGGGGAGTACGGCCGCACGGCGCAGCGCAAGGTCCTGGAGATCCTCGGCGCGGGCCTCGCGTCGTTTGCCTGCGCGGACTACCACGCGCGCGGGGAGCCCGCCACGGCGCGTTTCGCGCGCACGCTCGGCGACGCCGGGTTCGCCGCGCAGGCCGAGCTGCTGCTCGGCGTCAATCCGGGGCGACTGCTGCGCAACGAGATGCCCCTCCCCGTTCCGGCGGTGGGCACCGCGACCGCCGGCGGCCCGTGGTGGAGGCGGATCTTCGGCGGCTGAAACGATGAACGGCGCACCGGGGTGCGCCGTTCGCGTGGTGCGGAGCCGCGCCGGACGCGGGCTAGCGGCGCAGGCCGCGCAGCTGCAGCTCGAAGTCGAGCGAGTTGTTCGCGAGCGAGAGCGCGACCTCGAACGACACGAGGCCGCTGATCACGAGGTCGGCGAGATGCTGGTCGAGCGTTTGCGTGCCGAACTCGGCGCGGCCCTCGGCGAGCGCCGAGCGCATTTCGCCAATGCGCGCGGGATCGGCGAGGACCTCGCGTACCGCCGGCGTCATGACGAGGATTTCGGCGCCCAGCACGCGGCCCATGCCGTCCGCGCGCGGGAGCAGGCGCTGGGCGACGATCGCGCGCAGCATCTCCGTGAGCTGGAGCCGCGCCGAGTCCTGCTGGTCGGACGGCAGGCCGGCGATAAAGGCGCGGATGGCGCCCGTCACGTCGGGTGCCGTCATCTTCGCGATGATCAGGCGGCCCTGTTCGGCGCCACGCTTGGCGAGCTCGATGAGCTCCGGCTCGTCGAGGTCGCCGATGACGACGACGTCCGCGTCCTGGTCGAGCGCGGCGCGCATCCCCTCGGCGAAGCTGTCCGTGTCCACGCCCACTTCGCGCTGCGTGACCGAGCAGCGGATGTTGCGGTGGAGGAACTCGATGGACGGCTCGATGGTGACGATGTGCTTGCGACGCGGCGCGTGCACGTTGAGGTGGTGCACGATGGCCGCCACCGTGGAGGCGCGCCCGGAGCCCGGGCCGCCCGTGACGATGACGAGGCCGGAGCCCGACAGCACGGCCGACGCGACGGTCACCGGGAGCCCGAGCGACTCGAGGCTCGGCAGCTCGTCCGGGATGACCCGCATGACGATGGCAAAGCTCGAGCGCTGCCGCAGCACGCTGACGCGGAACCGCGCGATGCCCGGCGCGCTCCACGGCCCGGTGAAGTCGCGCACGTCGTCGATGATCGGCGCGTTGTGCGACGTGGACAGGATGTGCTGCACCATCTCGAAGGTGCTCACCGACGAGAGCGGCGGCGTTTCGAGCGGAACGAGCTGGCCGTCTATGCGGGCGTAGACGCCGTCACCCGCGCGCAGGTGCACATCCGTCGCGCCGCGCTCGATCGCCATCGCGAGGTAGCGGCGCAGCGCGTCGACTTCCGACTGTGCCGCCGCCGGGCGAAAGCGATGCTCATCGCCGGCGGGCGAGCCAGGGGAATCGGGGCGGGGCGGAAGGGCCTGCAAGGGAGCCGACACTGTCTCGTGGAGTTATGACGATCGCGTTCGTGAACGAGAATTTAGGGGCGTGGACTGGCGGCCTGGCCGACAAAGACTGTCGTCCGGGATGGTGATGTCGAAGCATAATACACTGGCAGCTTTTTGTCCAGTCAGCTACGTTCCTCTCCGGAGGAGCGCAACATTATAGATGTCCTGTGTCAGGTGGCCTGCAGATGCGATCGGGCCACCATGACCGGATATGCCACGAAGCCAAGTCGTAGGGGAGACGACTGCCGAACCAAATGGTGACGACCGCGCCGGAACCAGCGACCCGTCTCTCGCACCTCGAGTTGCGCCACCGCGCGCTCGAGCTGCAGCGGCGTCGTTTCTGGCGCGAAGTCATGTTCGGCACGATCACGCTCGTGGCCGACGTGCTCACGCTGTCGGTCATCTTCTCGCTGCTCGCCACGTTGCCGATCTCCGAGTCCGTGGGCGGCCTGGGCGAGGACGGCCAGACGTTCGTGCGCGGGCTCATTCCGCACACGACCATCGCGCTCGCGCGCCGCGTGACGCTGCTCATCTTCAGCCTGTTCGTCACGCGCGCGTACGCGCACACGGAGCGGCGCCAGCATCCCGCGCGCATCTTCGCCGCGCTCCTGCTCGGCCTCGTGCTGCCGCGCTGGGTGGACGTGTTCACGTCGAACCTCCCGGCGCGATGGATGCTGCTCGCCATCGTGCTCGGCCTGAGCTGGCTCGCGCTCGTGGTGCAGCGCCGGTTGCTCGAACATGCGCTGCGCACGCTGGACCCCCGGCGCCACGACCCCGAGCGCACGCTCGTCGTGGGCACGGCCGCCGAGGTGGCGCGCGTGCTCGAGGAGCGCGGGCGTGAGGGACATACGCCGCCGCGCACGCACGTGCTCGACCCGGCGTGGCCGGCATCGGCGGCGGATGGCATGCGCGAGCTGGCCACGGCGCTCGCCGACGCGGACGCCGACGTGGTGGTGCTGGTGGGACCCGTGTCGGATCTCGCGCTGCAGGCCGTGATCATCGGCGGGGCGAGCGCGGGCGCAACGGTCTATGCGTCGCGACGCACGGCGCTCCGCGAGCTGAATGAGCCGAGTTTCGTGCTGCGGCACTCGGAACCGCTCTCGCTGCTCTCGCGTCCGGCGCTCGTGGGCTCGCAGCTGGTGCTCAAGCGTGCGGTGGACTTTGTCGGCGCGCTGGCCGGGCTCGTGATCCTGTCACCGCTCTTCCTGCTGGTGGCGATCGCCATCCGCGTCACGTCGCGCGGACCGGTGTTCTTCCGGCAGCGGCGCGTGGGGCTGGGTGGCGACGTGTTCGAGATGATCAAGTTCCGCACGATGGTCGCCGACGCCGAGCAACAGCAGGCGCTGCTCGCGGCCGTCAACGTTTACTCGGCCGATCCCCTGTTCAAGCTGCCGGCCGACCCGCGGCTGACCCCGATCGGCGGCTTCCTGCGACGGTCGTCGCTCGACGAGCTGCCGCAGCTGCTGAACGTGCTGCGCGGCGAGATGTCGCTCGTGGGCCCGCGACCGTCGCTGCCGTCGGAGGTGTCGCGCTACGAGCAGCGCCACTTCGTGCGGTTCGAGGTGCTGCCCGGCATGACGGGGCCGTGGCAGGTGGGCGGGCGCAACGCCATCCGGAACTTCGAGGCGGTCGTGCAGCTCGAGGCCGATTACATCCGTGGCTGGACGGTCTGGCGGGACTTCTGGATCCTGCT
Organism: uncultured Gemmatimonas sp.; assembly: GCA_964556915.1. Classification (GTDB taxonomy): domain Bacteria; phylum Gemmatimonadota; class Gemmatimonadetes; order Gemmatimonadales; family Gemmatimonadaceae; genus Fen-1231. The sequence continues at coordinate 15,147 of CAZKYG010000096.1, forward strand.
GCGGACGGTGCCGGCCGTGCTGAGCATGCGGGGGGCATTCTGATGCGCCGGGAACTCCGGGGCGAAGTTGCCATGAACAGTGTCAATCGTTTTGTCACGGAGGCACCCTGCACGCGGGTGCCGGGCCTTTCACGGGATGCCATGACACCACCTGCCTGGTTCAGCGGCCGGCGACGCGCGATCGTCGGCGCCTTCGCGGCGACGGTCGCGCTTTGCGGATGCGCCACCCGCCACCCGGAATCCATCACGCCGGTGGCGCCCGTGGCGGCCGGGCTGATCTGGAAGCTGGATGAGGGTGACATCATCCGCACCAAGGTGTACCGGAGTTCCGATCTCGACGGCGAGACAATCGTCGGCGTGAATGGTACGGCGTTCTTCCCGGGCATCGGCCGCCTGGCCGTGAAGGGCCTGGCCGTCGATTCGCTCGAGTCGCTGCTCAACGCGCGTTACGGCGCGCTCGTGCGCAACGCGGCGGTGCAGGTGACGATGCTGCGCGACATCACGCTCTACGGGCAGGTGCGTTCGCCGGGCGTCTACGCGACGGATCCGACGGTCACGCTGCTGGGGCTCGTGGCGCGCGCCGGCGGTCCGGCGTCGGCCAGCGGCGCGCCCGACGTCACGCTGGAGAAGTCCGACGGGAGCCGGCTCGCGCTGCCGCACGAGGCGCGGCTGGGTTCGATCGACATCCGCCGCACCGACGCCATCTACCTCGCCGACAACAGCTTCTTCGTCCGCAACGGCACCACGATCCAGGCGGCATCGCTCGTGGTGACCGTCATCTCCACGCTCGCGAGCGTGATCCTCATCATCACCCGCTGACCGTGGCCGTCGAGAACCTTCCCGTCCTGCAGACGCCGCTCGCCGATCCGAACCCCGAGATCGACCTCCGGCGCTACTGGCAGACCATCGCGCGCAGCGCGTGGATCATCGTGGTGTGCGTGGGCCTGGCGGTGGCGGCGGCCATCGCGGCCGTCCGCAAGATCCAGCCGGTGTACCAGGCCACCGCGACCGTGCGCATCGACGAGCAGAAGCAGGCGAGCTCGCCCGCGGCGCTGTACTACTTCGGCGGCGCCGACTACCAGACGCTGCTCGCGCAGGCATCCGAGGTGATCACGAGTCGCACGCTCGCGTCCAAGGTCGTCGACGACCTGGGCCTGCGCATCGGCGTGGAGCAGCCGCAGCGCAACGCGATCATCCGCAGCCTCTACATCTCCGCCGCGCGCACGACGCCGGACGCGCCGACCGAGTCGTACCGGTTCGTGAAGGTGCCGACGGGGCACGAGGTGCGCCTGGCGAGCAACGATTCGCTGCTGGGCACCTATCCCGACACGGGCGCCTTTCCGATCATCGGCGGCTGGGTGGCGCTGACGGGCACGGCGCGCGCGCTGGACCGCCTCGGCATCGGCCTCACCCGCCGGATCGACGCCGCCGAGGGACTGCGCGGCTCGATCGAGGTTGGCCAGCAGAACAAGGATGCGAACGTCCTCTCGATCACGTTCCGCGGGCCGGACTCGATCCTGGTGCGCGACATCCCGAACGCGGTGGCGCGCGCGTTCGTGCAGCGGCGCATGGAGCTGGACCGGAGCGGTGCCACGGCGCGCGTGGACTACCTGAACCGCCAGAAGGCGGCGCTCACGGCCGACATCGCCGAGGCTGAGGACTCGATCCAGACCTACCTGCAGCGCCAGGGCATCGCGAGCGTGTCGCAGCTGGAAGCGGCGCTCACGAACCAGCTGGGCGAACTCAACACGTCACTGCGCGACCTCGACGACCAGCGCGTGGGCCTGCGCCAGGCGCTCGCGCAGCCGGTGGCGTCGGCGGACTCGATCGAGGCGGCGCAGCAGCTGCTCAAGCAGCTGCAGGCCACGAGCGCGTTCGTGCGCTCGGGCATCGCGACGGCCGAGGTGGGCCGGCTGGAGAACCTGTTCGCGTCGCGGCGCGACCTGCTCACGACGCTGCTGCCGGGTTCGGAGCGCGTCGAGGCGGTGGACGCGCAGATCGGGGCAACGACCGCGACCATCCGCAGCCGCACGCTGCAGTACGTGACGAACCTGGACAGCGAGTACGTCCGCAAGCAGCGCGAGGCGGCGACGGTGACGGCGCGCCTCCAGCACGTGCCGGAGCAGGCGCTCGAGCTGGGCAAGCTGGAGCGCAACCGGCGGATCATCGAGGAGATGATCACGCTGGTGCAGTCGCAGCTGAAGGAGGCCGAGATCACGGCCGCGGTGTCGGATTCGACGGCATCGGTGCTTGACGACGCGGTGACGCCGTCGCAGCAGACGGGCTCGTCGGAGACGCTGATCTACGCCGTGGCGATCCTCTCCGGCCTGATCGTGGGCGTGTTCGTCGCCTTCCTCCGCGACTGGCTCGACACGACGATCCGCACCGAGCACGACCTCGCCGCGATCGTCGGCGCGACGGTGGTGGGCATCATCCCCAACCTGCAGCAGCAGTCGCGGTCGATGGGCTACCGCCTGCCTTCCACGGCGGGGGCCGACCAGAAGCCGGCGGCGGGCCGCGAGTACCAGACGCCGGCCGCCGAGGCGTACCGCACGCTGCGCACGAACCTGAACTACCTGACGCCGCCGCGCGCACCGCACGTGATCGTCATCACGAGCGCGCTGCCGGGCGACGGCAAGACGACGACGACGGTGAACCTCGCGGTGACGCTGGCGCACCAGGGCCAGCGCGTGATCCTGATCGACGCGGAGACGCGGCGCGGCACGGTGCACGAGGTGTTCGGCATTCCGCCGGCGCCGGGGTTCTTCGACCTCATGTACGGCCAGGCGTCGCCGGGCGAGTGCATCCGGCGCGTGCAGATGGAGGGCGGCGGCACCATCGACGTCCTGCCGCTGGGCAGCGCGCCGAGCGTGAACCCGGCCGACCTGCTGGTGGCGGCGCGCCTCCAGCCGCTGTTCGAACGGCTCCGCGGCCAGTACGACTACGTCTTCCTCGACACGCCGCCGCTCAACCTCTTCACGGACGCGGCGCTCATCGGTGCGCAGGCCGACGCGCTGCTGCTCGTGGCGCGCGCGGACAAGACCGACCGCGACGAGCTGCGCTATTCGGTGCAGCAGCTGCGCAACGTCAACGTGACGCTGGCGGGCGCGATCCTGAACGACGTGGAGTTCCGCCGCAGCTCGCGGTACCGGCTCGGCTACGGGTACTATTACGACTATGCCCGCTGACCGCTTCTCGACGAGCATCGCGGCGCGCACCAGCCAGGGCGCGCGCGGGCCGCGCGAGCTGGTGCCCGACCTCTTCGAGACGGGCTCGGAGCGGCTGCCGAGTTCGGGGCAGCTCAGCGCGGCGTCGCTCGCCGGCGTCGTGCTGTTCGGCCTGGAGTTGCTCGTCGCGCCGCTCGTGTTCGTCATCACGCTGGGCGCGTCGCTGCTCGTCTGGTGGCTGCTCGACCAGCCGTGGTCGGGGCGCCGCCGCAACTCGCGCCGGCGCGGCATCACGTCGCGCTCGCTCTACCTCAGCACGCTGATGCTGATCGGGATGTGGCTGGCGGTGATGTTCATCTTCCGCGCCAGCGACCCGACGCTCTCGGCGGGATTCACGACGACCCTGCCGATGCAGATGTTCGGCGTCGACTTCTCGGCGCTGCAGTCGCTCAACGGCATGCGAACATTCCGCGCCAGCAACGCGCCGGTGGCCGCCGCGCCGTCGGGGATCGCCCCGTTCAGCCTGTTCGCGCACGGCATCGGCTCGACGATCGCGATCAGCCTGCTGGCCTACGCCGTGGTGACCGGACGGCGCCGCCTGCGGCGCCGGTTGCGGCATGAGCGGCTGATGCGCGAACGCGCCAGCGGCGACCCGTCGGTCGCGCCGTAGGGGGCCGCGCCGTGCCTGCCGCGCGTCCGGCGGCGCCGCCGTCCCGCGGCAACGTCGAGTTCACCAAGGTCGTCGCGCTCTTCTACATCGGCGGGACGCTCGCGCTGCTGGCGGGCATCGGCGGGTCGCTGGCCAACCTCGCCTATCTCGTGCTCGCCGTCGCCACGGGGCTGCTCCTCTACCTGCGCGACCAGGGCGCCTACGTCAGCTTCAGCCTCTGGCTCTGGTTCATCACGCCTTTCGTGCGGCGCGTGCTCGACATGCGCCACGGCTGGAGCCCGACGAGCATCGTGCTGATCGCACCGCTGGCGGTGGCCCTGCTCGCGGCGTTCACGGTGCTGCACCGCCTCCGGGAGCTGCGCGGCATGCTGTACGCGCCATTCCTCCTGGTGCTGCTCGCGTTCGGGTACGGATTCTCGGTCGGCGCGATCAACGCCGGCGTGGTCCCGGCGATGTACGCCCTCACGACGTGGCTCGCGCCGGCGACGTTCGGGCTGTACGTGGCGATCAACTGGCGGCGCTACCCGGAGTTCGCCAACGCGGTGCGGCGCACGTTCACGTGGGCGCTGCCGCTGCTGGCGGCGTATGGCATCTACCAGTTCGTGGTCATGCCGCGGTGGGACGCGCAGTGGATGATCAACGCGGGCCTGCGCAGCATCGGCGCGCCCCGCCCGTTCCTCGCCCGCGTCTACGGCACCCTGAACACGCCCGGCCCGTTCGCCGCGTTCCTCTGCGCGGGCTCGCTGATGCTCCTCCCGCAGAAGGGCCGGTTGCGGTTCGTCGGCATCGGCATCGCCATCCTGTCGCTCCTGCTGACGCGCACGCGCGCGGCATGGGCGGCGTTCGTGATCGGTCTCGTCGTGCAGCAGTTCGGGCAGCCGCTCAAGCAGCTGCCGAAGTACGCCATCACGCTCATCGCCGTCGCGCTCATCGCGATTCCGGTGGCGCGGATGCCACAGTTCAGCGCGCTGATCCTGCCGCGCATCCAGACTTTCGCGAACCTGTCCGAGGACAACTCGTTCGTGAAGCGCTACAACTTCTCGGAAACGGCGGCGGCGGGCATCGTGGAGACGGCCGAGGGCAACGGACTGGGCACGACGGGCGGCGCGATCAAGCTGCGCGGGTCGCAGGGCGTGCGGTCGCTCGACAACGGCTTCCTGGAGATCTTCTACATCTACGGCTGGGTGGGCGGCGTGCTGTTCTTCCTTGGCATCGGCGGGCTCGTGCTGCAATCCGCGCGATTCCGCGAGACGCGGAGCGACCAGTTCGCCAACGCCGTGCGCGCGATCGCCGTGGCGCTGGTGTCCATGCTGCCGATCGGCGACGTGTTCACCGGGCCGACGGGCACGCTCCTGTGGATGTCGGCCGGATTCGGCATCGCGGGGCACGGCTACCACCTGACGACCGGGCTCGCGCTGCGCTCGGCGACGGCGCGCCGCCTGATGCAGGCCGCGCTGCCGGCACCGGCGACC